>CAYYSX010000094.1:0-19972 GCA_964474315.1 uncultured Verrucomicrobiota bacterium | reverse complement strand
ACTCGACGTAAACGACTCACCAAAAAGACATTAGGCCTTAATTAAGCGCCATTCGTACCAGGTCACCTGTCGGCCTAGGTCGTCTGCCGGCTGCTTTGGACCACGGAGGAGCAGCGAACACGAAGTAGCAACAGGTGTCCTGTCCCCTCGGTCCCCCCTTCGCAGGCTTTCAGCCTGCCGGCGGATCCGGGAGGCAGGTTAAAAACCTGCGGTACATTCATGCCGGCAGCGCCACCGGTCCCAATCTGACCCACCGCAACACGGGGCCGCGGGCCGTCCGTGATTCGGCCAGGTTCACCGAAAATTCCGCCATCCAGTCGTTGTGGGCATCGGGATCGACCAGGATCTGCTGGACCCGCCAGGTGGTGCCGTCCTCGGACGGCACCACGTAGGTGTGCCGCAGGTTTCGCGCTTCGGGATCCAGACAGAGAAAACGATGACCGGATTCGTAGGCCATCAGCGACTCCTCCAGTTGCCTGACCTGTTCCGGATCCGGTTCAGCCGCCTCATGCTCAGCCAAGGTCAGAGCGGATATCGCGCCCGGAACATCGCCGTTCGCCAGCGCCCGCAGGAAAGTGAAGATCCGGGTCCGAATGGCCGCCAGAAACGCCTTCCGGTCCCGGGTCACATCCTGGGCCGCTTCTTCAGCTCCCGGCGGTCGCACCTCCTTCGTCTCCGCTGGCTGTTGTCGGTCGGGATGGCGCAGTCGTTCCCATTCCTCCAGGAGACTCGAGTCCACCTGGCGCAACATCGTCCTCAGATAGTCCTCCAGCTCCTGGACGGATTCGGTTTTGGCCGCCTCAGGCACGGTCTGAACCAGCACTTTGTAAACGCTGTTCAGATGCCGGAGCAACACTCCCTCGGCCCGCTGTAATTCATAGATTTTAATATAATCACTGAACGACCGGAACTCTTCGAACATCTCCCGCGCGACCGACTTGGGCCGGATGTTTTCCTGTCCCACCCAGGGATGCCGCGCGGCCCAGGCGTTGAAGGTCTCGTAAATGAACTCCCGGCGCGGCTTGGGATACTCCAGCTTTTCCAATTCCTCCATGCGCTGGTCGTATTCCATTCCTTGCGCCTTCAGTTCGGCGACTTTCTGCGCCTTCAGCCGGTTGAGCTGCGCGCGCAGGATGAGGTCCGGATCCTCCAGGATCGATTCCACCAGAGTGATAAGATCGAGGGCGTAGTCCGGGGCTTCGCGGTTCAACAGCGGCAGCGTGTCCAGGAGGAAGAGCGACAGCGCCTGGTTGAGCGAGAAGTCCTCCGGGAGCGTTACGTTCACGCGCAGCTTCGGACCCGGGGTTCCCCGTTCGGCGATTTCGATGATGCCGCGCTCCACGAGCGAACGGAACAACTGCCAGGCCCGCCGGGTGTGGGCCTTCTTCTGGTTCGGCGAATCGTGGCACCGGCGAATCAGGTCTCGCAGATCGGCGCAGCCATTGCCCGGTCGCCCGAGCACGTTGAGCAGCAGCGCGTGGGTGACCTGGAATCGGGAACTGAGCCGCTCGGGCGGGGCGTTCTGAAGGCGCTCGAAGGTCTTGCGGTCCCAGTTGACGAAGTTCTTATCCGGCGGCTGGCGCTTCACGATCTTCTTACCGTCCCGCTTCGCCTTCTCTTCCAGCTTCAGGTTCTCGATGACATGTTCCGGAGCCTGGGCCACCACCCAGCCGACGTTGTCGAATCCCTTGCGGCCCGCCCGGCCGGCAATCTGGTGAAAGTCCCGGGCGGTCAGGATGCCGACCTTCTGTCCGTCGAACTTGCACAACCGGGTGAACAAGACCGTGCGGATGGGGACGTTGATGCCGACGCCGAGCGTATCGGTCCCGCAGATCACCTTGAGTTGCCCCTGTTGGGCCAGCTTCTCGACCAGGATGCGGTACTTGGGAAGCAGGCCGGCATGGTGCAGCCCCAAGCCATGGCGCAGCCATTTCTTCAACTCCGGGCCGTAAGGACTGGAGAAGCGAAACCCTTCGAGGGCGCTGGCGAGGACCGCCTTCTCGTCCCGTGAGGCGACGTTGATGCTGGTGAAATCCTGCGCGCTTTGGGCGGCCTCCGCCTGGGTGAAGTGAACCACGTACACTGGTCCTTTTCCGTCGGCCAGGAGTTGAGCGAGTGTCTGGGCGAGCGGCGTTTCGGCATAGGAGAACTCCAGCGGAACGGGCCGCGTGACTGATTTCACCACGGTCGTCGGGAGACCATTCAGGCGGGTCAGTTCGCCGGCGAAAAATTCCGTATCGCCCAGGGTTGCCGACATCAGCAGGAAACGGGTTTGCGGAAGCGTCAGCAACGGCGCCTGCCAGGCCACCCCCCGTTCGCGGTCGGAGTAATAGTGGAACTCGTCCATGACCACGTCGTGAACCGGCGCGGTGGGTCCGTCGCGCAAAGCAATGTTGGCCAGGATCTCAGCGGTGCAGCAGAGGATGGGAGCGTCGCGATTGACCGTGGCATCCCCGGTGGCGAGGCCGACGTTCTCCGGTCCGAATTCCCGGCACAGGGCCAACCACTTCTCGTTGACCAACGCCTTGATAGGGCAGGTATAGACGGAGCGTCGGCCGCGGGCCAAGGACTGGAAGTGCAACGCGGCGGCGACCAGGGATTTCCCCGAACCGGTCGGCGTGTTGAGGATAACATTCCGGTTCTCGAACAATTCCAGAATGGCCTCTTCCTGGGCTGGGTAGAGGGTGAGATTCTGACGGGAAACATGGTCGAGGAATCCGCCGAGTAGGACGTCCCCGGCGGTCGATTCGAGCTTCACCAACTGGTCATAGAGCGTCACCGGGCCAAGGAAGCCATGAACGGACCCGGAGGGCACGGGGGATGTCGCAGCGGATGGCTCGCCCGCGCGAAGGTGGGAGGCGTAAAGCTCCAAAACCCAAGCTCCAAGGTCCAATGAGCGGTCCAGGTTGGATAGCATCCCACACGGGTCCAGATCTGAGAGGGTTCTGGAGGGGAACCGGGAGCTTGGCGCTTGGAACTTTTTTGGCGCTTGGGATTTGGGATTTGGAACTTCGGACCTCGGGCTCTCCGCGTTCCGGACCCCTTCGACTCCACCCGTTTCAGGGACCCAAGATGGAATCAGGAGGCTCAACGAAGTCCGCTCGCATCGGCGGCTGGAGATGGGCCGGAATGGGAAGATACTTGCCGGTGGATTCGGCCAGGAGCTCACCCGCGGCGTTGAACGACGCCGCTTTGGCCAGAAACAGGCGCCCTCGCTTGTTCTCCACCAGTTCGCCGCGCACCAATACGTCAGTTTCCGGAGGCGTGGGACGCAGGTAACGCACCGTCATCTCGCCGCAATAGGTGAGTTGCCGGGCGCCCACCCCCACCGCCCACACCATGACTTCATCGAGGACCGTGGCGATCAAACCGCCATGGATGGTGTCCGTGAATCCACAAAACTCCCGCCGGAACTGGAAGCGGGCTTCCACGACCCGCCGGTCCGTGGCGAGGTCGAGACGGAGTCCGGCCGGATTGTGCAGACCGCAGACGAAGCAATTCCGGGTGTGAGGCAGGATTTGCATGCGGGGAGGGACTGAACAAACAACCGAAGGGGGAGGCGAGCCAACAAATGGTCCTGGGTTATCCACCGGTCATCGGCATCCGGGCCGGGCGCATTTCCTTTTTTGGCGCGGTGGAGACAGCTCCAAATTCAAAGCTCAAAGCCCAAAAAAGGTTTCACCCTCACGGTTCCCGCTCCTCGAACCGTCCTGAAAGTGAGGCGTTGTGGGGAGCGTGGGGAGCGTCTGTTCCCACTCGGGCGGCGCTGCAGATCGGTAAACCTGAAAAGGGGAATTGGAACCACGGATGACGCGGATCTCACGGATGGAAAGCGAGTTAGACCAAAATGAGTCCTCATCCCGAGGGTGAAGACGCCGAGCGGACAGGGCTCTAGATCGCCCCTTGCTCATACGTGTCGTCCGAGCTATCCGAGGTTCTTCATCTCACGGATTTAGGGTAAACTTGGGGTTTGGGAGCTTCTTTGGGATTTGGGATTTGGCTTTTGGAGCTTGAGCACGCTCTCCCCGTTTAGGAACAGAATCAAGATTCGCCCATTGACATCTTGTTGATACGACTGGGGTTGCAACTGGGAATCAGGCGGGCAAAGGCGGGTTAAGGATCTCTCGGACGAGGAAGTTCCCCGGTGTTCTCCGGCCTCGGCTGCCCCAAGGAACTCAAAGAGGCCGCTCGCACGAATCGACGCGGGTGGACGAACGGCGGGCCGAGGAGGGGACGGGAGGGGACAAAAACTCACAATCGTTTCTCCCGGAATGAGTTGACCCTGAAGAATCACTTCAGAACGCGAGGCATGCCGCCCGCTGTGCGATGACATTTTGTCAGTATTTCGCCACTTTCCTGAACTTTTCCATTGAACGTTGTGTGACGTTCGCTAAGTAACTCTGCGTTGGTTCCCGGGAGCGGGGTCGTCAGCCCACGGCTGTCATCCAGCTCTCAGCCGAAGTCCTCGACTACGGCAAAGGAGGTTAGTTTGGTTGTTTGGGTTAGGCGGGCACCGCAAGGTGCCCGCTTTTTCTGTTTCCTCGCACAATCGCGCAACGGCCTCGGGAAAATCACTTTCACCCCCTTGCGCCCCCTGGGTATCGTCGCCGGCCTTCGAGGAAGGAAACCATTATGGCGAAACTCACCGTTCGCGATCTCTCCGTGTCCGGGCAGCGGGTGCTGGTCCGGGTCGATTACAATGTTCCCATGGAGGAAAAGGATGGCCGCATGGTCATCAACGACGTCACCCGCATCCGGGAGACGTTGCCGACCCTCAAGTTATTGATCGAGAAAGGAGCCCGGATCGTCTTGGCGGCGCACTTGGGGCGGCCCAAAGGGAAGCGGGAACCCTCCCTGAGTCTCAAACCTGTCGCGGAAAAGCTCGCGGAACTCCTGGGCCGGCCCGTCCAGTTCGTGGACTCCTGCGTCGGCGACCAAGCGCTGGCCGCCACCAAGTCCTTGGAGGACGGGGGCTTGCTGCTGTTGGAAAACGTACGGTTTCACGCCGAAGAGGAAGAGAACGACCCCGTGTTTGCCGCCCAACTCTCGCTGCTGGCCGATGCGTACGTGAACGACGCCTTCGGAGCCGCTCACCGAGCCCATGCCTCCACCTGCGGCGTCGCGCGGATCATCTCCGCATGGGGAGGTCGTTGCGCGGTCGGACTACTGATGGAGCGGGAACTCAAGTTTCTCGGCGATGAACTGGAAAAACCCGCCCGCCCGTTCGTGGTCATCCTCGGTGGCGCCAAAGTCTCGGACAAAATCAAGGTCATCGATCGCCTGATCGAAAAGGCCGACACCATTCTGATCGGCGGCGCCATGGCCTATACCTTCAAGCTGGCCCATGGACAGCGAACCGGAAAATCCTTGGTGGAACCGGAACACATCCAGACCGCCCTGGACGCCGAAACCAAGGCCCGTGAGCGCAAGGTTCAGTTCGAACTGCCGGTGGACAACGTGATTGCCGGGTTGAAGGACACTGGGAAGCTCAACAAAAAAGGCAAACCGATCCTGGAGCCGGTCGATCCGCGGGTGAACACCGGACCGGACATTCCCGCCGATTGCGAGGGATTCGACATCGGTCCGGCCACGGCGACTCGTTTTGCCAGCCTTATCCAATCGGCGCGGACCATCCTGTGGAACGGGCCGATGGGCATGTTCGAAGATCCGCGGTTTGCGGAGGGAACCCTGGCGGTGGCCAAGGCGGTGGCCCACGCCACGGCCAACGGAGCGAAATCCATCATTGGTGGCGGTGATTCGGTCAAAGCCATCAACCAAGCGAAGTTGGGCGACCAGGTGACCTTTATGAGCACGGGAGGTGGAGCGAGTCTGGAGTTTCTCGAGGGAACCCCCCTGCCCGGCGTGACTTGCCTGGACGAGCAGTAACGAGGTTCAGCCGACCAAGGTCCAACGCGCGGCGGAGCCGCAGCCAGGATGCGGCTCTCCGTCCCTCCACCGGACGATCGACGACGCACTGCGAATGGCCACCGCCACGCGACGGCTTCGCAGGAGCGACGCGCGACGCCGTCCTCACTTGAAGGGCGGCCTGTGGCAGGGAACGTCGAGGGACTGTTGCCGGATCCTGTCCGTCGCTGACAAACCTTTCAGCATCCGGTCATCTTGGTGACGCACGACCGACCACCGACCTTATCCCCTTTGCTCCCCGACTTCTCTTTCTCCCAATGGCTGCTGGCGACGCTCGCTGCGTTGGGCATTGGCATTTCCAAGAGCGGGCTCCCCGGGATCAGCCTGATGCACGTGGTGATTTTCGCCGGCCT
Organism: uncultured Verrucomicrobiota bacterium; assembly: GCA_964474315.1. Taxonomy (GTDB): domain Bacteria; phylum Verrucomicrobiota; class Verrucomicrobiia; order Limisphaerales; family UBA9464; genus UBA9464. Next base: position 13,694 of record CAYYSX010000094.1, on the reverse strand, counting down.
GTTTCCGGGGTTGGCCTCAACGGGCGTGGTGCTGCCCATGCTGATCGCCGGTGATCTCGGGGCGGTCTGGTTGTTTCGCCGCCACGCGCAATGGACCCATGTCCTGCGCACCCTACCCCCGGCGGTGTTCGGAGTTGCGGCCGGATGGGCGTTGATGCGCTGGGTCCAGTACCGCGGCCTGCCGGGGACGGGCTTCAATCCCGTCATTGGCGGCATCGTGCTGGTGCTGGCCCTGCTCCAGGCCCTGCGCTACGTGCGGCCGGCCTTGTTCGCGACCCTCCCGCACACCCGAGGTTTTGCTTGGACCATGGGGTTCGCGGCCGGACTCACCACCATGATGGCCAACGCCGCCGGGCCAGTGATGGCGCTGTATCTCCTGGCAGTCTCACTCCCGAAGGCCGAATTCATCGGCACAAGCGCGTGGTTTTTCCTGCTCATCAACCTGATCAAGGTTCCGTTCAGCATCCAACTCGGCCTGATCACCCCGCCCACTCTCTTGTTCAATGCTCTGTTCCTGCCGGCCATCGCGGCCGGACTGCTGCTAGGTCGGCAGGTCGTGAACCGCCTTCCGCAACGGGGTTTCGACCTGCTGATTCTGGCGTTTGCCATGGCGGCGGCGGTCAAACTGCTGGGAGTGTTTTGAGCCGAACGATGCTATTGCGGATTTGATCGACATTAACTTATGATGATCGTAATATATTTCACCTTCATCGCGATATAATTTATGTACTAAAGGATGTTCCCTCCGTTGCCGCCATTGGCCCACCGCGAATGAACTCTACGTCGTCCCAGATCACCGCACTTGTTCACACCCGAAATGAGTCCGCCTGGCTCGCGGGTTGTCTGGAAACGCTCCAGTGGGCCGATGAACTCCTGGTGGCGGACATGGCGAGCACGGACGACACGCGGGAAATCGCCACCCGGCTGGGCGCCCGAGTGATCGACATGCCCGTCCATCCGGTCGTGGAACCGGTGCGGAATCTCGCCCTGTCCCAATGCACCTATGATTGGGTGCTGATCGTGGACGCCGACGAACGGGTTCCCGCGTCACTGGCCGCGTACCTGCGCCAGTTGGCCGGGACCTCGGCGGCGGCGGCGATTGGGTTGCCGCGGAAGAACTTCTTTCTCGGCGAATGGCTGGAACATGGATTCTGGCCTGACCATCAGGTCCGGTTCGTGCGCCGGAAACAGGTTCACTGGCCGGAATTGGTCCACGAACGGCCGCGAGTGGAAGGGGTACAGGAGAACCTGCCCCCCAACCCGGAGTGGGCGATTGAACATCCCGGATACGGCCAGTCCCTGGATCGGTTCATTCAGAAATTTGTCCACTACAGTCGATTGGATGCCGAACGCCAGGTGGCGCTCGTGAAGCCGCCCATCTGGCCATACCTGTTGCGCCGGCCGGCATCGGAGTTTCTGGGACGTTACCTCGGACAGCAGGCTTGGCGTCATGGCATGCCCGGTCTCGTCTGGAGCCTCCTACAGGCGACCTACCAACTTCTGGTCGCCTGCCACTACTGGGATTTGCAACGCGGTATTCAGCCGGCGCCCCCACCCGAAGTGCTGCGTCGGGACACCCGTAACGAACTCCTGCGTACGCTGGCCAAGTGGTTCCGGGGGTGAGGCGCGTGTCTGGTTGAAACCGGGACGGATTCGGCCGTTACCGCCTTCTCATCCGATTTCAGATGGGTTCCAACTCGTCGGCGGCCAGGCGAAGGGCCGCGGCTTGTCCGATAAAATCCAAGCGCAGATGGACCTCGAGCATACCGGACCGCCCGGAAACGACCGCCTCGAGGCCGCGCAAGGGGCCCGTTTTGATCCGGACTCGCTGGCCTTCAATGATCTGCGGTTCGAGCCGGACCTCCAATTCGGTGTCCAGCGCCAGAAGGATGTCTCCCAACTGCTGCTGGAACTCATCTTGGTCGGGCGGTTCCAGGAGATTGGCGACGTGTTGATTCTGGCGAAGTTTGGGGGCGGCTTCCGGAACGACCCGGAGAAAAACGTAACCGGGAAAGAGCGGTTTGCGGAACTCGACGGTCTTGCCGCGGTACCGTTTGACGCTGCGATACAGCGGCAGGGTGCATTCGAACGCTTCGCGCAAGGCAAACTCCGCCAGCTTCTTTTCGCAACGCGGACGGACATGAGCGACGTACCAAAGGGGATCCATGCAGTCTGGGCCGGCCGCCCCGCGCATCCGGGGCGACCGCGGCAAGAATTGCCCAAAGGGGCACTCCTTGCCAACGGCGAACGAAGGCGCGTCCACCTTGGTCGCTGCCTAGGGCGCGTCTCCCGGGGGCGCGACGGCTCCCCGGCGCTTCTCCAGGCGAGTCAACCACCAAGCCAGCAGGCTCACCCCCGCAGCCGTAAAGACCAGGACGCTCCAGCCCGCGGAATCATGCACCGCTTCCAGAGCTTCCGGCCCGTTCCGGTAAGCGGTCAGGGAGAGAAACAGCGACCGGAAAAAGTTACCCACCACGGCCAAGCCAATTCCCGCGAACAGGAACAGGACCTTGCCGCTGGCCCGGCGCAGTGACAGATCCCCCACGAACAGCGCCGCCATCAGGCTGGATTGCAGGCTGCGAATCCCACTGCAGGCCTCATCGACGCCGACCACGCAGTTGGGTAATTGGATGAGGTGCGCCCGCCGCTCGGCCGGAATGCCCAGGAGGTTCAGCGCTTCCACATTCAACGTGGTGACCAGCGACTGCAGGCTGAAAACGATGGGATTCCAGATGATCTTGGGCAACGGCACAGCCAGATAAAAGAAGAGCAGGGGAAAGGCGAAATGTCGCAGGGTCCGCGGCCCGCCGAGCGCCAGGATGTTGGCCGCCAGAAAAAGGGTGGAACCCAGGCTGAGGGCCATCGACGAGGAGGGCGTGCGCCCGACACCGATACGGTACAACTCCGCAATGGCGACCAACGGAAGTCCGATCAGGGCCAGCAGAAAGGGCACGGTCCAGCCGGTGGGCCGATCATCGCGCGGCCGGGTTGGCCATCGCTCCCAGATCAAGAATGCGGTCAGGAACAAGACAATCCAGCCGTAGTGGTAATCCATCAGCGAAGACCACTGGAAGGATAGGTCCCGCACCCACCACCCCGCGATCAGGGCGGCGGGGAGCCAGGGTAGCCACCCAACCCCCTTCCGGGCGGAAGCATTGGACTGAACAGGAAGCGGAGCGGAAGCAGTCTCCATGAACGGTTTAGCGTCGAAACCCACGCTCCTTGTCGCAAGTGGATTTCCGCCGGAAATCTAACGCGGTCCGGCGTTCCGCAAGGAGCGCGCCTCTCCGGACGCTTCATCGTTACTGGACCTATGATGGTCCAAGCCGTGATCACCGACACGACTCCATCCGATGAAGCGGGCTCAAGCCCGCTGTCCGCGGGATGATCGAGCGGACGAGCCGTCCGCGCCCCCGATAAGGACCGGCGCCTTCACTGGGTTCCACCAAAAACGCCGGAAAATGTCCCTGTCTCTCGTCGCCGTTCGTCACTCCGTTGAATGTCGCCATTTTTCGCCGACCGTGAGAGGGTATCGGACAGTTCCGCTCGACCTTCACCTCCATGAAATACCTTCCTCCCATCGCCGGTGGTCTGCTCGGCCTGCTCTTCGTCGGTTCCGGCCTCGTGGTGCTGTTGAACCTGATCCCGACCCCTCCCTCTCCACCGGAAGGATCGCCTCCGGCCTTGTTCATGGGGGCGTTCGTGCCCACCGGCTATCTCACCTTCGTCAAGGTTCTGGAAGTGCTCGGCGGTCTCCTGGTGGCCATTCCACGAACCCGGAATCTGGGCCTGCTGGTGCTGGGTCCCATCCTGGTGAACATCCTGGCCTTCCACCTTTTCATTACCCAGGGCGAAGGACTCTTCTCGCCCTCGCTGCTCCTCATCGTGGCCCTGGCGCTGTACCTGCTCTGGGTCGAACGATGGGCTTTCGCTGGATTGGTCAACCGTCCCCCACCGTCGTCGTCTCCGACCGCCCCTGCTCCCGCCGGAAACCCGTGAGACCTCCATTGCCCCTTTCCTGCTCAGAACCTTCCTCGTTGTTCGTCTTGGAATTGACCACTGATCTTCTCCACAAAGCTAACTAAACATCACCATGTCCACTATCACCAATCCACTCGTTCAACCGTACCTTAACTTCAACGGCCGTTGCGAAGAGGCGCTGGAGTATTATCGCCAGGCCCTCGACGCAGAAATCACGGGACTCATGCGCTTCAAGGATAGCCCCGAGCCTCCGGCGGCTTCGATCCCGGCCGACAAAGTCATGCATTCCCAGTTTCGTATCGGTGACGCGACTATTATGGCGTCCGATGGTTGCTGTTCCGGCCCGGCTGCCTTTGCGGGCTTTTCGCTGACGGTGACCGTTCCCGACGAGGTTCGCGCCCAGAAGTATTTCGCCGCTCTTTCCGAAGGGGGACAAGTCACCATGCCGCTGGCCAAGACCTTCTGGTCACCCTTGTTCGGTATGGTGAGCGACCGCTTTGGCGTCAGTTGGATGATCATGGTAGCGTCATCCTGCCCCGACCAGGAATCGCCCAAATCTTGAGGGACAGGTTGGGCCGGCTCATCGTGATCTTTCGACTTATTGATCGAAGAAACCAGCAAACAACCATACGTTATGAAACACCCGACTGAGAATGGTTATCTCCTGATCTTCCGCGGTACCGACTGGCATAAAGGCCTTTCGCCGGAGGAAATGCAACGCGTCGTTGGCGAATGGAAGGAATGGTTCGACCGGTTGACCACCCAAGGCAAAGTCGCCGGCGGCAACCCGCTCGAGAACGAGGGCAAAGTCGTCTCCGGCCGCCAGGGACGGGTCGTGGCGGACGGGCCTTACGCCGAGGCGCACGAGGCGATCGGCGGTTATTTTCTGCTGACCGTGAACACCGAGGCCGAAGCCGTGGAAATTGCCCGGCAATGTCCGGGGCTGGACTACGGGGCCATCGTGGAGGTCCGACCGATCGCCGAGTTGTGTCCGGTGGCGCAGGAGGCGGAAGCGGGTGTCGCACTGGCCGAGGCGGTGATCTGATTTCCTGTTCGAACACCAACCACATTAGGAGGAATCCATGCCTAACTATGTCGATGGCTATCTGCTGCCAATCCCTAAAAAGAACCTCGCCGCTTACCGTCGCCTGGCGGCCAAGGCGGCCCAGGTCTGGCGGGACCATGGCGCCCTGGAGGTCCGGGAATGCGTCGGTGAGGATTTGGCGGTGAACTGCGGCACCCCCTTCCTCAAGATCCTTAAGCTCAAGCCGGACGAAACCGCGGTGTTCTCGTGGATCGTCTTCAAGTCCCGCACGCATCGGGATCGGGTCAATGCCAAGGTCCTGAAAGATCCGCGCCTCGACGGCATGTGTGATCTTAAGGACATGCCCTTCAACCCCAAGCGGATGGGGTATGGCGGATTCAAGGTGCTGGTGGCGGCATGAACCGTCCGTTGTTGAACCAAAAAGACCATGAAAGAACCGATGACCAAGGCGCCGGATACCGCATCTGCTTATCTGCTGTTGTTTCGCGGCCTGGAGTGGGATCAGGGGCTGGGCCCGGAAGACCTTCAACGAGTCATGGACGAGGTCATGGCGTGGTTTGAAGGACTCCAGGAACAAGGGAAGGTCAAAGGCGGACAGCCGCTCGACCGCTCCGGCCGCTACGTATCCGGAAAGGGTGGACGAATCATTGCCGATGGACCCTTTGCGGAATCCAAGGAGGTGGTGGGTGGATATCTGCTGCTGGACACCGACAGCCTGGAAGAGGCCGTGGCGGTGGCCCGGTCGTGTCCGACTCTGAACTACGGCATCACCATCGAGGTTCGGCCGGTGCTGGAGGACTGTCCGGTTTTTCGGCGCGTGCGCGAACGGCTCGCCCTGGCCACCGCCTGAAGGCGACGTAAGAAGGCGTGAGTGCCAGCGCAACCATCGAGGCTCCGCCACCCGCGGGAGACGTCTCGCAGGTGGTGGAGCACCTCTTCCGCCACGAGGCCGGCAAGATGGTTTCCATTCTGACGCGCGTCTTCGGCGTCGAGCATCTCAGCCTCGCGGAGGATGTGGTCCAGGACACCCTGGCCCGGGCCTTGCAGACGTGGCCCTACCACGGCGTTCCCGATAATCCTTCCGCCTGGATCATGCGTGCGGCCAAGAACCGCGCCCTGGATGTCATCCGCCGGGAACAGAACTTCCGCAGCAAAGAGGCGGAGATCATTAGCCTCATGGACCGTCCGGTGGCGACCCCGGATTCGACGGTCTTTTCGGAGCACGAGCTGACCGACGACCGTCTCCGGATGATGTTCGTGTGCTGCCATCCTCTGATTCCCGCGGAAGACCAAGCGGCGTTGGCATTGAAGACCCTGTGCGGGTTTGGCATCCGGGAGATCAGCCGCGCTTTCCTGACCTCGGAGGCCGCCATCGCGAAGCGACTGACGCGGGCCAAGCAGAAGATTCGCGAGGCGCGGATCGCCTTTGAGATTCCTTCCGGCGAAGAACTGGCACCGCGGCTGGAAGGGGTGTTGCGAACGCTCTACCTGCTCTTCAACGAAGGCTATAAGGCCTCCCAGGGTGAACACCTGATCCGGGAAGACCTCGGTCAGGAAGCCATCCGGCTGACGACCCTGCTCGTGGGGCATACGGCCGGTGATCAGCCGGCGACCCACGCTCTGCTGGCTCTGATGCTGTTGAACACAGCCCGCTTTCCGGCCCGGGTCGATGAGGAGGGACATCTTCTCCGTCTCCGCGAACAGGATCGCTCCCGATGGAATCCCGCGCTGATCGCGCGTGGCCTGTTTCATCTTGCGCGATCGGCGACGGGCAACCGGGTCACCGAGTATCATGTGCAGGCAGGGATTGCGGCCTGTCACTGCACCGCGCCGGACTACGACTCGACCGACTGGAAGCAAATCCTGTCGCTGTATGATCGGCTGGTGCAGTTCGACCCTTCACCCGTGGTGGCGCTCAACCGGGCGGTGGTGGTGGCCAATGTTTTCGGGCCAGCCGCCGGGTTGGACGCCGTCGCGGCCATTCGGGATCGCGACCAATTGGAATCCTACCACCTGCTCTACGCGGTGTTGGGCGAACTGGAATGGCAAAGGAACGAACCGCGGGCGGCCGCTCTTCACTTCCGTCGCGCGCTCCAGTTGGCCGGACTCAAATCCGAACAACACTTTCTCACCCGTCGTTGCCAGGAATGTGAGGAAGCTGGCGAGATCGGGTGAGGAGATGGAACTACGCGACTTTGCCGAACAGGTCCTCTTCGCGACGACGCTGGAAGAAAAGCTGCGCCGGCCGTCGGTCGTTACCGACGACCAGCCGGGGCCGCCCCGGCCGGCCCCGGTCCTACCGGGCCGACCCGCCGAACTGCGCTTCAAGGCGGCGGGGGATAGCCAGGCCGATTTTCCCGGGCTCCACCGACTGGAACAAGAACGTGAACGCGGCCGGTTGCTGCACTTCTTTGCCAATCACGAGCTGCTCGCCACCGAGCTGATGGCGCTGGTGCTGCTGCGCTTTCCCGAGGCGCCGAAGGCGTTTCGTCGGGGCGTGTTGCAAACGCTGTTGGAGGAGCAAGATCATACCCGGCTCTACTTGCGGCGGATGGCCCAGTGCGGGCTGCAGTTCGGTGAACTTCCCGTCAGCGGATACTTCTGGCGGGCGGTGTCGCCCATGACGCAGCCGATGGACTTTGTGGCCGGACTGAGCCTCACCTTCGAGCAGGCCAACCTCGATTTCTGCCGCCACTTTTCCCGCGGTTTCGCCGCGGTGGGCGACCCAGAGACGGCGGCCCTGCTCGACGGTATTTATCGCGACGAGATCGGACATGTGGCTCACGGATTGAAATGGTTCCGGCGCTGGAAGGATCCAGGGGAAAGCGACTGGGAAGCGTTTCGGCGGCAACTGAAGTTTCCCCTCTCCCCGCAGCGGGCCAAGGGATTCGAATTGAACGTCGAAGGGCGACGGTCCGCTGGACTCGATCCAGAGTTCATCGCGGAACTGGAGGTGTTTTCGCAGTCCAAAGGGCGAACTCCCCACGTTTTTTGGTTCAATCCGTTCGCCGAGGCGGTCCTGGCGCGTGGTTCTTCCTTCACCCCAGTCAAGGCTCAGGCGGCTCTCGCCCACGATCTGGCCGCTTTGCCGCAGTTCCTCGCACGCCAGGACGACGTGGTACTCGTCCCCCAACGTCCCTCCGCCCCCTTTCTCAGCGGCTTGAAACAAACCGGCTTTCCTTTGCCGGAGTTTGTGGAACTGGAAGGCCACGGGGGAGCCAGTCCGTTGCTGGAGTTGTCGCGCAGGAAGCTGGCAGGGCTGCGTCCCTGGGCGTGGGGGCCGGACAGTCTTCGCCTGCTGGAACCGCTGTTCGGCAGCGTTACCGGGGATCGACGTCCGCCGGAGGAGTCTTTCAACGCGACGTTGGCCCGCCTTTATTCCAAGGCCTGGAGCGCGGCCTTTCTGCGCGAGGTGTTGGAGGGCGAGTCCACCTTGCCGGACGGAGCGTTACCCACGCAGTCGTGGCTCTGTGCCAGGGACGACGTCGGGGTGGAAGTGAGGACAGTGCCCGAGGCGTTGGACCGCATTGCCGCTTGGCGCGCCCAAGGAATGCATCGGCTGGTGGCGAAAGAGTCTCTCGGACTTGCGGGCGCCAACTCCCTCCGCCTGTGGGAGCCGGAATTGCTACCCGCCCAGCTCCAGTGGCTGACCTCGGCGCTGAGGGACGGCAGGACGGTGGTCATCGAACCCTGGCGGGAGCGGGTGGTAGATTTCTCGGTTCAATGGGAGATGCAATCGAGACGGCTGAAGTTGTGCGGCTTCACCGGCCTGCTGGTGGATCGACGGGGCCAGTATCTGGGGAATTGGGCCGAGCCCCATTCGCAGCGGCTTCCATCGGCAGTGTTGGGCCTGTTTCCCCAAGAGATCAGCCGGGGCCTCCCCGCCCTGTTCGAACGCATCCGCCATCGGCTGGAAATCCACCTCCGAGATGGTGGGTTCCGCGGACCGGTGGGGATGGATGCCTTCGTCTATCGCGAGTCCGACGGGACGGCGCGGCTGAAGCCCGTGGTGGAGATCAATCCCCGTTTCACCCTGGGGCGGGTTCTGCTCGAACTGATGCGTCGGGTGGCCCCCGGCAGTCAGGGGCGCTTGGAGTTGATCAATACCGCTCGGCTGCGGAAGGAAGGCTTCGCTGATTTCGCTCGTTACGATCGGGCGTTGCGAGAGCGACACCCGGTCCGGATCGAAGGCGAACCGGTGGGACGCCTTCGCGAAGGTGCCGTCAGCCTGAATGATCCGGCGACGGCCCAGGTCTGCCTGGCGGTGTTCGAAGTCAGCCGAACGCGCCTGTAAGCGGGAAGCTCCAAAACCCAAAGTCCAAGCTCCAAAGAAGTTCCAAAATCGAAGCTCCAAGTTCCCGCGGGAACTACCGCAGAAGCTGAACGCGTGCTCAACCGCCCGCCCAGGCCTGGTCGCTCATTGAGCCTTGGGATTTGAAGTTTCTTTGGAGCTTGGGTTTTGGTCCTTGGAACTTTGCGATCCCAGGAGGGACAGACCATCCATGGCGTCTCTGCCGGTAGGGCCATCCCAAAAATCCCCCTGATTTGCGCTGGCCGGATGCCTCCATCTGGAGCATTAATGAACAAATGCTCCGCCCAACCCATCGTTCACGCCCTGGCTGGGTTGCCGGATTTTTTTCGGCCGGATTTCTGGCCTTGGCGGCGCCGGTGAGTGCGGCGGAACCGCATCCCATTCCTGACTTCGCCCGGGAGGTCCAACCGCTCCTCAACGAGTTCTGCTCCGATTGTCATGCCGATGGCATGAACAAGGGCAATGTTGCCTTCGACGAACTCCCAACGGATGGCCCGGTTCCCGGTTCGCCCGAACTGTGGCTGGCGGTGCTCAAAAATGTCCGGGCCGGCATCATGCCGCCGGCGCGGAAACCGCAACCGACCGCGGAACAGAAGAAGGTCCTGGAGGATTGGATCAAGCGCCGGGCCTTTGGCCTGGATCCGCACCATCCCGATCCGGGCCGGGTCACGGTCCGCCGACTCAACCGGGTCGAGTACCGGAACACGATTCGGGATCTGATTGGCGTCGATTACCGGACGGACGAGGAGTTTCCGGCGGACGACACGGGACATGGTTTCGACAACATTGCGGATGTTCTGAGCCTTTCGCCCATGCTGCTGGAGAAATATCTGGCGGCGGCGCGGACCATCGTGGAGCAGGCCGTCCCCCAGGTGCCTCGAGTTCCCGCGGAACGGGTGCTGTCGGGCCAGAGCTTCGGGAAGGAGGGAGCGGAATCCAGCCAGGAAGGTTCCCGGTCCCTGTCGTACTACGAGACGGCCCAGGTCACCAACGTCATCGAGGTAGCGAAGGCTGGACGCTATCAGCTTCTGTTGAACCTGACGGGAACCGAGCGGTTCGTGGACAATGTGTTCGATTACAATCGTTGCCGGCTGCGGTTCACGGTCGATGGGCAGGACGTGTTGGAGAAGGAGTTCGGACGGGAAGGGGGGCGGACGTTCCGCTTCGAATTCGATCGCGACTGGACGGCGGGAGAACATGGGCTGGCCTTTGAACTAACGCCGCTCACCCCCGAAGAGAAACAGGTACGGTCTCTCGCCCTGCGGCTCAACTCGGTGACGCTGCGCGGGCCACTGGAACCGGAAGAATGGGTCCGGCCGCCGAATTACGAACGCTTCTTCCCCCGCGACACCCCGGAAGATCCCGGCGAACGACGCGCCTATGCCGCGGAGCTTCTCGGCGGCTTTGCCCGCCAGGCTTATCGACGTCCGGTGGAGGCGAAGACAGTGGAGCGGTTGGTCGATTTAGCGGAAGGCACCTCCGGGCAACCCGGCAAGACCTTCGAGTCAGGAATCTCTCAGGCTATGATCGCGGTGCTGGCGTCGCCGCGATTCCTATTCCGGGAAGAATCAGTGGAACCGGCGGACGGGAGGGAGAGAGATTCGTACCTGGATCAATATGCCTTGGCCTCGCGGCTTTCGTACTTCCTCTGGTCCTCCTTGCCGGACGAAGAGTTGTTACGCTTGGCTGGCGAAGGACGTCTCCGCGAGAATCTTCCCGCCCAGTTGCAACGCTTGCTGGCCGATTCCAAGTCGGCGGCGTTCATTCAGAATTTTACCGGGCAGTGGCTGCAGGCGCGGGACATCGATTCCGTAACCATTGATTCCCGGGCGGTCCTGCAACGCGAGGAGAAGCCCGACCCGGACCAGGACCGCAAGCGGAGCCGGTTCCGCGAGTTGCGCAACCGGGACAGCGCCACCCTGAGCGCCGAGGAGACCCAGGAACTGGACCAACTGCGCAACGAGTTGTTCCGCTCCTTCAACCGTTCCCGTCCGGAACTGACCGGAGATTTGCGACGGGCCATGCGGCGCGAGACGGAGATGACCTTTGAACACGTGATCCGCGAAGACCGGAGCGTCCGGGAGCTGATCGATAGTGATTACACCTTCCTCAACGAAATCCTCGCGCGGCATTACGGGTTGACCAATCTCAACGTGACGGGTGGTGAGATGCGGAAGGTGACCCTCCCGCCGGACAGCCCGCGGGGCGGGGTGCTTACCCAGGGAACCGTGTTGGCGGTCACCTCGAATCCGACTCGTACCTCACCGGTCAAGCGGGGGGTCTTCATCCTCGACAACCTCCTGGGTACGCCGCCACCGCCGCCACCGCCGGACATTCCCTCCTTGGAGGACGCGGGAAAACAAATCACCGACCATGTTCCCACTCTGCGCGAGACCCTGGAACTCCATCGGAGCAAGGCGGTGTGCAGTTCCTGCCATGACCGCATGGATCCACTCGGGCTGGCGTTGGAGAATTTCAATGCGCTGGGCCTGTGGCGGGAACAGGAACGCGGGACGCCGGTCGATGTCACCGGGCGGCTGATTACGGGCGAAGCCTTCACCAATATCCGCGAGTTGAAGCGCATCCTGGCCAACGAACGGAAGAAGGACTTCTATCATTGTCTGACCGAGAAGCTGCTGACCTATGCGCTGGGCCGCGGCTTGGACCACCGCGATGTCGAAACCCTGGATCAGTTGGTCCAGCGCCTGGAGGAAGCCGACGGTCGCCCCTCGGCTCTCCTGCAGGGGATTGTCGAATCGGCCGCGTTTCAAAAGCGTCGAAACCCGGAGATCGGTCCGGAGGAAAGTTTTAAGCCACTGAAACCTACCGGCCAGCGGGCCGGTCTGAAAAACAAGCCATGAACCAGATCCGTCCGGAAGAACGCGCCGCCCAGCGGCATTTCAGCCTCAACCGCCGCCATTTCCTGCGGGGACTTGGAGCCTGCGTGGCCCTGCCGGCCTTCGCTTCGTTGCGTCCTTCATCGCTGTTGGCCGCCTCGGAGACCTCCGGTCTGGCGACCACGGCGACCACGGCGACGGGGGCGCCCCTTCGGACGGCTTTCCTGTATTTTCCCAATGGCGCCATCCCTTCGGCTTGGTGGCCGGAAGGCGGTACGACCGATTTCCAGCTCGGCCCGACCTTGCAGCCGTTGGAGGCCAACCGGGCTCATATCCAGATTCTCGGCGGATTGGACCACAAGAATGCCTACCCCGGCCCGGACGGTGGAGGCGACCATGCCCGGGCCAACGGGACGTTCCTCACCGGAGTGCGCATGAAGAAAAGCGCCACCGATATCCGGGCGGGAATCTCCATCGACCAGGTGATGGCCCGTGAGATTGGACATCTGACGCGTCTTCCTTCGCTGGAGCTGACCTGTGATGCCACGCGAAAGACGGGTGGCTGCGATTCCGGTTATTCCTGCGCCTACCAGTACAACGTCTCGTGGAGCGGCCCGGCGTCACCCATGACGCCCGAAGGAAATCCCCGGCAGGTGTTCGAGCGGCTGTTTGGTTCGGGCGCTCCCGGAGAACGGGCGGCCAGCCTGATGCGGCGTCAGCAGGAGCAGCGTTCCGTCCTGGATTTCGTGCTGGAAGACGCGCGCCAGATGCAACGCCGACTCGACCGTGCCGATCATGACAAGCTGGACCAGTACCTGACCGGCATCCGGGATTTGGAACAGCGCATCGAGCGGGCCGAACGCTTTGGCCAGGTGCAGGATCCCGCCGTTCCCACGCCGGTCGGCATTCCGTCGGAATATGCCGAATACCTGCAAGTGATGTTCGACATGATGCTACTGGCGTTTCAGACCGATTCGACGCGCGTGGCCACTTTGTTGCTCGCCCACGATGGGAGCAACCGGTCGTTCGGTGAGATTGGCATCTCGGAGGGACATCACGATCTGTCGCATCACCAGAACAAGCCAGAGATGATTCAGAAGGTGGCGGAGATCGACCGTTGGTACGCGACCCAGTTCGCCCGGTTTCTGGACAAGCTGCGAGACACCAAGGATGTCGATGGGCAATCGCTGCTCCACAATTCGATGGTGGTGTATGGTGGCGGCAATGCGGACGGCAACCGGCACACGCACTCCAACCTGCCGATCATTCTCGCCGGAGCCGGCGGAGGAACGCTGCATCCCGGCCGGTACGTCAAACACGGTTCCGAGCCGACCACCAACCTCTTCCTCAGTCTTTCCGACCGGATGGGAATGAAAGGGTTGGAGCGCTTCGGGGATTCCACCGGTCGCTTGGCCGATGTTTGAGAGATCCTGGGCAGCCATGCCTTAGGGCTTCGTTCCTGGAACCCATGAACCGTCCCTTCCCACCTTGTAGAGTCGTCTGTCCCCAGACGACAGTC
>CAYYSX010000093.1:14293-20112 GCA_964474315.1 uncultured Verrucomicrobiota bacterium | reverse complement strand
GAGAGTTCAGGGCCTCGATTCACGTCCGGATTTTGGAGGTCCAGCCTTCTTTTGAAGCTGAAAATGCGAGTTGGGACCGCCGATTTCACGGATCGCATAGATGGAAAGCGAGTGACACCGACTCAGGCACTTTCCCCTTCTTTGACGGCCCAGGGTGCCCCCAGCGAGGCTCAGAACTGCTGGGTTGCTTCCATCTCCGGGATGGGGCGGACAAACTGATCGCTGCGCAGTTCCGCCAGAAATCGGGCGTCATCGGGGCGCAACGCCCGGACCACCACTTCCCAGGTCGCCCGTTCTCCCCCTCCCAGGCTGGCTAACGGGTCGAACGTGACCATCCGGTCGGACACTTGGGCCAGTGTTGGGCCAGAACTGGAGATGTATCCCTGGCTGTCGGGCAGGGTACAAGTCAGTCGGAGCTGGGTGCCGGTCAAAAGGCCTTGATTGGTGACCGTGATCACATAGGTGACCTCCTTTCCTGCTTCGACTGGATCCTCCAAATCCACCACTTCCAGCAGGATTCCCGGCACCCCTTCCACTTGGATGGTACAGGCCGACTGAACCGCCGGCGCACAGATTCCCCGGACCGTGGGGACGAGCGGTAGCGACGTGATGGCACGCGGCGTATTGATGACAGCGCAGACTTGGTGCTCGGCCCCTGGAGCCAGAGCTGGCAATTCCCACGTGACAACACCCAAACCAGCCACTCCCCCGTCCCGGACTGTTTCTACGGAAAATCCCTCAGGAATCGGCAGAGAAACGATCGCGGCCCGTTCGACCGCCTTTCCGATGTTGCGAATCTTCAGACAGACCTCGGCCGGTCTCCCCTGGAGGACCGAAGCCGGGGCGACACAGTCCAAAGCCAATACCGGCGCCTGAATCTCCGTGGTGGAGGTTGCTTTGGCGGTAATCCCTTCAGCGCTCGTCACGCTGGCCTCGTTGCGGTAAATGCCGACGGCCGCCACCGTGACCGGCACGGTGAACTCCCGTCGAGCTCCCCGACCCAGCGTCCCGACCTCGAACCGAACCGTGCTCTGTCCCTCGACCGACCGCAGTCCTTCCGGCAACGAGTCCGTGATGACGACGCCGGTCGCGATACCCTCACCGGAGTTATGGACGATCAGCTTGAACTCAAGCGGATCACACAGCAGAGCCGTGGTCGGAGCGACCTTGGCCAACTGTAGCACGGGCAGTTCACCGCCCAGGTCTTCCAGGTAAAAATTGCTGCACGCTTTGGGCGTGACACAGCGGTATTTGCGTCCATTGGAGGAAAACCGAAAGGCGTAGGCTTCCACCGGCGCCTTGCCGTCCCACACGACATCTCGCAGTAGGATCGGCTGACCCTTTTCCCGGGACGACATGAAGGGCATTCGGGTCCCCACCGGAAGTTCCACCTCGACCACCGGGGCCGTAAGAGCCGCGTAATACAGGTCGTCCAGATTCCCCTTCCAGCCCCACTGCTCGAGGATGAAGGCGATGTCCTGCTTCAATTGGTCGTCCCGGAAGCGCTTCCTCAGATCCCCTTCCGTCTTGATCGGCGGCGCGAACCGGGTATTGGGGTTGCCTAGGTGGGTCGCCCGGTGTTCGGCCAGAATCGGCAGATGCAGGAGCAACATCAGTCCGAAGGCAACTCGGACCAGGAACAAAGCCTTGGAGTTCACCCCGGTAAATTCCCTAATCGTCCAACCGGAAACCAGTCAATACTACGGTTGGGGAGCATCTTGAATGGGTCCTGCCCCTACGACCTGGGCCGAAACGGCGAGGTCTTCGCCAGTTGCTCCCATAACGACCGCTCCGCCGGAGTGAGCGAATCGGGCAGCCGGACCGTAAGGCGGACGAACAAGTCACCACGTTCACCGGATTGGCCACGGGGAAGCCCATGATTGCGCACTCTCAATTGTTGGCCGGGATTGGTCCCGGCGGGAATCCGAACATTCACGGCGCCCTGTAGCGTCTTGACCGACACCGTGGCCCCCAGGACGGCCTCCCAAGGCGCGAGATCCAACTCGGCAATCAGGTCCGACCCTTGGATTTGAAACTCCGGATGGGCTGCCAATCGAACCCGAAGATACAAATCGCCTGCTGCCGCGCCTCCCGATCCGGTTTCTCCTTTTCCGGCCACGCGGATCAACTGGCCATCCTGCACTCCGGGAGGAATACGCACTTTGAACCGATGGGTTTCCGCAGCGCCGGTACGAGAGCTAACCCGTTGAAAAGAGACGGCGCGAACGGATCCATGAAGCACTTCATCAAGGCTGACCGCAATCTCTCCCTCCACATCGGATCCGCGTTGGGCGTAACTCTGCGCGGAGTCATCGGCCGGTTCGGCACCGGGATATCCCCCGAAGCCGCCCCGGCGGCCAAAGAATTGCTCGAAAAAATCGCTGAAGCCCGTGCCGCCGAAGTGGAACTCAAATTCCTCTCCGCCGGGCGGGGGCGTTCGCCGGGTCCGCCGGCCTCCACCCGCCGTCCCTGCCTGTTCCCAGCCCGGCGGGGGCTGGAACCCGGCGCCCTGCTTCCAGTTGGCCCCAAGAACGTCGTATTTCTTCCGGTGATCTGGATTTCCCAGCACTTCGTAGGCTTCGTTGATCTCCTTGAACTTTTCTTCGGCCGCCTTCTTGTCCTTGGCGACGTCCGGATGGTATTGCCGGGCCAGTTTCCGAAACGCCTTCTTGATCTCCTCCTCCGACGCACTGCGCGCTACGCCGAGGGTGGTGTAGTAGTCTTTGAATTCGACGGCCATTTCTGTGTTCCGCGAGCATGAGCAGACGCCGTTCTCGATGCAAACGCGCCGGATGCCCTTTCAGCGTATCCGAGCAGAGCTCATTGGACCGCAGATTTTGAATCGGCTGTATCGCCGGCTTGCAGCGGGCAAGGGCGTGGCTTGGCCCCAGCAGGTGGGACGACCCTGCCCCGGGGTGGCCCGTGAGGCGTTGCAGGTTGTCAACCTGCGATACAGCCGATTGAAAATCTGCGATGCCATCAACCGTCCCCCTCACGTCCCACGATTTACACCTCAATCCTCCCGCTCTTCCCCATTGCAGGCTCCAGTCCAGCCCGTAGCGTTTCCCTCATGTTCGATTCGCTCAGCAGCCGGTTCCAGACGGTCTTCCGTAATCTTCGAGGCCTTGGGAAGATCTCTGAATCCAACGTCAGCGAAGCGTTGCGGGACGTGCGGATGGCCCTGCTGGATGCGGATGTAAACTTCCAGGTGGCGCGCAACTTCATCGAGGCGGTCAAGCAGAAGGCGCTCGGCGAACAAGTCATCCAGTCGGTGCAGCCCGGCCAGCAGATGATCAAAATCATCCATGACGAGCTGGTGACCCTGCTCGGTTCGGAGGATGCCGATCTGCAACTCAGCGGCAATCCAGCCTGTATCCTGATGTGTGGCCTTCACGGTTCCGGCAAAACCACCAGCTCGGCCAAGCTGGCACGGTTGCTAACCCGCCAGGGTCGCAGCGTCCTGCTGGTAGCGGCCGACGTGTATCGCCCGGCCGCCATGGACCAGCTCGCCATGCTGGGCGAACGGCTCGAAATCCCGGTGTTCGTCCGGAAGGGTGAAACCGATGTCCTGAAGATCGCCGGCGAGGCCCTGGATCACGCCGCCCTTCAGCAGCGCAACACCGTCATTTTCGACACCGCTGGCCGCCTGCAGATCGATCAACCGCTGGTGCAGGAACTCGTGCAACTCCGGAACCAGATCAAGCCCCAGGAAATTCTGCTCGTGCTCGACGCCGCCACCGGACAGGAAGCGGTCAATGTGGCCACTCACTTCAACGACGCGCTGAACATCACTGGAGCGATCCTGACCAAACTCGACGGCGATGCCCGCGGTGGCGCCGCGCTCTCTTTCAAAAGTGTGGTGGGCCAGCCGATCAAGTTCATGGGGGTGGGCGAGAAGCTCGAAGACTTCGAACCGTTCCATCCCGACCGCATGGCCCAACGCATCTTGGGCATGGGCGACGTGGTCAGCTTGGTCGAGAGGGCGGCCGAAGCAGTGGACCAGGAGAAGGCGCTAGCCTTGGAGGAGAAGATGCGAAAGGGCAGCTTCACCCTGGACGATTTTCTCACCCAACTGCGCGAGATGAAGAAGATGGGACCGTTGGAAAGCTTGGTCGGCCTGTTGCCGGGTGGCGCCGACATGGTGAAAGGAGCCGACCTCTCCAAGAGCGAGAAGGAGTTCCGGCGGATGGAAGGCATCCTCTGCGCCATGACACCCAAGGAGCGGGCCACGCCACAGATCCTCAACGCCCGGCGGCGCCAACGGATTGCCCGGGGCAGCGGAGTGACCGTGGCCGAAGTCAACAGTCTGCTGCGGAAATTCGAGGAAATGCGCGAGATGATGAAGAAGCTGGGACGCTTCCAGAAGATGATGGGCCGGATGGGAGGGAAGATGCCTTCCCTGCCCGGCATGGGAATGCCGCGGTTACCGTTTGGCGGTCGCTAGGGCGTTCGGCCGCCGGCGGACACACCGGGATCGATCTTCTTGTTATGGAGCCCTCTCCATAACGACCGAACGAGCATGAACCGCGTTGACCGCCTGTTGGCCTTAATTCTGTTCCTGCAATCCAGGCGCGTGGTCACGGCTGACGACCTGGCCCGGCACTTTGAGTTGAGTGTTCGCACGATCTACCGCGACCTGGCCGCGCTGGCTGAAGTGGGCGTCCCCGTGGTCGCCGAAGCGGGTGTCGGCTACACGCTGCTGAAAGGCTATCATCTTCCGCCGGTCAATTTGACCGCAGCCGAGGCCAATGCGCTCGTGACCGGCGGAATGCTGGTCGGGCACTTCGCCGACCCCTCCCTCAAGGCGCAAATGGACTCGGCGCTGGCAAAAGTCCGGGCCGTTCTTCCGCGCGACGATCAGGACCGCGTCGTCAGGTTGGAACGCGGCATGACCACCACGGCCCAGGTTGAATGCCCAGCGCAGGCCGATCTCTGCGGGCTGCAACAGGCACTCGCGGAGCGACGAGTGTTGCGGTTCCGCTATCAGGGAGCAGGCAAAATGGAGTTCATCGAACGAACCGTGGAGCCGTTGGGATTGATCCGATACTTAGAGCGCTGGCATCTCATTGCCTGGTGTCGGGATCGAAGAGATTGCCGCGACTTTCGCACGGATCGGATGAGCCAGGTAACGACGCTTCGCGAGACGTTCGAGCCGCACGAGGAATTTTCCGTTGCCGACTACCTCCGTTCGATGCCGCAGCCGACGTTGCGAGCCCGGGTCAAGTTCACTTCTCTTTCCGCCGACCGCGCGCAACGCGAATGGTGGCTCGGAATCGTGAACGAGCATCCAACCAAGGATGGGGTGATCCTGACGCTGGCCACCGTCGGCTGGGAACACCTGGCGGGCTGGCTGCTTTCCTTCGGTTCAACGGCGACCGTCATCGCCCCGGATGATTTACGAAGGCGGCTGGTCCAGACCGCCCGCGAAGCCGCGCAACACCACGAGAAGAAAGCCGAAGTCTCCTGACATAGGGTTGTCAGTGGCAGGGGCTACGGTGTCCGCGTGAATCACATAACCGAAAGCACGATGAAACAAGAATTCAAACTCCCCAAGCCCATCGAAACCTACCTCCAAGCGATCAATACCGGTGATGCGAACGCCTTTCAGTCCAACTTCGCGACCGACGCGGTCGTCAAAGACATTGGACGGGAGATTCGCGGGCTCGATGCGATTCGGGAGTGGGCCAGACAGGAGATTTTCGCCGTGGAGGTCAGGCTGGACGTCCTGAAAGTGGTCGAACTGGATGGCGAGACCATGGTGACTGCGAAGATTGACGGCACCTTCGACCGCACCGGTCTCCCCGATCCGCTGGTGATGA
>CAYYSX010000093.1:12473-14193 GCA_964474315.1 uncultured Verrucomicrobiota bacterium | reverse complement strand
GCGGAATCGAATACCTGGATCCCGGCGTGTGAGGTTACGTAGATCCGGCCCTCCCGATCGGTGGTCGAACCATCGCCACCGCTGTCCGGCCGGCCCGGCGGAACCACCAGTTCGGACAACCGTTCTCCACCGCGCAAGGTGCCGTCGGCTTCCACCAGGAAGTTCCAGACGTGGGTGCCATTGTACTCGCTCACCCAAAGCTGCCGCTGATCGGGGCTTAAGGTAATCCCATTGGGCGCTTTGATTCCACCAGCGACCGGATGCGGCCGGGAAAGACCCCGGGCGCTGGTGGGCACGGCAATGACCTGTCCCGCCCCCGTGTCCGTGAAGTAGATCCAGCCGTCGCGGGAAACGACCAGGTCGTTGGGCTGCACTTCGGTGGCGACGGTTTCGATCTGTTTCGTCGCCGGATCCATCACGACGATCTTCTTCTCCCGTCCTTCACCCTGGGTGGCCGCGTAAATCTTGCCGTCGGGGCCAAATTTGAGGCCGCTGATTTTCGGTCCATTCTCCAGCCAGACGGACGGCTTCGTTTCACCGACGCCAACCCGATAGATCAGGCCGCGGGGCAGATCGGCGAAGTAAAAGTTGCCTTCCGCGTCGCTCCCCGCGGCGTCGGTAAACTGATAGCCTTCCCCGATCAGTTCCCAGTCACCCGGTTGGCCGCCGTCCGGCAGGATTTTCGACAGCGCCTCATCGCCGCGAAGGTTGTCCTTCATTTCCGGCTGGGGCAACGAAGCGAGTTCCGGCCGCCACAACCAGCGAAGCGAGTCGGGCAGGATGGCGCCGCCGTGCTTCCCGTTGTGCGCTCCGTCTCCGAAGACGAAGCGGTGATCATAGCCAGCGAAGGCGAGCGCGCTGGCCATCTGCTGGTTCGCGAGCGGCCAGTTGCCGTGCAGGTTGTTCAGGTCGTTCGAACCGTCCTGCAGGAAAATTCGGATCGGCTTGCGCTCCGTCTTGCGGATCCGTCCGGGAATGACGTCCCCGCCGCGAATGTTCACAAAGCTGCCGATCTGGCTCAGCACCTTGCCGAAGTGGTCGGGTCGTTCCCACGCCACCGTAAAGGCGCAAATCCCACCGCTGCTCATGCCCGCGATGGCCCGTAGTCGAGGATCGGAACTCAGGTTGAGGTTGAACTTATTGGTCACGAATGGCAGCAGCTCGTCGATCAGGAACCGCGCATACGCATCGCCTAATGAATCATACTCGAAGCTGCGATTGCTGCGGTTGCCCCAGCCCGCCGCGGCCGGAGCGTTGGTGCCGCGGTGACCTGGATTGATGAAGACGCCCACCGTCACCGGCATTTCCCCCCGCGCCATGAGATTGTCGAAGACGATGGGTACCCGCTGCTGGCCCTTCTCATCGACGTAAGCATGGCCGTCCTGAAACACCATCAACGCCGCCGGTTTCGCCGGATCGGACTGGGCCGGAATATACACCCAGCCATCGCGGGACGTTTCGGGGAAGACCTTCGAGTCGTTGAATTGGAAGGTCTCGATCCGGCCCTGGGGCACCCCAGCGGCACGTTCCAGCGAATCAGGACCGAGCTGATAATCATCAACGGCCCAAACCGCAACGGACAACCAAGAGCAAAGAAACAACAACAAGGGGCGTGGCATGGGAAAAGTTGTGACAGGAGTGGTGGCTGGGGGGAAGAGGCTCTTTTCGACCCGGCTTGGGAAAGGGGGAATCTGGAATTGTCCCTTCGCCCGAGGAGCGC
>CAYYSX010000093.1:0-12373 GCA_964474315.1 uncultured Verrucomicrobiota bacterium | reverse complement strand
CGCCCGGAGACTCCCAGCGCGAGCTTCGGCCTGCTTCACCGCGTGGAACATTGGATTCAAGAGACGGTTCGGTAATGCTTCCCGCGGTCCGCGCCCCCATGTCCGCCTTCGACGCTTATTTGACTGCGGTACGCACGCAACTGGACGCGTGCGCGCACACCCAACGAACCCAGGTGGAACAGGTGGCCGGCTGGGTCGCCGACGCTCTCGAAGCCGGCCGGTTTCTCTTGGTCTTCGGCACCGGCCATTCCCACCTGCTCGCGGAAGAGGTTTTCTACCGGGCCGGCGGATTGGCCCGGGTGATTCCCATCTTGGACGAGTCGTTGATGTTGCATCGGAACGCCTCCGGTTCGACCGCCCACGAACGACAGATCGGACGGGCGGAGTCATTACTGGAACGCTATTCCGTCGGGCCGGGGGATGTGGTGGTGGTGGCCTCGAACAGTGGCCGCAACGCGGTTCCCATCGAACTGGCCCGGACCGCACGAGCCAAGGGCGCGCATACCGTGGCCTTGACCAGCTTGACGCAAAGCTCCGCCTGGCCGTCTCGCCACCCCTCCGGTCGGAAACTCGCCGATGTCGCGGAGGTGGTGCTCGACAATGGGGTGGTGGATGGGGATGCCGTGGTCACCATTCCCAAGCTGGCCCAGCGGGTGGGACCCACCTCCTCTTTGGCGGGAATTTTTCTGCTAAACTTGATCGTGGTAACCGCGGTCGAGATCGCAGTCGAGCGTGGCTTGGCACCCGAGGTGTGGGTGAGCAGCAATGCCGGCGGGGATGAGCACAACGAACGTCTGATCGCCGCCTTGCGCCCCATCAATCCACATCTTTGACCGACGGGAACCCTATTTAGGGGATCATTGCCACCTCACCTAAGTGGGGGAATGGCAATCTCATTGATCCATTTTGAAACGTCCCGCAGCCTTGACGGGCGGAAGGTAATCCGGGATAGTCATCAACTCGATTGCGGTCTCCGGACACGATCCTCCGGAGACCCTTTTCTATGCCAAAAACGAAAGAAAAGAAGCCGTCGGCCAAAGCTTCCCCGGCTCGCCGTTCTCCCGCTCCAGTGGCGCCCGCTGCCAAACCCGTCCGCAAGCCTTCTGTTGCTCCTCCTTCCCATCCACCCGCCAAACCGGCCCCGACCCCGGCTTCGGAGGGTGCCCCGCCGCCCGCCCTACCCAACGGCCGGCCACCGGGCGGACCGGTGGATGCCGAAGGATTGCCCGGCATGTTGGGCACGATCAGGAGTGCGAGTGGCGTGGACCTAACCGAAAAGATCAAGGAGCTGGTCCGACTCGCTCAGGAACAGGGTTACCTCACCTACGGCGACATCAACGACGCGCTTCCCGACAACCTGGCCGCGGAGGATCTCGACGAGATCTACATCAAGCTTCGCAACCTGGAGATCGACATCGTGGACCAGGCCGAGGTGGATCGCCCCAAGACCCAGGAATCCGAAGAAGAGCAGCCCGACGATAAAGCGCGGTTGGACATCTTGGACGATCCAGTCCGGATGTACCTCAAGCAGATGGGGCAGGTTCCACTGCTGACCCGCGAGCAGGAGGTCGAGATTTCCAAGCGCATCGAGGACAACGAAAACGAGGTCAAGCGGATCATCTACAGCTTTGGCTTTGCCGGTAAGGAACACATTGCCCTCGCCGAGAAACTGATTTCCGAACCGCCGAAGGAGCGGTTCGATCGGGTGATCGTGGACAAGAAGATCGAGACCCGCGACGAGCACCTCAAGGCGTTGCGTAAATTGGTCAAGGATGTCCGTGCGCTCGACCAGCAGGTGGACCAGCACTGGCGGCTCTTGCAGGAACCGCACCCCAAGACGAAACACGAGAAGGTCGAGGCCGAATGCCGGAAGCTGGATGAAAAGCTGCAGCGTTCGTTCCCCAAGTTCTACTACAAGCAGAAGGTCATCGAGGAGATGTGCCTCGTGGCCGACAACATCCACGACAAGTTCCAGGGCAGCCTCAAGTTCATCGCTGAACTCCAGCCGCAGAAGAAAGTCGCTCAAGCCCAGGCCATCATCCATGCCGAGGAACGCAAGGTCGCCGCCTTGGAGGAGTTCGTGCGCATGAACCACGGCGGCTACATCGAGGCCTTTGCCCAGCTCAAGCACTTCGAAAAGAAGGCGCTGCAGGCCAAGACCGAGATGGTCGAGGCCAACCTCCGCCTCGTGATTTCCATCGCCAAGAAGTACACCAACCGCGGCCTGTCGTTCCTCGACCTGATCCAGGAGGGAAATATGGGCCTGATGAAAGCGGTCGAGAAGTTCGAGTACCGCCGCGGCTATAAGTTCTCCACGTACGCCACTTGGTGGATTCGCCAGGCCATCACTCGCTCCATCGCCGATCAGGCCCGCACCATTCGTATCCCGGTGCATATGATCGAGACGATCAACAAGCTGATGCGGGTGCAGAAGCAGCTCATCCAGGACTTTGGCCGGGAGCCCACCCCGGAGGAGATCGCGGACGAGATGCAGATGCCGGTCGAACGCGTTCGCGCCGTGCTCAAGATGGCCCAGCAGCCCATTTCGTTGCAGAGTCCGGTGGGCGATTCCGACGACACCAGTTTTGGCGACTTCATCGAGGACAAGTCGGCGGAGAATCCCTCCGACATGACCTCCTACAGCCTGCTCAAGGAGCGACTGACCGAGGTGCTCGACACGTTGACCGAACGAGAGCGCAAGGTGTTGGAGCTGCGGTTTGGGCTGGTGGACGGCTACAGCCGCACGCTGGAGGAGGTGGGCAAGCAATTCAAGGTGACCCGCGAACGCATCCGTCAGATCGAAGCCAAAGCGCTTCGCAAGATGCGTCATCCGACCCGTCTGCGGCAGTTGCATGGCTTCCTCGAAGGCGAGGAAGTGCTGCTCTGAATCAGGCGAAAGCTCAAAGCCGAGGGTCAACCCCGACATTCCCCGAACATCTCCTGCGTTGTCTGCGTCGGAGCCGCCGATAGACTGTCGGTATGACGCCTGACCTTGCCTCCACGCTTCGGCTGGAACATGCGCGCGCCCTGACCCGGCGGGAGTTTTTCGCGCATGCCGGAGCATTCAGTTTGGGAGGGCTGGCCTTGGGACAGTTGCTGGGGAATGGCCGATTGGCCGCGGCAACCCCCGGACTCCGCCCGCCGGAGAATCCACTGGCAGTCCGACCCGCGCCGCTCCCCGCGCGGGCGAAGTCGGTGATTTACCTGCACATGTCGGGCGCACCGCCGTCCCTCGACCTGTTCGATTACAAACCGGAGTTGCAACGGCTGCACATGCAGCCCTGCCCTGATTCCCTCCTCAAAGGCCAGCGGTTCGCTTTCATCAAGGGGGTCCCCAAGATGCTGGGTTCGCCCTATCAATTCCGCCAAATGGGGACCGCGGGTGGCTGGTTTGGCGAGACCATCCCCCAGATGGCTGGAGTCGCTGACGACATCACCGTGGTGCGCTCGATGTGGACGGATCAGTTCAACCATGCGCCTGCCGAGCTGTTCCTTTTCACCGGAAACATGCGTGCCGGCAATGCCAGCCTCGGCTCCTGGATTACCTATGGACTGGGCACCGTGAACCAGGATTTGCCGGGATTCATCGTGTTGCTGAGCGGCGGTACCGATCCCACCGGGGGCAAGAGCCTGTGGGGTTCGGGGTTTCTTCCCGGCGTTTACCAGGGAACCCAATGCCGCACCACCGGGGAACCCATCCTCTATGCGAGCAATCCACCCGGCATGAACCGCGACAGCCGGCGCCGCACGCTAGATGCGTTGCGCGAACTCAATGAGGCGGAGGCCAAGCTGTTCGGTGATCCGGAAACGCTCACTCGCATCGAGCAATACGAACTGGCGTTCCGGATGCAGGCCAGCGTGCCCGAGGTGTTCGACATCGGGAGGGAGCCCGAATCCATCCGTGCGCTGTACGGGGCCAAGCCGGGGGAAGGCGGATTCGCGAACAACTGCCTGCTCGCCCGGCGCCTGGTCGAGAAAGGCGTCCGATTCGTGCAGTTGTTCGACTGGGGATGGGATATTCATGGCACGAGTCCGGGGGATGACTTGATGGAAGCCTTTCCCAAGAAGTGCCGGGACGTAGATCGGGCCAGCGCCGCACTCGTCCAGGATCTCAAGCAGCGCGGTCTGCTGGATGAGACCCTGGTGATTTGGGGCGGTGAATTTGGACGGACCCCGATGAATGAAGCGCGGGGAGGGTCCACCTTCCTGGGGCGCGATCATCATCCGCACTGCTTCACGTTGTGGATGGCGGGGGGAGGTATTCGCCGCGGGGCGGTGTACGGCGCTACCGACGACTTCGGGTACAAGATTGTCGAAGACCCGGTCAGCGTGCGGGATCTGCAAACCACCGTGCTGCATCTTCTGGGCTTGGATGCGCATGCTTTCTCCTACCGTTACCAAGGACTGGACCAACGTCTCATCGGACCGACTGGAGAAGGTGAAGTGGTGAAGGGAATCCTGGCGTGAAAGCCTGACCCCCGGAGCGTGGGCGGCTTGCCCGCCCCCGGCGCGTCTTGAAATGGTCCCTTGAGGCCGCAGACCGAGCTCAAAGAGCTACCCATCCCTTTTCTCAAGCTCCCAGCTCCAAAAAAGCTTCAAGTTCCAACGTTCAAGCGCCCAAGTCCCACCAAGACCGCGCTCCCAGGGATGGATCGAGCGCTACCCGGGTATTGGGAGCTTGGAGCTTCTTTGGAGCTTGGCATTTGGGATTTGGAGCTTCCCCGCTCCCCTTTTCTCTCTCCACAAAACCGAACTTTCATTGAAATCGCGGGCGCGAGATTGAATCTTTCGGGTATTCCGACTTTCGAGGTATGCCTCCGCCCTGGGGCGGACCGGTGTCGTTTCGTGGTCGGCAACTTTTAACAGCCATGAATCGATTCTCATTTCTCGCGCTGGCGGCCGGCAGCTTCGCTGCCTGGTTCGCCCAGGCCCAAACCGGGCCGTTTCCGCCGACCGATTGGCCGGCCACCCTGGATGCCAACAAGGTCGTCCACTACTACGTGACCGACGATACCCTGGCCGCCCCAAGTGCCAACTGGACACCCGACCTACAGGTCCTCTCCGGCGGCGATCAAATTACCGAGGGCATCAACATCGGCGGTTTCAACGGCCTCAAAGTGGTCGGCAACTTTCTCAACGTCGCCGACGTCGGCGACCTCGGCTTTGGCTACGAGGAATGGGCTGATGATGAAGTCATCGACATCCTGGTGCAGGCCTACGGGGATGCCGCCCTGTTCAATTCGAGTGGTGAACCGCGCGACTTTACTTTCCTGACCGGCACGTTGCCCGAGCTCAACTTTCCCGTCGGCGGATCGGTCGCGGTAGAAGCCCGGAATCAGAAGTGGAATTGGATTCTTTTCCGCATTCCCAACGACATCCGCGCCTCCGACGGCACCCGGTTTGTCGGCTCCATACCGGAAGGAGCCCAAGGCAACACCGCCGCCGGAGGCGTCAATGGCGGCACGATCCGGTTCGAGGCGGTGCCCAACCTCATCGTGCGCGTGGTGGCTTTCGGCCCGGAGGGAGCCTTCGGCGAACCCGACGCCATCAACCTCTTCTCTCCGGCCGACCCGTGCGAACCGGAGCCCGAAACGAACCTGGCCACCCTCGACGTCAATGCCGAAACCGCTGATCACCTCGAAGTCCTGAACGACGGCGATCAGACTGTGACCATCGAGGAGAACATCGGACCCGCCAACGACCAACGCCGCGCGGTCCGTCCGAACGACCTCTATCTCAATTTTGGTATCACCGACAATTACCTGGGTTGGCCCTGCAACGATCCTCGTACCGTGAAGGTGTGCGTGGATTTCTACGACGATCCAGCCTTTGCCGGCGCCGAAGTCCGGTTCGGGCCGGAGGCTTTTGCGACGGACGCGGGGGAAGGCATCGGTTTTGTTCCGGACACCCAACGCCAGGTGCTGCCGGGATCCGGGCAGTGGTTGCAGCGTTCTTGGACTGTTCCCGCCGTGAACTTGAGAGGAGTCAATGCCGGAGCACTCACCGCCGGCCCGCGGTTCATTTCCGAGAACGGACAAGTGTTTGTGTCCCGCATCAGTCTCGCGGTTCTGCGGACCGGTGAGCACCCGCTGGCCGGACAGGATCCGCTGGCCGACTGTGTCGCCGATCCCAACATCTGCACCGGGGTTTATGGGAGTTTTGCCGAGCTCGACCTGAGTCAGGAGATTCGCCAGGGGTTGGATGTTGGTTCGAGCGGCGGCGACCAGGTGATGATCGAGGACGAAGCGGGGCCCGCCAACGACCGGCGGTGGGCGATCCGACCGGCGCGGGATGACGGTCCGGAAGGGTTTGCTCACCAGTATTTGAACTTCGCCATCACTGAAGAGGCGTTAGGACCGAGCAGCCAGCCACCAGCGCATCTCGCGATTTGTGTGACCTATTACGATGATCCGGCTCTGGCAGGAGCGACATTCCGGCCGGAAGTGTATCAGTCCGAGCGCAACGGCACCATTGCTCTCGCCTTTACCCCGGGAAGCGTCGCGGTGGCCCTGGAGGGAACGGACACTTGGAAGGAAGCCTACTGGGAAATTCCAGACATGAAGTTCCTCGGCGTGAACCAGGGACCGCAGGCCGCTGCCCGGTTTGTGCTCTCGGACAAGATCTTCGTCACCCGGGTGCGTTATGCGGTCATCCGGCCCTGCGGACCCGATGCCGGCGTGAATGCGCTGGAAGAGTGCAAGCCGGCGGAGCCGCCCACGCTTCAGGTCCGACTCGTACAGGATGACGGAGAACCCCCGACAGAGTTCGTCGAACTGATCTGGCCCGAAGCCGTGACCGATGTCGTACTGGAGAGCGTCAACGCGCTGGACGATACGGAATGGCAACCGGTCGATGTCTCTCCGGAGCCCGACGGCGAAGGTCAACTGGTGGTGCGGATCACGCCGGACACCACGCGTCTCTACCGATTGCGGCGGCCATAGACCGGCCAATCCCGCTTCGCGGCGGCACGACCTCTCCAGGCTGAACCGTGGGTTCGGTTCTGGGGAGGCGTGCCGGCTGCTTTCCGCCCGGCCGCGAGAAGCGGCCTGCCGTGAACAGGGGCAGGGTGCCGTTGCGTTTCGTTCAGCGGCGACCAGAGCTGGGCCGCATCTCCCCTGTTGATCAGGCCGCGGGCACCGTCGGTGCAGCCGGAACCTCCTCAACCTTGGCGTTGAGTTCGAGCCAGTCGAGCACCTTGCCGGTCAGGATATCCTGCTGAATCTCCGGGAACGCATTTCGTTCCTGGAGCGTCTTGATCATTTTTTCCGGGGTCAGGTTGTTCTGCTGGGCCAGGGCCAGTACCCGCTGGGTGACTTCTTTCTCGCTGACCGCGATCTTCTCTGCCTCGGCGATGCGATTGAGGATGAAGGCGGCCTTGACGCGGTCCGTGGCACTGGTCTGCGCACTTTGGAAAATTTCGCCCTTGTTGGCCTCGATGACCTCCTTGGCGACGCCGCGTTGTTGGTTTTCGTTGACGATGTTGTACACCAACTGGCGCGTCTCGTTGGACACGACGCTTTCCGGCAGCTCGAAGGTCACCTGCCCGAGCAACTGTTTCAGAAGCTGGTCGCGAACGCTGCGTTTGGCTCGAAAATTGAGCTCATTCTGCAGGTCGCGCTGAACGCCCTGACGTAATTCCTCAACGTTGGTGGCACCAAATTCGGAAGCGAACCCATCGTTGACCTCGGGCAGGAGTTTCTCTTTAACCCCGGTGATCTCGACCTCGAAGGCCCCCTCCTTGCCCGTCACCTCCTTGATGACGAAATCCGCCGGGAAAGTGACCTTGACCGTCCGACGTTCCCCGATGGTGGCGCCCACGAGCTGCTCGGTGAAGCCAGGGATGAAGGAACCCTCCTGAACCAGCATCCACATACCCTGCTTTTCGGTCAGGCCCTTGGCGGTAGGATTGAAGTCGGTGAGCGGACGCCCTTCACAGGTGCCGCTGTAGTTGACCACCGCCACGTCGCCGGTCTGGACCGGCCGCTGCACGTCGTTGTACTTCACCTGTTGTTCCCGAAGGATGTTGATGGCCCGGTCGATATCGGCCTCTCCAGCGACCCCAACTTCCCGTCGGGCGGAAAGTTCCTTGTAGTTCGGCATCTCGAACTCGGGGGCATGCTCGATGGTGGCGGTGTACCCGAAGGGTTGGCCACGTCCGAAGGACTGTTCCTCGACACCGATGGTGGCCACGATGCGGAGCTTTTGTTGCTGGGCGGCCTCCTTGTAGGACTTCTCAAACAGCTTGTGCCGGGTCTCCTCGTTGATCTTGGTTTCAAAGTTTTTGACGATCAGATGTTTGGGAGCCTTGCCGGGACGGAAGCCGGGCAATTGGGCGAGCCGTTGATACCTTCCGATCACCTCATCGAATTCGGCATCCACCTGATCAGGAGGGACTTCGATGCGTAACAGCTTCTTGCAGGGACCCAAGTTTTCGACGGACACGTTCACAATTCAGTTCCTTTCAACCGACATTCAGACCCGCCGGCGCTGCACAATGGCCCACAGCCGGCAAAGACTCGAAACCTAGGTAAGCCTTCTCGGCATGGTCAAGCGCCGGGTTTCAAACAGAATGTTTCCGGGTGCCGGCCGGCAGTTCGTGAAGGACTGGTACCCCGACCAGGAATTGAACCTGGATCCGTCGTTTAGGAAACGACTGCTCTATCCATTTGAGCTATCGGGGCGCGAGCGCCTGACCGCAAAGTAGTGGCCGCAATCGGCAGCCCATGCAAGGCGGTCGGCGGCCAGGGTCACCAGGAAAAATTGCGGGCAAGGCCGAAACCGACCGTGAGACCCGCCAGAATCGAGAGACCGGCGGGATGCGTGACCGGATCGCGAAACCAACGTCCCGTCCCCCAGCCACGCAGGGCCCGCCCGATTTCCCAGGCCACGATCGGAAGGGCCAGGACGATCAGCGCATTGAACTGCAACGCCCGCGTCAGTTCACCGTTCAACAGGGCATGCAGGGCACGGGTTGCGCCGCAACTAGGGCATTGAAAACCGGTCGTTTGCAGCAGCCAGCAACGCGGATAAAAGAACTGCCCAGACGGCTCCACCCGGGCCAGGACCAACAGAACACCCACACCGACGAACAGGAGGCTGGTGAACCACCAGGGAATCCGACGCCGAGGAGCCGGGTCGGGACCGCCCGGAAGCAATGACGGGTTGGTGACGGTGGGCGGCATCTCAACGGAAGGCGGCCTTCACCTCCGGACGGTTAAGGACAATGACCGCCCAGATGCCAACGAAGATGCCGACACAGCAACAGCAGGTGCAAGGCAACATGGCAATGATGGCGGCGGCCAGCGCCAGTCCCCAGTTCTCCAATCGCAGCATCTTCAACGCGCCGGCAATGACCAGGGCATAGAGGACCAGGCTGAGCCCTAGTTGGGCGTAATCGCTGCCCCCGACCCCCTTGGCTTGCTCCGCACGGAGCAGGTCGATCTGTTCCTGGGGCATCTGCATGTTGGCGTTTTCCGCGGCGACCAGGATGGCTTCCATCATTCGCGGCTTGGCGGCCAGGTTCGCGAGGGAGAACAGGATTCCCAAGATTCCAATCAGCAGCAACGCGATGGCGGGTCCCTTGACGGCACTGGCGGCGCGCTGGGGGTCGGCGACGGGAGTGTACACCGGCACGGCCCCGGCCGGGATGGTCCCGGGAGACGGCGGATAAACGGGCGTTGCCGCGACCGGAGCAGGAACGGCACCCAGCGCAGCGGTGAACTCGGGGAATTGGTCGAGCGGCCTCCATGCCGGATCGCCCTCCTTCTGGATCAACGAGAAGCGGTTCAGCCGATTCTCCTGGATCCATTGAAGAACCTGGTCGGCACTGACCGGACCATATTCCTTTTGGTCGGCTCCTTTGACGCGATACATGGCGGCGGTGGGTGAAGGGAAAATTTATTGAACGGGACGGGAATATCAGTCGGGCGGCGGGTGGGCCAGCCTTTAGGCGTGGGCCGGTGTGGAAGCAGGAACATCGCGATAGCGGTAGAACATCGCCACCACCACAAACACGACGGAAACCGCGAAGGTGATGAGCGCATAGAGCAGGAATCGGCCGGGCGTGACCGAGGCGTCGTGGCTGTCGCCGCCACCGAACTGGGTGATCAATGCCACCAAGCCGTTGCCGGCCGCCACGGTGAGGAGCCAAAAGCTCATGATGATGCTTTTCATGCTCCGGGCCGCCTGGGTGTAAGCAAATTCCAAGCCGGTGGTCGATACCAGGACTTCGGCGGTGGTCAGGATGATGTAGGGAACCGCCTGCCAAAGGACACTCATCTGCACACCCGCCACCAAGCGCTGCTGGATCCAGGCCACCACGAGGTACGACAGGCCAGCGACAAACATCCCCACTCCAATCCGGCGAAGTGGGGTCACCCGATGACCAAACAGGGGATAAACCA
Source organism: uncultured Verrucomicrobiota bacterium (assembly GCA_964474315.1). GTDB lineage: Bacteria > Verrucomicrobiota > Verrucomicrobiia > Limisphaerales > UBA9464 > UBA9464. The sequence goes on along the minus strand of CAYYSX010000093.1, from coordinate 1,970 downwards.
CCCCGGTCAGCAGCGGAATGAGGATCATCACCAGCGCCGGGTTCAGGGACTGCATCTCCTCACCTCCGATGGTGTAAGTTTCGGTGACCTGAACCGGCACCATGGCCTGGGCCTGCAGGATCCAGGTGGAGGAATGCTGGTCAAACATGGCCCAGAACGGCGGAATAAGGACGAAGATACTGAGCACGGGCAGGATGGACTGGGCCGCACTGACCTCTTCGGCCGAGAACCGGGAACGGGCGCCGTCCCAGAAACTTCGGCCCGCCTGCCGGTTCCTCAACGCCTCGAACAGCACCGGGAAAAACCCGGCGGCCTTGCTTTCCCGGGCGGGCGGGATCATCCGATACCGGTGCCGACCCAACCAAAAGATGAAGGTGGCGATCCCCATGAGAACTCCGGGCACCCCGAACGCCCAGCCGTACCCATGATTCTTCGCAATGAAAGGAATCGTGAGGAACGCAAAAAAGGATCCGAAGTTGATGGCGAAATAAAATGCCGCATACGCTTTCTGATAGAGTCGGCTTTGCCCTTCGCGGAACTGGTCGCCCATGAACGCGGAGACGCAGGGCTTGATGCCACCGGCGCCGAAGGCAATGAGTGCCAATCCAGCCCACAACATCCAGGACCGCGTCTCAATGCTCGAAGCGAGATCGCTCAGCGCCAGTACGCCGTGACCCGCGCAGTAGAAGAGTGAAATCCAGAGGATGGTCTTGTAACGGCCCCACAGCCGGTCGGAGACATAGGCCCCGAAGAGCGGCATGAAGTAGTTGGCCATGATGAAGAGGTGAATCCACAGCGTGGCCGTGTCTTTGGTGAGCCCCAGTCCACCCCGGACCACTTCGCCGGTGATGTACCCGGCGAGGATGCCCTTCATGCCATAGAAGCTGTACCGTTCGCAGGCTTCGTTCCCAATGATGAACTTGACCTGCCGGGGCCAGCGGTCCGTGGTGGGAGTGGCAGCCGCGGGAAGGCTGGCGGAGGCAGGAGAACTCACACCTCAGCAAGTATCGTGGCGGCGGCGATGGGGCAAGGTTGGAAGAATCGCCAGAAACCACGGAGGTTACGTATTCTCTTCGGAACGCGCCGGCTCCAAGGGCAACTCGGGCGTCGTCTCCGTCGGGACGACCGCTTCCTCGGCCGGCCGATCATCACGGCGGATGGAAACCAGGATTCGCCGCACGGGTTGCCCCTGATAGGTGTAGCCGCACGCGACAGTGGACTCGATCCGGGTTCCCGCGGGTGGTGCCTGACCATCGGGAGTTTGGTGAACCTGGGCATCGAAAGAATCCCCTGGCTGCGCCTCGTAGGTAGCCAGACCGACCCGGCGCGCGGCGTCGGTGCAGGCGCCGCGGAACTGTCCCAATTGGTTGACCACCGATGGGACACCGCTGCGCCGGGCCGCTTGGAACAGCGCGTAGATGTGATCCAGCATATGCACGATCACCTGCACGTGCTCCGTCCCGCCGCGGCGCAACTTGTCGAGTTCCAGTTTGAGAGCGGCCTTTTCCTGGTCGTTCGCCTTGCCCAAAAACTCGGTGAAAGCCCGCGCCTCGGCCGTCACCTTTTCGACCGCGGCCGTGGCCGTTCCCGCGGCCTTGGCCGCCGCCTCGTTGATCGATTGCCATTGGGCGGTTGCCTGGCGGATGTGGTTGGCCACGTCCTGAACTTGACCCAACTGCTGCGCAGCCGCCGCCAGGTTGGCCTGTTCCCACAACTTCACGGCCGCGGTGTGTTCACGCAGGAAGGGAAGGAGTCCGAACCAGCAGCCAACGATGAAGCACAGGACCACCGCCAGCAGGTCCCAGTGGCTCAGCGGCCAGGTGGCGGTCAGCGAGACAAACCCACCGAAGGCCACCAACAGCGCATCGGCGAGAAAAAACGGCCAGCGAACCATCCGCGGTGCTTCCAGCTCAGGCATGGGCAGGAGGATACGCGGGGGAACGCTCAAAGCTCAAAGCTCAAAGCTCAAA
>CAYYSX010000092.1:4809-20237 GCA_964474315.1 uncultured Verrucomicrobiota bacterium | reverse complement strand
TTGGACGTGGGTCCTTGGAGCTTCTTTGGAGCTTGGGATTTGGCTTTTGGAGCTTTCGCCCCTGCTCCCCATCGCCGTCCCGGTAAGAACCGTGTCAAGATATGCCCCCTGGACGCATCTCAATCCAACAAGGGAGTGCATCCTTGAACCTCCCCAAAAACGGAGCAGCCTCGGCTCCGCACACGCCGTCGAGTCGTGCCACTTCCCTCGTCTCATCGATGCCGCATTTTTCCGACCATTTCCGCGAACGAGTTCGGGCGGCCAATGACATCGTCGAGGTGATCGGAGCGGCCCTTCCGCTCAAGCGCAATGGCGCCAATTTTGTCTGCTTGTGTCCGTTTCATAAGGAGAAGTCGCCCAGCTTCAACGTGAACCCGAGCCGGCAGATTTTTCATTGCTTCGGCTGCCACGCGGGCGGGGACGTCTTCAAGTTCGTCCAGATGTACGAGAACATCTCGTTCCCGGAGGCCATCGAACGGCTCGCCGAACGCGCCCGGATTCCGCTGGAATACGAAGGGCAGCCGGGCGCTCGGGAATCCCGCGGTGCCAAAGACGCGCTGCTGCGGTTGCATGAGGCCATTTGTGGGCGCTGGCAACAATGCCTCGCCCACGAGGCCGCCGGGCAGACCGCTCGCGATTACCTGGCCCAGCGCGGGGTTTCCGCCGAGGCCGTGAAGGAGTTCCGGATCGGCGCGGCTCCGCCGGACTGGGAAGACACCGTCAACTGGGCGCGAACCAAGGGGATGGACCTCGCGTTGTGCGAACAGGCCGGATTGGTGATCCGGAAGGAAGACACCGGGCGCACCTATGACCGCTTTCGCGGCCGGTTGATCTTCCCGATCAACGACGAGCAGGGGCGGGTCATCGCCTTCAGTGGACGGGTCTTGCCGGGGGACGACAGCCCGGCCAAGTACGTCAACTCGCCCGAAACACCGCTCTTCACCAAAGGGCGGGTGCTCTTCGCCCTCGACAAAGCCAAGCGTGCCGTCCTGGACGCCGGACACGCCGTGATTTGTGAAGGCCAGTTCGATACCATCGCCTGTCACGCGGCCGGCGTCCGGAATGTGGTGGCACCCCAAGGCACGGCCTTGACTCCGGAGCACGCCCGGATTCTCAAGCGCTACGTGGACGAAGTGGTGCTGTGCTTCGATGGCGACCCCGCGGGTCGGAAGGCCAGCATCCGTTCCTTCGACGGCCTCCTCGGTTCCGGCCTGGCGGTCCGGGTCGCCACCCTTCCGCCACCGGATGATCCCGATAGCTTTCTCCGACAGCACGGAGCCGAGTCGTTTCGTGGACTCCTTAGCCGGGCGGAAGGTTATTTCGATTTCTACCTGCGACATTTGCTGGCGGAGAACGACGTCACCTCCGACCGCGGTCGGACGGCGGTGGTACGGGCGTTGGGAGAGGCGGTGCAGAAAACGGCCAATGCGGTGTTGATCGATACCTACGCCCAGAAGGCGGCCCAACGGTTGGGAGTCGATGTCGGCGCGGTGCGGACGGAGTTCCGGAAGGCTCGTCGGGTGGTCAGGGAAACGGACCCGGCAGAATCGGTGGAAGAGGAATCGAGAGCGGACGCGGTGCCTACCCGACCTACCGAAGTGGAATGGTGGCTGTTGAAGTATCTGCTGCTGGGCCCGGGTCTCGCGCAGTTTGCCGCTCTCTATCTGGATCCTGCCTGGATCACCCATCCAGTGGTGCGCCAGATCGTGGGCCGGTACTTTTCGACGCAGGCCGATGTCGCCTGTCTGCTGAGCCAACTGGAGCAGGACGATTTTGCCCGTTCGCTGGTAACCGAGGCGGTGAGCGAACGCCGGGCGATTCCGAATCCGGAGGCCGCCTTGGCCGATACCCTTTTGCGGCTGCGGAACGCTCACTACGACCAGCGATTGGCCGGCCTGAACCGGCAATTGGCGGACCCGACTTTGGGCGAAGAGGCGCGTTTGGCTCTGCTGCTGGAAATGCAGCGGTTGCGGGCGGCCCGGCGGGAGAACCTTCAGCCGCTGGAGGAATCGTCCCCGCCGCCAGACGAGGGGCCGGCATGAAAAACCCGGCGACAGACGAACTATCACCGGGTTTAGGAGGAACCGAGGCAAAAGCCTCAATCAGCGTTGGTAAGATGCCCAACACCGATTCGAAGAGTCAAACCTGGATTTCAAAAAATCCAAGGTTTAGTATGAAAGTTATCGTTAACTATTCTTCAAGTAGCTGTATCCAATCCCCCAGAGGATGAGCAGCAGAATGACGAAGAGGGCGATGAAACGGTTGCGAGCTACCCGTCGTTCGTAGCGCAGGGTGCGGAGTCCCTGGATGCTGCCGGCCGCCAGCATTTTCGCCATGCGCGGGTTGTTGGAGGTCGGACCGCGCAGGTGCTTGGTCCACCGCTGCCAGGTGGCCTGGAGATCAAACTTGGCGACGCCAAACTCATTGTAATGTCCCGGAGCCCGCTCCACCTCCACCTCCGGCTTCGGGGTGGGACGGACCGGTTCCGGATAGGAGCGGGACGGGGAAGGGGAGGGGGGCGGGCTCGGAGGAAGCCGAATCGGGACCGGTTCCTCCTGCGCGAGCCGACCCACTTCCTGGCGCAACCGTGCCACTTCCGCCTCCAGTTCCCGTTCCCGGGAACTCAGGGGATCGATCGGTTTCTTGCGGGTGAACCAGGACATGGCAGGGGCTCGGCGACGGCTTCGCCTGCTCAACGCTTCCAGAGAATGAAACTGATCAGCAGGAATCCCAGCAACGCGACCACCATCACCGGCCAGGTGAGCGCCAATCCCATCTTGCACAAGCGGCCCAAGGGCAAGGAGGCCAGACTAGGCTCAGCCGCGGCGGCCGGCGTCGCGGGCATTCCTTTGCCGTCGAGGAGCGGCCAGGCGATCCGGGCCTTGCCGTATTCGAGCCGGGCATTCTCGATCGTGGTCAAGGCCCGGGTGAGTTCCTGTTCCCAGTTCTCGGCCGACCAGGCCTGTTCGTTGAGTCGCTCTACGTTGGTTAATGCCTCCCGCAGGCCTTCCAGCGACTTGCCCATCTGCGCCGCCGTCTGCTGCGCCTCGTGTTCCCCCTGCTGCAAGATCCCGATTCCGCGGGTTAGCGACTGCAACATCTCCGTCCGCCCGTGGGAAAATTCCGTCCGCTTCCGCCGCATCTCCTCCACGGCGGCCCGAGCCCGCTCCAATTGTTCCTGGGCCTCGCGAAGCTTGGTCAACTGCTGCTGAGTACCGGTCAACTGGGCGTCCAATTCTTCCCGCGTGGGAGCCTTCCCTCCCGGGGGTGTCGGCTTCGGGGACGTGTAGTCCGTATCCACAAAATCGGTGCCGTCAAAAGCCATGGCCGAAACGTTGGCGCGAGCCTCGACGCACGCCAAGCGAGGATTGTTCACCGGAGCGTAATGAGGCGCCCCGTTGGCCGGGAGAAGACCGGCGCACGTGTCTCATCCCGGCTTCCCAGCTCTTCGTTCGGTCAAGGTGTCAGCTCGCGGATCTTCACATTCTGAATCCAGACCTCGTCGTGGTGATCCTGCAGCAAAATCGGGGTGGGGAACTTCGTGCCCCAGCGCGCCTCGTCCTTGAACTTGCTCGCCGCCTTGGCCGCCGCGAGCTCGGGCGAACCCAGCGTGTACTCCAGCACCCGGATACCGTTGAGCCAGTGCTCCACCCGATCGCCCCGGACCACGATGCGCGAGGTGTTGACCTCGCCGGCCGGCCGCACCGGTGCCTGTTTGGGAGCCAGTGCATCGTAGAGGCTGGCGGTCTGGTGCTTGGGTTCGTGCGCCGCATCGGGATGGGCGAGGTCATCGATCAATTGATACTCATGGCCGATCGGGGCGCCGCGCTTCTCATCGATGAAATACTTCAGGCCGCTGTTGGCCCCGGCAGCGATCCGCCAGTCCAAAACCAACTCAAAGTCGGTAAACACCCGGGTGGTGATGATGTCCCCGCCTCCGCCCTGGGGAAGGTGATGCAGCCAGCCGTTGGTCACCTCCCAACCGGCCGCGGGAAACGCGGCTTTTCCGAAGCCCTTCCAACCACTGGTATCCCGCCCGTTGAACAGCAACTGCCAGCCATCCCGTTCCTCGGCCGGGCTCAATAGATTGGGCTCGGCCGCGGGCAGCAGCCCGGCCAGGCGGGTCGAAACGAAGATCAGCAGTCCAAGACGAAGGAACCGGCGCATGGGATGGGTGGTTGAAGCAAAGCAATCAACGGGCGGGCCATTCGTTCCGTCAAGCCACGGTGTCATGGAATCCGTGGCGCCTGAGGCGTGGAGCGTGATGGGAAAAAGCGCCCCTGCTCGACCCGCCGGATGGTTTCTTTCCGTTCCGAACTCCGCGTTCCCACTTCCGACTTTGGCCGACGGAGGGGATAGACCCTTTGGGCAAGGAAGTCCCGGACTCCGGGAGCGCGGGCGGCTCGCCCGCCGCCGATGGGAAAGCACATCCCTACTCGACCCGTCGGATGGTTCCTTTCCGTTCCGAAGTCCGCGTTCCCACTTCCGACTTTGGCCGACGGAGGGGACAGATCCTCCGGGCCCGTCCCGAAAACGGGATCGAGCCGTCCCAATATCGAGCCGTCTGGAAAGGGGCGGATCCACGAAAAGCTTCTATTTTGCCCGTTTTCAATCGGGTTTTGCCACGTGGCATGTCCTATGCATCTGGCCGAGAAGAGATGAGGGACTTGAGAACGACTTCTGGCGCCCGCAGCCGAATCCGAGGCCGACTCCGTTTTGGATTGAGGATTCGCCGCCACGCGTCGGCCGGAAATTCAATCGGCCATCGCCCATGTTATGAATGATCTCAGATTCGCCTTCCGCCAGTTGCTGAAGAATCCCGGCTTCACCCCGGTGGCCGTGTTGTCGCTGACCCTGGGCATCGCCGCCAACACCACCATCTTCAGCTTCGTCAACGCGTTGCTGTTACGGCCACCGCCGGTCGAGGAGCCGGACACGCTCTGGCAAATCTGGAAGTTCCGGCCCAACGCGTCGTCAGAGCTGAAGCGGCACGGCGTGTGGAGCCGGGTGTCCCTCGCCTATCTCCGCGCCCACACCCAATCCTGCGCGGCCATCGCCGGGTCTGACGTCGAGCCGACGCTCAGCAGTTGGAATCACCAGGGCGTCGGCGAGTCGGTTCAGAGCCTCATGGTGTCGGGAAACTTCTTCGACGTGTGCGGGATTCGGCCGGCGCTGGGCCGCTTTTTTCTTCCCGAGGAAGACCAGACGCCCGGCACCCATCCGGTGGTCGTGGTCAGCCACGGTTTCTGGCGAAACCGGATGGAAGCCGATCCGCAGGCGGTGGGACGGACGCTGACCCTCAACGGGATCGCGCTCACGGTCATCGGGGTGGCCCCGGAAGGCTTCACCGGCGTCATGGCAGGGGTGGCCCCCGATCTTTGGGTGCCCTTCATGATGGCGCCGTCGGTGCTGCACCATGCCGAATGGCTGACCCGGGCCGACTCGCACTCGGTCATCGGGTTGGGGCGGTTGAAGCCCGGGGTGACCGCCGCGCAAGCGACGGCCGAACTGTCGGTACTGACCCGCCGCTTTGAAGAGGAGACGCCCGGCGACTTCGTCCGCGGAGAGGGTGCGGTGCTGATTCCCTCGCTGTTGGTGCCCCTTCCGTTGCGGAGCTATATCCGGACCTTTACGGGAATGCTCATGGGCGCGGTGGTCCTGGTGCTGCTCATCGCCTGCGCCAACGCCGCCAACCTGCAGCTCGCCCGCGCCGTGACGCGGCGGCAGGAGATGGCCGTGCGGGCCGCACTCGGAGCCGCGCGGAGACGGCTCGTCCGCCAGTTGCTCACCGAGAGCGTGCTGCTGGCCGCTCTGGGAGGTGGACTGGGGCTACTCCTGTCCATGTGGCTGACGCGACTGGTCGGCCAGTTCATTCCCGCCAACCTGCCGCTCCGTCTGTCCGTGGAATTCGACTGGCGTGTGCTGACCTTCACCGCCGCCGTCTCGGTGTTGACCGGAATCATCTTCGGCCTGGCGCCGGCGTTTCGTGGCACGCGACTCGATCTGGCCGCGACCTTGAAGGACGCGACCAGGGGTCTGGCGGTGCGCCGGTCGCATTTTGCGAGTGTGCTGATCGTCGGACAGATGGCGCTCTGTCTGGTTCTGCTGCTGGCGGCCACGCTGTGCCTGCGCAGCCTGATGAACGCTCGGGCGTTTGATCCCGGCTTCGTGGTCAAGGACCGGGTGGTGGCCGGTTTCAACCTGAATGACTTTGGCTACACGGCCGCCCAGGCGACGGCGTTTCAAGCGCGGCTGTTGGAGCGGGTGCAAGCGTTGCCTGGCGTGCGGTCCGCCGCGCTGACCGGATACCTGCCGTTGGGAACGGAGCACAGCAACGGCAACGTTCAGGTGGAAGGGCGGGAGTTGCCTCCGGGAGAACAGGGCTCCTTCTTCGAGATGTTCAGCGTGGGTCCCGATTACTTCGCGACGATGGGTACGCCGCTCCAGCAGGGACGGGAATTTACCGACGCGGACCGCGATGGGGCACCCCGGGTCGCCGTCATCAACGAAGCCGCGGCCCGCCGCTACTGGCCCGGCCAGAATCCGATTGGCCGCCGGCTGGGTGATCCCCAGAACGCTCTCGAAATCGTCGGTGTGGTGCCGACCGGTCGCTACCGCTCGCTGGGCGAGGACGCGAGACCGGCATTCTACACCTGCTTTCTGCAGGGACAGCATCTGGGTGGCGTTCTCGTGGCGCACGTGCAGGGCGCTCCCGACGCGACGCTGTCCGCCATCCGCGGTGTTGTGCAGGAACTGGATTCCCGGCTGGCCCTGACCCGCCTTTCGACCATGGAACAGCATCTAACGCTGGCGTTATTCCCGATGCGGACCTCCGGCCTGTTGTTGGGAGTGCTGGGCGCGGTCGCGTTGGTGCTCGCCGGGTCGGGTTTGTTTGGGGTCATCGCCTATTCGGTGTCGCAACGGACGCGCGAGGTCGGCATCCGCATGGCATTGGGCGCGCAACGTGGCGATGTGTTGCAGTTGGTGATGCGGCAGGGCCTGAAGCTGGTTGGCATCGGTCTGGTGGTCGGGCTCGTTGGCGCGCTGGCGGCGACGCGACTGCTGCGCGGCCTGCTATTCGGAGTCAGCGCCACGGACCCGCTCACGTTCAGCGCCGTGCCCCTGATGCTGCTGGCGGTCGCGCTGCTGGCCTGCTGGCTGCCCGCGCGGCGCGCGGCGCGGGTGGATCCGATGGTGGCGCTGAGGGCGGAGTAATCAGTAATCAGTAATCAGTGAGCAGTAATGAGTGATGAGATTTCTGAGTGGCGATTGAATTCGAGGCCAATCCGTGACGCGGACTGACTAATGACAACGGACCAATGAACCATGACTGACCTCAAATTCGCCCTCCGCCAATTGCTGAAGAACCCCGGCTTTATCGCCGTAGCCACTCATAAAATGAAGACGTCATCAGCCCGGCTCGATCAAGCGCACCGTCGGAAAATAAGTCCGGTAGCGGCGGGGATCGCGGGTTAACAGCGTCAGCTTTTCCATCGCCGCGTGGGCGCCGATGTAAAAATCGGGCAGCGGCGAAGTTTTTGCGCCGCCCCGCCGACGATACTGGAGAAAAGCCGTGGCGACGATTCTGGCCGCGCCCCACGGCAGGGCGCGCCGCTCGTATTCGGAGGGAGGAAAATGGGCTTCAAGTTCCTGCTGGGAATCAAACGCCAGCGCCACCTCGGCAAAGATGACCGGATTGATGATGACGGGGCCGCGTTCAAAGGCGGCGGCCAATTCGTTTGCCGACCAATCCCCCCACTTCGGATCGTCCTGGATGACGTCGAGCAGCACGTTGCTGTCCACCAGCGTCATGGCTCGTCCCCACGCGTCAGGGCCATGATCTGGTCGGTGCTGCGCTTCCGATTTCCCTTGCCCCGCAGGCGTTGGACGAGACGGGCGCCGTGGGTTCCGGATGGGTCCGATCGGGTGATCTTCACGCCGTCCGGAAGCAGCTCGAACCGCACCTCGGTGTGCTGACGCCAGCCAAACGCGTCGCGCATGGCCTTCGGCACGGTCACCTGTCCTTTGACGGTTACTCGACTGGTCGCCATGCCAAAAAGTATTACCGCGATAGTAATACCGTCAATGACATCTGCCTCCCCCGACGTGACCAAGGGTGGCGTGGCGGAATGAGGTATGGCTCAGCCCTCGCGGTGGAATGAGGGTACGGGTAGGCTGCGGCACCGAAGCCAGGAAAGAGGGCGCGTCCTGCCGCCCGCGGCCATCGGGTTGCAGCCGCTGGCTTGCTTCGATCCCCTTGGGACGGGAGCTTCTCTCCGCCACACGCCGGCTTCCCGAATATGCCTTGCGAATTCAAAACCACTCGACGGGTCGAGTTTAGCGATACTGACCTGGCCGGGATCGTCCATTTCTCCGCGTTCTTTCGTTACTTCGAGACGGTCGAACATGCCTTCATTCGCTCCCTCGGGTTCTCGGTCGTGATGACTCAGTTCGATCCGCCGATGGGATTTCCACGCGTCCATGCCTCCTGCGATTATCGGCGGCCGTTGCATTTCGAGGATCTGGTCGAACTGCATCTGCTCGTGGCGGAGAAACACCGCCGTCGCCTCGTCTATCAGATTCGCTTCCGCCGGCTCGAACCGGAGCCGGTGGAGGAGGTCGCCGTGGGAAGGCTCGTCGTGGTGTGCGTTCAGAAAACCCCCGATGGCCGAATGCAGTCGGTGGATATCCCGGCGTGCTTGGCGGACCAAATCGAGCCGGTTCCGTCGGAACGGCTGGCTCCGGCGCGGGCCACCTGAATTTCAGAAGACCGGGCCGCCGGGGGAAATGAACGTTCGCGGCAAGGGCGCGGGGAGCATTTCCCATTCTTTCACGACTCCCTCCTGGAACACCAGTCGGGCGCTCACGTAATCGCGGAAGGCATAGTCACGCGTGACGATCCGATCCAGGTAGCGGGAGCCGTCGTGTCCCCGCACCTCGACATAGTTCCAGTTCACGAATTCGTCGGTGGTGCTGCTGGTGTAGAGCCAGGTGGTCTGTTCGCCCGAGGTGTCTCCCCGCCGCAGCACTTGCGCGGGCTGACCCCAGGCGAGATAGACGGCGTCCTCGTTCATACCGACCTGGATCTGGCCGCGGTCCACCAGCTCTCGTTGGGCAGGGGGCAGGGCGGCATACGCCAGCGGGCGTTCCGCACGTCGTTTAGCGATCTGTTTGGGATCGGTGGGATTCGAAACGCAACCCGCCCCCAGAAGTAGGCACACACACCAGACGGGAAGTCGCACAGCAGAAAGACGTAGAAGCACGGAAGACATTCGACCAGCCCACTTAAGCTGGTGGACCAGAGAAAGGACAATTCTTATGGATGGGAGTAGCAGGGTTCGCTCGCTCGCCGCCGCTGGCGGACCGACAATCCGATTGCCGCCCGGGTGACCCGCCGTAAACTCCGCACACGTATGAATTCAAGCCCGGCCGCGGCCAGTCCCGGAAATACGTGGTTCTACTTCACTCTCATCACCGTCTTCTCTTGGGGGATCTATGGAATCTTGCTCCACAAGGGTCAGGTCCTGATGGGGGACCCGGTCAACGGTCGGTACAAAGCCTTCCTTTTCGTGGGAATTGCCTACTTTCTGACCGCCGTGTTGGCGCCCTTGTTTCTGCTCATGAGCCGCGGGGCCGCCTTTTCGGGATATACCACTGCCGGTTGGAGCTGGTCGCTCATTGCGGGAATCATGGGGGCCATCGGGGCATTTGGAACTCTCCTGGCCTTCGGTGCCAAAGGGAGTCCGGCGGCCGTCATGTCGATCGTCTTCGCCGGCGCGCCGGTCGTGAACGCCCTGGTGTCTCTCTGGCTGTTCCGACACGAACTCGACTTTTCCCGGGTTAATCCGGCGTTCTACGTCGGGCTCATCCTGGCGGTGGTCGGCGGCGGACTGGTGACCAAGTTCAAACCCAATCCGGTTCCGAAAAAGCCCGCTGCCGTCCAGGCCGGTCCTGCCACGGCTCCCGCCAAAGTCTGATGTCCGTGGCTTCTGTCGGCCATCCAGCCGGGGATCCGCCGTCCTGGCCACAGGTGCGTTCGCTGTGGACCGAAGTGATGGCGGGCAACGCCTTTTACCGGGCGAAGTTGGGTGCGGCGGGGGTGGCGGATTGCCCCGCCACGTTTGCCCGGTTTACGGAGCAGGTTCCGTTCACCACCAAGGAGGAACTGGTGGCCGACCAACGGCAGCATCCGCCCTACGGTTCCACCCTGACCTTTCCCCTCGAGCGTTACACCCGCTGCCATCAGACCAGTGGGACTCAGGGCGCGCCGTTGCGCTGGCTGGATACCCCGGAATCATGGTCCGCTCTCACCGACGACTGGGTCGAAGTGTTGGGTGCGGCGGGAGTCGGGCTCGGTGACCGGATTCTCTTTGCCTTCAGCTTCGGACCGTTCCTCGGCTTCTGGCTGGCCTTTGAAGCGGGCCAGCGAGTTGGGGCGCTCTGTCTGGCCGGTGGGGGCATGAGCACGACCCTCCGGCTTCGTGTCCTGCGGGAAAATGCCTGCACGGTGCTCTGCTGTACTCCCACTTACGCGCTGCACCTGGCGGAGGCGGCCGCTACCGCAGGATTCGATCTCCGCACCGGGACCATCCGGACCTTGGTGGTGGCGGGCGAGCCGGGTGGAAGCCTGCCGGCCACGCGGTCGCGCTTGAGTTCCGCCTGGAATGGAGCCCGTGTCTTTGATCATCACGGCATGACTGAAACGGGTCCGGTCACCTACGAACATCCTGACCGCCCCGGTCATCTGGTGGTCCTGGAACGGAGCTTTTTGGCGGAAGTGATTGATCCGGCCTCGGGTCAGGCCATGCCACCGGGTCAGCCAGGTGAACTGGTGCTCACCACGCTGCGCCGGGCGGCCTCGCCGTTGATCCGTTACCGGACGGGCGATCTGGTTCAGGCGCGTCGGATCGCGACCTCCGGTTCCTCCCTGCTGGTTCTCGAAGGGGGAATCCTTGGCCGGGTGGACGACATGGTCATCGTCCGCGGAGTGAATGTTTATCCGACGGCCGTCGAGGAAACGGTGCGCTCCATCCCTGGGTCCGGCGAATACCGGGTGACACTCGACCAGCGGAATCCCTTGGCCGAGCTTTCCCTCGAGGTGGAGGCGTCCACCGACGTGGCCGCCGCCTTGGCCGACCGGCTGCAGGACGCCCTGGCCTTGCGTATTCCGGTCACCGCCGTGCCGGTCGGAACGCTGCCCCGGTTCGAACACAAGGCCCGCCGGTGGCGCCGTCTCGATCGGTAGGACGCCGGTTTGGTTACCGATCCAATTCCACCTGGACCCGGCCGTCCTCGACCACGACCGGATGACAAGCCACCGGTTGGTCTGGCCGGGTGATGCAGGCGCCGGTGGTGGCCTCGAACTCCCATCCGTGCAGAGGACAAAACAATCGGGTCCCATCCAGGTAACCGGCCCCCAAGGGAGCACCGCGGTGGGGACAGCGATCGTCGAGCGCGTAAAACGTTCCGCCTACGTTGATCAGCGCCAGACGGTGGCCACGAACTTCGACGGTTCGGCATTGTCCCGGGGCCAGTGAATCGGCGGAGGCAACATCGAACCAAGTCATGCGTCAGGCGGGGCTGGTGGTGGCGGCGTGGCTGCCGGTTTGTTTTTTTTCCAGGGCATATCGGGAAATTTCTCGGGGAGCTTGAAGGCCTGCGGCTTCGGACCGGCCATCTTCAGTTCATCGTCTCCGGCCGCGGCGGGCTCGTTCGGGGCCGTGAGGTCCTGCTTCCAGGAGGCAATCCGTGCCTGCAATCCGTGGTGTTCCGCCGTCTTTTTGTCGCCCGATTTCATGTAAAAGAGCGACAAGTTGGTATGCACGAGTTGCTCGTTCGGACGGAGCTTTTCGGCTTTGTGGCCTTCGGCAATGGCCGTGGCGTAGTCCTCCTTCCGGTAATAACACATGGCAATGCTAAGCTGGGCATCGAAGTGGTGTGGATCCTGGTGCAGGATGCTCGCGAGGATGGTGATCGCCGTATCGTAGTCGCCGGTGGAGAAGGCAAACATCGCGTCGTCGTATTGGCTCTGAAGTGCATCCACCCGCCCAACCTGACGGCGATGAATCCGCGCGGCAAGCGCCTCGCCTCGATTCCTACCGGCGGAGTAACTCTGGCCCCCCGGTTGTACCGCAGATTTTCAATCTGCTGTATCGCAGGTTGGTAACCTGCGGGAGGGGTAGCCAGCCGGAACGGGATCATTCCACCGGTGGGTGCCAAGCCACGCCCAGCCGGCTGCAAGCCGGCGATACAGCAGATTGAAAATCTGCGGTACAACCGGTCGGTGCGGTCATCTCGCCACCAACGTGATCAGGACCCGCGCCAGTGCCCTGGCCGCCGCCTGGACTTGGCGCTGGAAGCGGATGAGTTCCGGGATCGTTCCGGGAGACCGCACCAACGCCCAGGCCAGACGAGCGAAATCAAGCTGGTCGTCGGGAGTCATCAACGCCCCAAAGTCCAGGGGTAGCGTATCGGAAGCAGCGTCGGAAATGACCCGCACCGTAGCCGACGGAATTCCCCGCTCCTGGCAGAGCGCCCGGATGGTCGCTGACTCCATCTCCACGGCATCGGCTCCGGTCTGGCGGTGCAGCGCGGCCTTTTCCTCCGGGGTGACCACCACCCGAAGCGCTTCGTGAAAGGTGGCCGGACGCGCGTCCGCGGACTCCAGAAGTTGGGCGCCAGGAAAGGCCGGGTCGGCGGCGAATCCGACCGTTCCGCGCGGCCAATCCGGGTGCAATCCTCCGGCAAATCCCGCCGTGACTACCCAAGCAGCAGGGTCTTCCGCGAGCCGGCGGCTGGCAACGCGGTGGGCATTTTGTCGGCCCATGCCGGTGACACAGACTTCCACGCTGCCTTCCCGCCAACGGGGCGCGCCCGGGATCTTCAGCCGTCCGAAGGGCGGGCGACCGGAATCTTTCCAAGCTTGGCGGAAGGGACCGGCTTCCTCTGGGACGGCAAAGAAGATCAGCCCGTCGGGAGAGGCCATTCGCCCGCCTAGTTCCACGAAAGATCCTCCGGCGACTCGGCGAGCAACCGGCTTTGCCAGTCCCCCTTGCTGCGGAGGATATGCCGCCAGAGATCGTCCGGACTCGGCCGAAACACCAAGTTCACGCTCGCCGGGTGGAGCAGCCAGGAATCGCGCCGAAGTTCGTCGTCAAGCTGTCCCGGAGCCCAGCCGGCATAGCCCGCAAACACTCGCAGCTTTTGCAGCGGTGACCACGATTTGCCTAAGGCGACCAGCTCGGTCAGGTCATGTCCGAGCGACAGGTGGGCCATGACGTTTCCCTCGGGCAGGTCCGGGTTACTGAACAGGTAGCTCATCGCCGATGGCTGCACCGGTCCGCCGCTGAACAGGCCGGCTTGCTCGAGCCCGTCGGGAAGGTCGGAGTCGAGCACTTCCACCAGTTTTCGTTCCGTGGGTTGGTTCAGCACCAAGCCAAAGGCGCCTCGAGGATCATGCTGGCAGACCAAGACCACGGCTCGGTGAAAGGCGCTGCCACGCAGCTTCCCTCCATCCAACAGTAGTTGGCCCTGCAATGACTTGTGCGACTTGGCGGTCAAGACCGGGCCAGCTTGGTCGAAGCTTGAGCCGGCGGCAAACCCGTTTAGCCTGACGGCTGTGAAGAAGCTTCTCCTGGTGCTGGCGGTGGTGCTGATCGCCGCCACTGCGGTGACTGGATGCCGGTCATCGTCCGGAAGCCGGGAATTCATTCCCGGACGCGGCTGGGTGCCGACGGACTGACCTTACGCGAGGGCAGGTCAGGTGTTTTACGCGTTCAGGCCCCCCCTGGAGCCGGGCCGTTGCACGACTAATTCATCTGACCTTTTGGGAGGGGATAACGTCGCTTGGACCGAGGCTAATCCCTCGGGTGGGTTCAGGTGTTGGCCAGCGGGACTCCCGCCGCGCTGCAGCGATCTTAGGCTGCGTCTCCTCATCCCAATGGCTACCTTCTCGGCTCATACCGCATCGCCACCGCCCCCGAGCCGAACTCCAGTCGGCTCACGAGCCTCAAGTTGACACGCTTCGATAGCCCCGCGAACAACGTCGGCCTGTGGCCCGCTATGAGCCACGACGCCATCTGGCGCCTTGTTCGGCTCATTTTCCATTGGACGGGCCGTTTGAGCCTGCACGGTGCAACTCTGCTTGCACGCGATCTTTTATATCGACGTAGGCGATGCGGATTAGCTTGATTAGAGCCGTAGTGTCGATGCCGGATTCGGGCTTAAGCTTCACGTGACGCATGAACTTCCCGGTGCCCTCCAACAGACCGTCCGGATCGGAAATCTCAGCACCCCGAAAGAATCCGACATTCACGTGTGCTCTGAAGGCATTGACGTAGGCAAATGCTGCGTTCCCTACGCATGCCGTCGGGTGGCCATCATGCAGCATCTCTCGCACATCGTCTCCGCACTTTCGCATGGCCTCAAACCAGCGCTTCGCAAGGGTGCCCAATTCACCCTGGTGCTCTTCCAGCCAAGCGGCGATAGCTGGGTCTCGCTTGACCGCGTCGGGTAGTCTGAAGAGCTGGCTCACGACCATTGTGGATTTTTGCCGAACGTTTACTGGTTAGGCGATTCGTTCATTGGGATTGACGATACCGAGCCAACAAAGCAAGGCGTGCTCGACCTTCTGAAGCTGTGCCGGCACAGAATCGCTGTGAAATTCCCAACGCCCATCGCGAAAACCAAAACCTGGGTGACGACTGCAAAATCGGTGTAAAGAAACACCGCCCATCGGTGCATCTTCCACAAACTAATCATGCTAACACGCATGGTTAGGCGCTGCCGATGCGACATCACGAACCTCAAACTCAAAGCCGCCTGTCCACTTGGCGATCAAATTATACAGAGCCGCTGCGATGATTCCTCCAATGAATCCGGCGACCGCATAAAGGACGGGCATCAGAATAGCGAAGCCCACCCCAAAAACAGCAGGCGTAGCGCCTCCCGATTTACCGCCAAACACAGCGGCGAGCAGAAAGAAGGGCACAAAAATAAGCGACAAGATGCCGTAGAGAGCCGCGAGAACAATTCCGGCCTTGAGTGGTGCAATGTATGTGAGTTGCTTTTTCATAGTGATGTGAGCCGCCTAGATTCCTAGTCTTGGACAGCGACGGCGATGTTTTTCTTGCCACAACAGTCTTGGAAGGCAACGGAGCCGCCTCCTATGTCGCCAAATACTCAGCGACGGACGGAACCTTACTCTGGGACAAACGCCGGGTCCGCGAAGCAATAACGCATGAAGACACCGTCCATGCGTTGGCGGTGGATGCCCAAGGTGACGTTGTGATCGCCGGACGTTCCTATTCGGAAGGCCCTGCCCGCTATTACATCACCAAATATGCCGGCCAGGATGGCGCGCTACGTTGGGAACAGACTGCCTCCGACCGCGAGGGGCGGGCGCTGGCCGTGGACGGCCATGGCAATGT
>CAYYSX010000092.1:0-4709 GCA_964474315.1 uncultured Verrucomicrobiota bacterium | reverse complement strand
TCGTCGCCGGGCTTGCTTCATGGTTTTTCACCATCGGCGATTTGGTGGTCTATTATAGTGACTGTTACACTGCAAAATACGCGGCAGCGGATGGCCGAGTGCTGTGGGAGCAATCCTACAATGGGCCAGGCGACGGGTTCGATATGGCCCGAGCTGTCACCGCGGATGCCACCGGAAACGTCTTTATGACGGGAGAATCTTACGGTGGGCTCAGCCAGGCGGATTTCTATACGGCCAAGTATGCGGCTGCCGACGGTGCGTTGCTTTGGCAGCAACGATTTGAGGGGTCCGCCGACTACGAATCGAGCGGGCGGGCCGTTGCGCTAGATCGAGTCGGGAATGTGGTGGTTACCGGTGGCGACTCGATCGGCGACTATACGGCCAAATATGCGGCCACCGGAGAATTGCTGTGGGAGCAACGTTTCAAGAGGCCGCAGGACGACGTCGGCGGTGAGGGCTGGGCTGTCCTGACCGATCGTCAAGGGGATGTCTTTGTGACGGGAGGCCGTTTCGTGGCGAAATACGCGGCGGAGGATGGAGCCATCGTCTGGGCAACCCGACTGGAAGGTGCAGGACGGGATATGAAGTTGGATGCCAACGGAAATGTGGTGGTGACGGGTCGGTTTCAGGGTTCTGGATGGGGTTCAGAGTACTACACCGCCAAACTTAGCTCGGACGGCCGGTTGCTGTGGGAAGGGCGCCACCGCGGCTCCGCGAGCTTCAGCTACAACGAGGCTTCGGGGATCGTGATTGACGGTGACGGCGACGTCATCGTTACCGGAACGACATATACCGGGCCTCAAGGAGAAATGGTCGGCGACTTCTACACGGCCAAGTATGCCGCCGCGGATGGTGCATTATTGTGGGATCGGCGCTCGGGGGGGCACCATTCCGGCGGTAAGGCGATGACGCTGGACGCTGACGGGAACGTGTTGGTAGCTGGATACATAGATGGCGAAGGGGCTCCGAATTCGGATTCCGACTACTACACCGCCAAATACGCATCGATCGATGGAGCGGTACTCTGGGAGAAGCGCTTTGCCGGTTCGGGCGGCACGTATGTCTATCCGTCTGGGCTCGCCGTTGGTCCTGGCGGAGTTGTCGCCAGCTGAAACAGTTTCGTGGTGATTCGGGCGTTGCCTGGGCTTCTTCAATAACTCCGGACGGCCGCCTGCTGGCCACCGCGAGCGGTAATACCGCCAAGCTATGGGATGGCATGGCCCGTGAGTCTTCCAGCCGGTTGCCCACGGAAGCCTGATCGCGGGTTTCACGCCGGACAGCCGCACGCTGGTGCTCGCACCCCACGAAGGTGACTATCGCTGGCACCTCCTCGGACCGGCGAATTCGCATTCGACCGTCGAAGTGCCCACCAACCCTCCCATCCGCCTGGATCTGCTCGGCAAACCTTACGACGTGTTTGGGGACCAACCCCTCGGAGCGCTGGGACGATCCGAGGGAACGATCGAGCTGTGGAACCTGGCCACCAGTGAGCGGACGGCGACTTGGCAACACGACACGAACGAAATCACCGTTGTGAGCTTTTCACCCGACGGTGACCTTTTGGCGACGGGCGACAGCCAGGGGCAGGTGCATCTGTGGAGGACTCAAACTCACGAGGAGTTGGCGTCATTCAATTTGAATGAAGACACTGGGATCGTGGGCGCGCCGTCGCGATCAGCCAAGTTGTCTGAGGACCCCGAGGCCGTCAGGGCGGTGTCCCGACTGGAGTTCTCGCCCGATGGGCAAGTGCTCGTGGCTGGCTGCTGGCCTGCTGATCGATTTGGCGACGTGGTCCGGTGGGACTTGAAGTCGAAGAAACGGCTAAACTCTCTGCTCTCTCTCGGACGAGATGTGACCACCATTGACTTTTCACCGGACGGGCGGCTGCTGGCCAGCGCGGGCAACAGCGGCGTCTTTATCTGGGACCTGCCCTCCGGACAGCGCCATGACCCACTAAGAAGCCACGTGACCACCATCGTTGATCTCGCCTTCTCACCGGATGGTAGGACCCTGGCTGTCGGCGGCTACGAGGCGGTGAAGTTGTGGAATGTGGCCACGGAACAGCAAGTCGCCAGCCTGCCGATGGATCGGGGAGTATTTCGGGGCCTATGTTTCTCGCCGGACGGGCGGACCTTGGCACTGGGCTACGTGGGCTTTCCTGGCCACTTCGTGCGCCTCTTCCAAGCGCCGTTGATCGACGAAATCGACGCGGCGGAGACCAGCACGATTACGAAAGGAATCCGATGAGTTCAAACCTCTCCATCCCCTCCGAGGATGGGGGCGGCCGCCGGCTCGCGACCCCGCTTGGGAGCGCCGTCGGAAGCGGGATGTCGCGCCGAAGTTGGACGAAGGCGGAAGCGCCCGCTTTGCCGTCCGCCGATTCGCGGGAGGCGGGTTGGGTAACTCCACGCGCATCCGGTTGCTACGAGACCGCCGTCGCCGCTCCGCTCGGCCGGCGCACTCCAAGGCGATGGCGTCGCTCTTCCCTCTTCCCTGGGCGCGTTCCTCGCCGCTACGAATTTCCGCGTGCCGCCGTAACCTTTGGCCGTATCTGCTTTGATACAGAGTGATGAAACATGACCTCGCCAGCGCCGTTCGGCGGAAGACCGCCTTCACCCTGATCGAGTTGCTCGTCGTCATCGCCATGATTGCGATCCTGGCCGGGCTGCTGTTGCCAGCCTTGGGCCGGGCGAAGAGCAAGGCGCAGGGAGTTGCGTGCCTGAACAACCTCAAACAGCAACAGGCCGGCTGGCTGATGTATTGTAGCGAATACAACGATGCCTTGCCGCCCAGCACGGCCATCGGCTCAATTCTCCGTCAAGAAGACCGTTACGATTTTCGGGCCACACCGGACTCGTGGATTGTCGGCAACGCCTGGGTGGATGCCACCCCCACGAACATTCGGCGGAGCCTTTCCTTTAAGTACATCACGGGCTTGGACTCCTATCGCTGCCCGGCCGACCGGTCAACCGTCCGGGATCAGCGCAAGGTCGCGCGAACGCGGAGCTACTCGGTCAGTGCGTACATGGGGCTCCATCCCGACCGAAGCAGCCCATGGTACCGCCAAGCCTGGCACCGTCTGGGCGACATACGAAATCCCGGCCCGAGCCAAGCCTTTGTGTACGTGGACGAGCACGAGAATAGCACCACGATTGCGGTCTTTGCGCTCTACCACCCAAACATTGACTATGTTTCGCCTTGGACCTGGGGTAGCTTTCCCGCCACCCGGCACGGCGATGCTGGCACGATCAGTTTTGCCGATGGCCATGCCGAGACCTGGCGCTGGTTCGAGTCCAATACGCTTGAGATCTCGCGGAGCGTTCCACGCTGGATTTTTCCTCGGAAACCGGCGGCCGTACGAGGGACCGACCGCGATCTCGGTCGCTTTCTCAGGGCGAGTCCGGAGAAAATCCCGATCCCGTGATCGAGCGAGGCTCAACCACAACGAGCCCAAAGACCACACCGGGCAGACCTTCGAACACCGGTACCGGGGGTCGTTTCTCTTCCTGGGGTTCTCCGCGTTCCTTGTGGTTGACCCATCCCCTCGCGTTCGGCGTGTCCCGAATTTATTTCTGCATTCTCGGTAACCTCGACGCGGAAATTCTTTGGAAAGAGGGTGAACAAGCGCCAGGTCAGCGGTCCGCGAATGGGGCCTTCTGACCGGAGACGGGAGCGCGGGCGGCTCGCCCGCTCGAACGGGGAGCGCGCCCGCCTCGGGTGCTGCCGTCGGAACAATGGAACTAAAATCACGACGGATCACTTCGCGATCAGCCCCGCCGATGGCCCCGGGCGCCCCCGCCCATGGTGTACTCCTCCCCCTGGTGAGGTTCCCCTTCTTTGCCCCACCGTCGAGCGGACTCACACCCCAGCTCTTTCGACCCGCCACGGCACCCGAGGCGGGCACGCTCCCCAAACGGGCCACCTAAATGCGGCAATAGGAATGAACAGAAGACAACGAAGGGAATGAGACTTCGGCTGACTTGGGCCAACACCAGGGACTCCCCCCCCGGCAGAAGTTCATCCGACCGGTGTCCTTCGCTCCCCCTTTGGCTCTTCGTTTCCTTCTGTAACAGGACCCAGTGCCAGGTCACTGGTCCTCTGCACACCACTAAAGATCAGGCGCCCTACAAAACCCAACGGAGCCGCATTAGCAAACGCGCGCCGGCTGGCTCGGCGGACAGGATCTGGACGCTCCCGGTATCGCTGTTCAGGATCACGCGATAGAAGGACTGTGGCAAGCTGGGAGGCAACGGTCCGTCCACCAGAATCGTATTCTCCGACGTCGGCATAAACGAAGCGTTCATCGGGCGCCAGGGACCCTCAAGCGAAGTGGATCGCAGCACGGTCAGGTTCGGAATCACCACCGCCTGGTAGATCTTGAAGCGCCGGTTCCAGCCATTCAGGTCATTCCGGGCGAACAGCAGGTAGGAACCCAAGGCGGGGAAATCGGCGGAGACACAGGGAGAGACGTCCATGTAGGGACCGTTAACCTGGGGCCCGAGGTTGATCGGGGCTGCCCAGGCATCATCCACGGAAGCGCGAGCCGACATCCATAAGTCAAATCCGCCCTGGCCTCCGGGTCGGTCGGAATAGAAGAGCAAATGAAGACCGGACGAGGATTCGTAGGGGAACCCCGACCAAGTGCCCTGATTGACCCGCGGGCCCAGGTTGACCGGCGTGAGCCAAGGGTCATCCACCGTCGCGCGCTG
>CAYYSX010000091.1:0-20384 GCA_964474315.1 uncultured Verrucomicrobiota bacterium | reverse complement strand
AGATGGGTGATGCCGCTTGACGGGCAAGGACGACCGAAGCGCTGTGCCCCAACGCTTGCTTCGCTGCGGGGTCCGGACGGGATCCGGAAGCTTGAAGCTTGGAGCTTCTTTGGAGCTTGGGTTTTGGCTTTTGGAGCTTTCGCCCCTGTCCCCGCCTCGTTTGGAACTTGGAGCTTTCCCCCTCCTCGGCATCCTGCGGTCCAACGACCATGTACCGTCTCTCGTTCATTCTGTACGCCGTGCTTCTGTTCCGGCTCCCGTTGCCGCTCCGGGCCGATCTGCCGGCCGAAGGTCTCTTCGCCCGGACCAACCTCGTGGCTTGGTGCATCGTGCCCTTCGATTCCCAGAAGCGCGGGCCCGAGGAACGCGCGGAGATGCTGTCTCGGCTCGGAATCCGACGACTGGCCTATGATTGGCGCCCGGAGCATATCCCCACCTTCGATGCCGAGGTAGCCGCTCTCCGCCGGCACGGGATCGAACTGACCGCGTGGTGGTTTCCCGCCGCGTTGAATGACGAGGCGAAGGCCATCCTCGCTTGCCTCGAACGGCATCGCCTCAATCCCCAACTCTGGGTGACCATGGGGACCGAGCCCGAATCCGATCCGACCCGGCTCGCGGAGAAGATCGACCGCGCCGTAACGACCCTCGATCCTATTTGCGCCGCAGCGGCCCGGTTGGGCAGTCGCGTCGCCCTCTACAATCACCTCGGCTGGTTTGGCGAGCCAACGCACCAGGTGGCCGTCATCACCCAGCTTCGCGCGGCGGGTCACACCAACGTCGGCGCGGTGTACAATTTCCATCACGCCCACGCCCATATCGACGATTTCCCTGAACAGTTCCGCATCCTCCAACCACATCTGCTCGCCCTAAACCTCAACGGAATGGTCCGGGACGGCGACCGAATTGGGAAAAAGATCATTCCGCTCGGAACCGGCGATGAGGAACTGCGCCTGTTGCAGGCCGTGCGGGTCAGTGGCTGGAACGGGCCCGTGGGCCTCATCGGCCACACCGACGACGACGCCGAAGTGAAGCTGCGCCAGGAACTGGCCGGACTGGAGCGGCTCGCCCCCTTAACGGATCCGCCACCAGGATCTCCTGCCGTGCGAACCTCACGTCCGGCCTCCCTCTCGCAGGCTCTCGGCTCCCTGAGCCTCCGCGAAGGGACGGCTTCTTCCCCGGCGAACCGCGCCGCCGGCGAACCCCCTTCCTCCGGTCGGGAACCAGGTTCACAAGAGGAAAAGGACTGGGTGGATAACCGTTGGCAGGAGACGGACGTCGGGCCGTTCTTGGCGTCGAATCTTCAGGTGTCCAAGAAGGAAACGATCGCCAAGGGACTCACTGTGAAACTCGGTGAGAGCAACGAAGCGGCCGTCGCCTACGACACGGCCACCGGCGCCGTCCGCGCGTTTTGGACGGACGGCTTTCTCGAGTTCGATCCCACGCGGTTCGGCTTGATCGGAATGCCCAAGCCGGCCGGCACGTTGCAGTTCACGGCGGTGAGTTCCCTTCCCAGCCATACCCCCGAGTCCTCCCGTTTTCATTTCCGGGGTCTGCATCCAACCGACAGCGGGACGGTCCTGGAATACCGGATCGGCGACGCGCGAATCCTGGAGGCTCCGTTCGTCGAACACTCTCCGGCCGGACCGGTCTTGGTTCGGGGCTTGTGGATCGACCGTCATCGCGAGCCCATCCAGTTTCTCGCGGCCGGTCATCTCCGAGGAACCAATCTGTCCACCCACACCACCCACCGGGAGACCGTGACGGACACGGGCGCCAACACCTCTCGAACCCATGAATCGCGAACCCTTTCGTCCAACTCGGAGGGCCATACCGTTTCGGCACTGGCCATCTCCGGGCACCCGGTCCGATCCACCGGCAGCCACGTCGGTGACGGAGGAGGAATGAAATTGATGACGCTGGAACCCTCCGCGGAACCGGTGCGGCTGGAGCTCCGACTCTGGCGCGGTGACACGAACCAGTTGGCGGCCTTCCAGGCGTGGGCCGCGACCGTGAACCCGGCCGCCGACCCGGAAGAATTGCTGAACCATCGTGCGTCCCGCTGGTCCGTGCTCACCACCCGCGGCCAGCGCGGTCCCGACACCGACTTCCTGGCGGTGGACACACTGACCCTGCCTTACGACAACCCCTGGAAGGCGCTGTTGTTTGCCTCCGGCGTGGATCTCGGTCCCGACGGAGCGGCCTACGTCTGCACCCTTCACGGCGACGTGTGGCGGGTGACGGGCATCGACGATTCCCTGCGCGAGCTGCGCTGGCAGCGCTTTGCCACCGGTTTGTTCCAACCGCTCGGGTTGAAGGTACGCGACGGCGAGGTGTTCGTGCTCGGACGCGACCGTATCACGCGCCTGCACGACGAGAACCAGGACGGGGAAGCCGACTTCTATGAGAGCTTCTTTGCCGGCATCGATACTTCGACCGGAGGACACGATTACGTTACCTGCCTGGAAACAGATACCGCAGGAAACTTCTTCTATGTCGATCCGCGCGGGGTTCACCGGGTGGCCGCGGATGGCCGCCATCAGGAGACGCTGGCCACCGGCTTCCGCAATCCGAACGGCATGGGTGCGAGCCCGGACGGACGCGTGGTGACGGTCGCCCCGCAGCAAGGCAATTGGACGCCCTCCTCGTTCATCGCGGAGATCCGTCCCGGCGGTTACTACGGCTATGGCGGGCCGAAGCCGTCCGATTCCCGCCCCCTGGGATTCGACTCGCCGATGTGCTGGATTCCGCATGGCGTGGACAACTCCAGCGGCTCCCAAGTGTGGGTGCCGTCCGGCCAGTGGGGTCCGCTCGGCGGACAGATGCTGCACCTACTCTGGGGCCGTTGTGGAATGATGCTGGTCCTGCGCGACACGGGAGGCTCGGAATCCCCCGCGCGTCAAGGGGCGGTGGTTCCGCTCCCCGCAAAGTTCCTCAGCGGTCCGAACCGCGGCTCGTTCGATCCCCGCGACGGTTCTCTTTTCGTCGCCGGCAGTACCGGCTGGCAGACCAGCGCGGTGAAGGATGGCGCCCTGCACCGCGTTCGCTTCACCGGCCAACGCGTGGCGCTGCCGGTGGGTTTTCACGTTCGGCCCGACGGCCTGGAGCTAACGTTCTCTCAGCCTCTCGACCGAGGCACGGCGGAAGACCCGGGAAGCTATAGCCTGAAGCAATGGAATTATCGTTATGCCGAAGCCTACGGTTCCAAGGAGTGGTCGGTAACCCAAACGAACCGCGAGGGACGCGACGAAGTGGCCATCGAATCCGCCCGGCTGCAGCCCAACGGCCGAACGGTGTTTCTCGGAATTCCCGGGTTGAAGCCGGCCATGCAGATGGAGCTGAAGTACAACGTGGATGCGGCGGACGGCGGGAAGCCCCTGCGCGGACAGATGTGGCTGACGGTGAATGAGACGGAGTAGGAAGTGGTTCCCAGGTCCCATATTCAACACTTACTACTCACAAAAACTGGTATTATATAAGATCCCCAACTCGGCGGAATGATCCGTCAGTGGCGAGGTTCTCTTCGCCCTCCCCGGAGTTGTTCCAATTCGGCCAGGTCGGCGAGATAGCCTCGCAGCCATTCCAGTTCAGGGCGGTCCGCAGAAACTCTGGCCAGAGCCGCCTGGGCTTCGGCGCGGGTCAGGTCCGCGGCGGCCAGTGCCGCGTCCAGATTTCGGCCCGCGACGATCTCGGCATGCAGACGCTTCAGCGTCCGCAACGCGTGGGCTCCCCCTTGCGCCCGGTCCGGCGGAAGCGCCCGGGAAGTCCGGGGTGCAGCGGCGCCTGGCGCATGGGCGGAGGCCCGCACCGCGAACGTTTCCGGCGCCTCTCCGGCTAGCGGTCGAAGCAGGGGGAGCAACGGACGCAGCACGGCGATCAGGCGGGAGGGCGACAACCGGATCATCAGGCGTCCGCGGCGGATGCTTCGTTCCACCAAGCCCTGATTCTCCAGGTCGTCGATCGCGCGCTCCAGATCCGCTTCACAACGGACAAACCCCAAGGCGTGGATCGCTTCGATGTCCGTCTGGAAAAACTCCCGCTCGGCCCACCACATCCAGTGCGCCGGCAGCCAGGCATGCCGGTAGAGACCTTTCCAGAACACCCGGTGATCGAAGTCCGTCTCGGTACACCGATACACGGCCGCGAACGCCTCTCGCAACGTGTCGAACTGGCGAGGAGGATCTTCAGGCATCTCGCCTACACTGTCCGTTCCGGGAGTTGGCGTTGTCAACGCTCCGCGGAACGCAGCTTGTACAACTGCTCGCCCGCCTTGGGCACCAGCAGCACCCCTTCCTCCTCCCGGCCGGCGTAGTCTTCGACCCGGAGGCTTCGCCAGTCGCGGTAGCCCAGGTTGATCTCGCGGCAGATGTCTTCCGGGATGCCGGTGGCCAGGGTCACGCGAGCTCGTGGGGTCTCGACGCCGTTCTCATACGTACCGCCGCCGAACACATGAGTGCAATGAGCCAGGGTCCCCCAGGGCAGATGCTGGAACTGATCCCATTGCTTCAGAAAATAGTCCCGGCAATGGTAGCCGACCTGTCGAATGAAGCGGCCATGCACCAGGCTGACCTCCTTCAAGTGGGGAGCGTAGATGATCAGTTCGCCCCCTTCGGCCAGCACCGGCTCGAGTTTGTACATGGCCTTGGCCCCCACCCAGAGCTCGTCGTACATGGAGGACGCGCAAGAGAGGATGGTATGAAAGGGATGGTCTTTCCACACGATGTGATGGCGGGCGGATAGTTCAGCCGCGCGCGCCCAGGCCCCTTCCGGGGATCCGGCGAACACGCCGACCGCGCCGGCACCCTTGGCCACCAGCGCAAAGCATTTCTTGGGGACCTGGACCAACGCGCCGGCGCGATCCACGACCGCCCGCACCGGGGTGTGGGCATTGCCGATGATCCCCAGGTTGGTGACGACCGCGCCCAGCCAATGGAAGAAATTGAGGATCTCCGGTCCGCCCACTCCCGGGAACAGGTATTTGTTGCCGCCACTCATCCCAACCACCTCGTGCGGAAACACGGGGCCCACGATCATCACTTCATCGTAGTCGAAAACCCGGGCATTGATGCTGACTGGAACATCCATGGCAAAGAGGCCTCCCGACAGCCGGCGGATTTCATCCGCGGGAATTACCCCCAGCGAACGGAGAGCGTCCGGATTGTCCCACTCGTGATTGAAGAAGCGCACCTTGGAATAGAGCTGGTGCCGCTCGTCGGAGGTAATCTCCAGCCGTCGGCAAATGGCTTCCTCCGGCATGGGGGGATGGGTCCCCAGGGCGATCAGAATGTCGAACGCGGCGGTAACGGTCCCAATCTGGTCGAACAGCGCCCTGAACATCATCCCGATCGGGGCGGTGCGAGTGCCATCGGGAATGATGAGGAGAACTTTTTTGCCTCGATAGTCGGACGCCGGGCAGGATCGCCCGACGAGGTCGCGGACCTGTTCGACGGTGACCAGCGCTCCCTCCGGGGCTACGGCTTCGAGCGTTCGTGAATTCATGATGGACGGATTACGGTCGAGCTTGTCGGTCAGAGGACCGGCTGTCCAACCGGAAGGGTAGGCCGGGCGTATCTTGAATTCGTCCTGACCGGGACTGCGGTGGGAACGGACTTTAGCCCGCCTCACCCGACGGTGAAACATCGTTGCTGAAGGGCGCGGCCCAGCCGGGGAACTTGGAGCTTCTTTGAGATTTGGAGCCTGGGTCTTGGAGCATCCACTCGTTGGCAGCGATTTCCAGAGTCGTCAGCCTGCCAATCGACCTTCATCTTGGGTGCGCCGGATGGCCAAACAACGACGCATTCTTTTCGTAAATCACGTCAGCAAGGTGCTGGGCGGAGCCGAGATCAACCTCCTGGAACTCCTGGCTCTGGAGGAGGTGCGTCAACGCTGGGAGGCCCAGGTGGCCTGTCCTCCAGGAAGCCCTCTGGAAACAGCCCTGGCCCGGCTGCCCGTGACCCGACACGCCTACGGGTTCGCTCCCGTGCTCAATGAACTCCGCATCGTCGGCCAGCGGTTCAATCCCTTGGCCAAAATCCGCGCCTGGCGAGAACTACAGGTGGCCGCCACCCGACTCCGCGCCATCATCGCCGGATTCCGTCCTGACGCGGTCATTTCCTGCACCAACAAGGACCATTTTGCTGCCGGCGCCGCGGCCCGACTTTCGTCCGTCCCAAGTCTTTGGTGGGTGAATGACATCGTCTCGCCCGACTTCTTCAGTTGGCCGGTCCGGCGCGTCTTCGTCAACAAAGCCCGTCATCTAGCTACCCGGCTCCTTCCCGTTTCCGATTTTGCCCGAGCCGCGCTGGTCCGCGAGGGCGTTCCCGCCGGATCCATCACCCCCATTCACAATGGCATCCCGCTCAGCCGTTACCGGCGCTCGACCTCCACTCTGCTCCGCGAGCAATTGAAGTTGGGAACTCAGGAACCGCTGATTGGTTTGGTGGGCCGGATCACGCCCTGGAAGGGGCAGGATTTCTTTCTGCGACTGGCTCAAGCTTGGGCCGCACAGGGCCGGCCAGGCCGGTTCGCCGTCATTGGACGCGCCTTCAATGAGGACGCTCCGTTCGAAGCGCTCCTGAAACAGTATGTGCGGGCGAACCGGCTCGAGTCCCGGGTGCATTTCGTCGCCTTCCAGCCCGACATCGCCTCCACTCTGTCGCAATTGGACCTGTTGCTTCATTGCTCCACCAAGCCCGAACCCTTTGGTCGCGTGATCATCGAGGGCATGGCCGCGGGTGTGCCGGTGATCGCCGCCCGCGCCGGGGGGGTCCCCGAGATCGTTACCGAAGGCGTGGATGCCGGACTCGCCGAACCCGGCAAAGTCGATTCCTACATCGCCCAGATGACCGCGCTGCTGGGGAACGCACAGAAGCGGGCCGCCTGGGCCGTAGCCGGACCCCGGACCGTCGAACGGCGGTTTACCGTCGAACGGGTTTTCGCCGACTTCGACCGGGTCATCGAGGACGTCACGGCGAAGTAACCCGGAAGAACCGCGCTCCCTCCTCCACTGGCTCCGCATGCCTCGCCGTGGAGAGTCCACTCGCGACCTGATCCCACGGGCCTTCCGGGCCGGCGGCACGCCAGACCGAGCAGACCTGTCCGGGATGTTCCGGCCAGCTCAGGACCACACCATCGTCGCCGGCAGCAATCTGAACGGCGATCGGTTCCACTGGAGTTCCGGCCGCCTCGCCGGTTACCGCGAGCAGGTCGATCCGCCACGTGCCGGCCGGACTGTAGGAGTTCGAACTATCCGTCTTAGGCTTGACCCCGACGTACTCGCCGGAATCACCGAAGTCGGACACGATCCGGACCAGAATCTCATTCGCGCCGTCCAGTTCCGGGATTTCTGCGAGGCTCAATTCAACCCGGGCGAACGTACTTTCTTGGGGAATGTCGTAAAATCCGGCCTCGTGAAAGTCTCCCTCGGCTGGCGCGGCCAGCAGCCGGAGTCGCTGGCTGGCGGTTCCCGAGGCCCGCAGTTCGAACCGGATGCCAAGCGGACGCTGACCGAAGGTGGGCACGCGCAGCTCGATACCGGCGGTTTGTGGCGACTGACCCTTGGGGGGAAATCGGCTCAAGCTGAGGGCGCCATTGGGCTGCGCCGAATCGGTGGCCGAGCCGAGGAAGTTGGTGGCGGCCACGCCGCCCAGGAGCGTCAACGTTCCGTTTCCGGTGGAGGGGTTTAAGGAGGAAGGGTCGTTGAAATTCCATTCCACGAGAACTAGCGGAGCCGAGTCAGCCCGGCTCGATGAATTCAGCAGGATGGACGCAATCAGGAGACACAAGGAGGGGAAGATGAGAGGTAATGAGTTCATTTCCTGGAAGCCTACGCCGGGCGCGGGTGCTCCGGGCGAGCGCTTTCCCATAGCGAAATTTCACGATGCCCGGCGTACGGAGTCCCGGCTTCAGCCGGTGGACAGGTTCCTTGTCCCAACGCATGGGAAAACGACCGGCCCGGTTGGAGAAACCAACCGCTCCGCCGCCTAAAGGCGGAACTCCATGCCTTCCGTGGGTCATCCCTCCTGCGGTTTCCCCAGTAGCTCAAGGGAAGCAAGAGACGCTGACTTCTCCACGCCGTGGGCGCCCAGTCCTGCAACTTCGCCGGAAACGAAGCCGCTCCTATTCCGTCTCCGGCGGATATTTTTCCCTCGCTCCCATCGTTCCCTTTCCGCTTCCGTTCCGCCTGGTCAACGTGCGCGTTGAATTCAGAACGACCCCTCGTATAGTCACGCCGCTCGACTGCCCAAAGATGACTGAAGCCAACTCCGTGTCGGCCACCGGCACCCCGGGTCCCTGGACGATCCAGTCCGCCCGCACGCTCTACAACATCGACCGCTGGGGAGCCGGTTATTTCGATATCAACGACGAAGGCCATGCCGTGGCCAAGCCGCTGCAGAACGGGGTCGAGGTGGATCTCACCGACCTCATCGAGGACGCCAAGGCCCGCGGGTTGAAGTTTCCCCTGTTGATCCGGTTTCAGGACATTCTCCGACACCGGGTCCAGGCGCTCAACGGGGCCTTCCGCGCCAGCATCACCGAGTTCAATTACCAGGGGACCTACCGCGGCGTCTTCCCGATCAAGGTCAACCAGCTCCGCGAAGTGGTGGAGGAGATCCTGGATGCCGGGAAGCCGTTCGGCTTCGGCCTGGAGGTGGGTTCCAAGCCCGAGCTGTTTGCCGGCATGGCCCTGCAGGATCAGCCCGGCTCCCTCATCATCTGCAACGGCTACAAGGATCCCGCGTTCATCAAGCTCGGTCTCCATGGCATCCGCCTCGGCAAGACGGTGATCATGGTCGTCGAGAAGATCGAGGAGCTGCGCCAGATCATCAACGTGTCCAAATCCGTGGGAGTCGAACCGTTGATCGGCATTCGGGCGCGGCTGTTGAGCAAGGGCGCGGGCAAGTGGGCGGAAAGCGGCGGTGAGAATGCCAAATTCGGGTTAAGCACCACCGAACTGCTCGCCGCCGTGGAATTGCTCCAACGCGAAGGTCTCACCCACTGCTTCAAACTGCTCCACTTCCACATCGGCTCCCAGGTTCCCGACATCCTCACCGTGAAACGCGCGGTGCAGGAAGCCGCCCGCCTCTACGCGAAACTTTACAAGCTGGGTTTCCCCGTGGAGTACGTAGACGTGGGAGGTGGGTTGGGTGTTGATTACGACGGGTCCCGCAGCGCCTACGACAGCTCCACCAACTATTCCCTCCAGGAATACACGAATGACGTCGTCTATTACCTCGGCGACGTGTGCAACCAGGAGAATGTTCCCCATCCGCACATTGTCAGCGAAAGCGGACGCGCGCTAGTCGCCCATCACAGCGTGCTCGTGGTCGAGGTCTTCGGGCACATCGACAAGACTCCGCCCGAATTCGACTTCACCTTTGGCGACCAGGAACACCGAATCGTCCGCGAGTTGCTCGACATCCGGGATCACCTGGCCCGCTTGAACAAGCTGGAGGCCTACCACGATGCCCTCGAGCGCAAGGAGGACGCCCACCAAATGTTCACGCTGGGCGTTCTGGATTTGCGGGACAAAGCCAAGATCGAACACCTGTACTGGGAGATCGGCGAAGCGGTGGTCCGACACTTCAAGACCCAGAGTTATGTGCCCGAAGAAATCCGTCATCTCGAGGACAGCCTGGCCAACCAGTACCTCTGCAACTTCTCGGTCTTCCAGTCGCTGCTCGACCACTGGGCCTTGGGACAGCTCTTCCCGATCATGCCCTTGGACCGCCTGAATGAACGTCCGACCCGCGAGGGCACCCTGGTGGACATCACCTGCGACTCCGACGGCCAGATCAACAAGTTCATCGATCTGCAGGACGTTCGCGACACCCTGCCGTTGCATGAGCTGAAGCCGCAGAATGGCGGACATGAGCCATACTATCTGGGATTCTTCCTGATGGGCGCTTATCAGGACATCATGGGCGACTTGCACAACCTGTTCGGCCGGGTGAACGAGATTCACGTGTTCCTCGAGCCCGACGAGCCGACCGGCTACTACGTCGAAGAAGTGATCGAAGGCAACATGATCATCGAAACCCTGCGGGCTGTGCAGTACGAGGAGAGCGAGCTCAAGCGGCAGATGAAGGCCCAGGTGGATGCCGCGATCAAAACCGACCGGCTCAAGCCCACGGAAGGCATGCGGTTACTCGATGATTACGAACGTGGGCTTAAGGATTACACGTATCTGTCGATTCACTAAGTCCGGGGAAAATTCAAAGCTCCAAGCTCAAGACCAGAAATCAGTCGTTCCGTTTCGTTCTGCCTCCATTGTGCTCTTCCGCAGACTTACCTCCGCCGAACCGCCGCCTTTTGAGCTTTGAACTTTGAACTTGGAGTTTTCCCCATGTCTCAACGAAGCGTCATTCCTTCACTGGCCCGCGTCGTGCGGGGTCTGACGCTGCTTTTTTGGGCCGTGCCGGGAATGCTCCTGGCCTCGACCGCGTCCGCCTTGGACCTCGGCTGGCGTCAGTTCGGATACGCTCCGCCCTTGGTCGCGGCGGTGTTGCTGGTTTTCGGACTGATACAATTCCGTCATTTCCAGCCGCACGAGGCGATTTGGAGCGCGGCCCGTCACCGGGCCTTGCTCCTCGCTCTCATGCTCCTGGCCTTGTCGCCGCTGCCGGTGTGGTGGAGCCGGGTGCCCCAGGAAGGATTTTTCGGACACGGCTTGGTGCTGCTGTCGCTCACGGGCGTGTTTTTTTTGATCGCGCTCAATGAGGTCCTGCTGCGCCTGGCGGCGATGTTGCCGGATCAGGCGCTGCGCTCGGAAACGCTGTTCTTCACCCGCCTCAACACCCGCCTGCTGTTGGGCATCCTGGCCGGAGTGTTGCTTTGGCTTGGCTTGCCCCACTGGGCCGAACCGCCGGAATCCATTCTCCGCCTCCGGTTCCTGCTCGAATTCACCCGCCCCTGGCTGTTCGTCATGGCTTTGCTGTTGCCGATTGCCCTCACCATGACTCTCCTTTGGAAAACCAAGGAGGTCATCCTGCACAGCGTCTTTGGCAATTGAGCCGCCCCAGACCCGACCTCCGACTTCCAATCGTTGCTTCTCTAACATCCTCACCCCTCCTCGCCATGCCTGCTCAATTCTGGCTCGTGAAACAGGAACCCGAAACTTACCCTTGGTCGGCCCTGGTCGCCGAGGGAAAGACGGCCTGGACCGGGGTTCGAAATTACCAGGCGCGAAATAATCTGCGGACGATGCAGGTCGGCGACCTGGTGCTTTATTACCACAGCAATGTCGGTAAAGAAGTGGTGGGCTGCGCCCGCGTCCAGCGCACGGCCTATCCGGATCCCACCGCCACCGAGGGCGACTGGTCCTGTGTGGACCTGGTCCCGTACCGGGCGTTTCGCCAGCCAGTCACGCTGGAACAAGTGAAGTCCGACCCCGTAACTCAGGACATTCTCCTGGTCCGGCACTCCCGGCTGAGTGTCATGCCCATTCCGGAGCCGGCCTTCCGGCGGATCGCGGAGCTGGGAGGAACCCACCTGTGATTTTCCGGCTGGACCCGCGGCCCTGATCACTGTCCGGATTGGATCGAAATGCGATTCTTGACCTCCATGATTCATTTAAGGCGTTGGATAGGGTTGGTTGGGCTCCTGGCCGCGGCGCTATCATCGACCTGGGCCAAGCCGCCCGAGGTGACCCTGGCCCAGCCTGTTCGTGGAGGAATGGGAGTCGTCCTGGAAGTGGAGGCCCAGGGGGCGGAACTCGAGTTTACTTTGGAAAGCCGGGATTCGTTTAGCCTGGACGTCTGGCGGACCGTGCCCGGCACCGCCTGGCCCAGTACCAACCGGACCCTGATCGATCCGCGAGTCGAAGCTGGATCCCGCTTCTACCGCGTGGCGTTTGCTCCCGTTCCCGCGGAGCGGGGGCGGCTGATTTCAGCCCAGTTCGTCAGTGCGCTCAGCCGAGATCAAATCCAGTTCGTCTTTCAAACGGCCGGCTATCCGCTCACGGCCGACAAGGATGTCCATTTTTATAAGCTTCTATACGAAACAGTGGACGCCCACGGCCTGCGGACGATGGCTTCGGGCGCTCTGGCGCTGCCGGTCGGTGTGGAGGCGCCGCTGCCGTTGGTTAGCTATCAGCATGGAACGGTCGTGGAACGATCCGACGTGCCCTCCCGGCTCAACACCGAAGGCTACCTCGGCGTGGCCTTTGCGACGTATGGCTATGCGGCGGTCCTGCCGGACTATCTCGGGCTGGGGGATTCTCCCGGATTTCATCCCTACCACCATGCCCGGAGTGAAGCGACCTCGGTGGTGGACCTGCTGCGGGCCGCCCGCGCTTACTGCGACACCAACGGGATTGCCCTGAGTGACAAGCTATTCCTGGCCGGTTATTCGCAGGGCGGACACGCCACCCTGGCTGCCCTGCGGGAACTGGAAACGGCTCATGCGGATGAATTCGCGGTCACCGCCTGTGCCGCGGGCGCCGGTGCTTATGACCTCTCCGGCGTCACGCTCGACCGCATCCTGCAGGGCGGATCGGTACCCAATCCCTACTACTATCCCTATCTATTGGCGGCTTACGTGGATGTCTATGCGATCGCCGAATCCTTGGGTGATCTGCTCCGCCAGCCGTGGAGCACCACGGTTCCCCCGCTCTTCAACGGCTTGACCAGTAGTAGTGTCATCAATGCCGCCCTCCCGCCTAGTCCGCTTGAGGCACTCGATTCGGCTCTGGCAGACGCGCTCCTCTCGGGAGCCGACCATCCGTTACGGACGGCGCTACAGGATAATGATCTTCTCGAATGGACTCCGAAGGCACCGTTGCGCTTGTATCACTGTTCGGGCGACCAGGACGTGATTCCAGCGAACTCACAGGTGGCCTACGATGCGTTCCGCGCCCGCGGAGCCACTCAAGTGGAACTGATCGATCCGAACTCAGGCGCCACTCACTCCGATTGTGTCCAGCCGACGCTCCTGGATACCAAGGCCTGGTTCGATTCGTTGCGGCAATGAGAAGTCAGTGGGATGGGCGACCGTCAGCGTTCGGAGTCCCGGCTTGAGCCGGCGGACAGGTTCCTTGTCCCGACGCATGGGAAAACGATCGGCCCAGTTGGAGAAACCGACCGCTCCGCCGCCTAAAGGCGGAACTCCGAACGAAGTCGGAACGCTGAATGCGGAAGTGGGAACCAAGGACAGACGGAGCTGGACGGCGGTGCCTTGGAGCTTCGACGTTGAGATTTCTTTGGAGCTTGGAGCTTGGGATTTGGAACTTTCTTCCCCTCCGTGTGCATCGCTCCTCCGTGGTCCATCTAATGATGGTTTCGTACAACAGGAACAGTTCGCGCCTTCGATCTTACTGAAGAGTCCTGAAGAGTCCGTGGGATGGGCGACCGTCAGCGTTCGGAGTCCCGGCTTGAGCCGGCGGACAGGTTCCTTGTCCCGACGCATGGGAAAACGATCGGCCCAGTTGGAGAAACCGACCGCTCCGCCGCCTAAAGGCGGTACTCCATGCTCTCATCCGGCGAAGCTCAGTTCGATTCCGACCGGACAATGGTCCGAACCTAGAATCGCCGAACGGATGAACGCCGACTTCAAGCGCGGACGCAGCGCGGCGCTGATCAGGAAATAGTCAATTCGCCAGCCCACGTTCCGCGCCCGGGCCCCGCTCATCGGGCTCCACCACGTGTAGTGTCCACCGCCCTTTTCGAATTCGCGGAAGGTGTCCACAAAGCCCGCCTGCACCAGCGCGGTGAATCCGGCGCGCTCCTCCGGGGTGAATCCGTGGTTCTTCACATTGGCCTTCGGGTTGGCGAGGTCGATCTCGGTATGAGCGACGTTGAGATCGCCGCAAAAAACCACCGGCTTCCGCCGTTCGAGTCGCTTGAGGTAGTTGCGAAAGTCCACATCCCACTGTTGCCGGTAGGACAGACGCGTTAGTTCCCGTTGGGAATTGGGGACATACACATTCACCAGGAAGAACTCCGGAAACTCGGCGGTCAGCACCCGTCCTTCGCGGTCGTGTTCCGTCCGGCGAATCCCCTGGGTGACGCTCAACGGAGTGTGCCGGCTGAAAATGGCCGTCCCGGAATACCCCTTCTTCTCCGCGCAGTTCCAGTAGGTCCGGTAAGTGGAAGGCCAAAGCTGTTCGACGTCATCGGGCGAGCACTTGGTTTCCTGGAGACAAAGGAGGTCAGGCTGCTCGTGTTCCAGAAATTCGAGGAAATTCCTGCGGATCACGGCCCGCAGACCGTTGACGTTCCAAGAGATCAGCTTCACGCGGCGAGCCTACCGGGAACGCGAGAAATCTCCAGACTCCACCCGAAGCCGTGGGGAGAAACCGGGGCCTCCGAGTTCGCAGCCCAATCGGGCGGCAGAGACCAGGGAATGGCTAGAATAACCGGAATGAGCATCAAGAAGGTCATTATTTATTCCCAACACTCGATCCGAGCCACAACCACCGACAGGACCGATGCGGCGCACGCCGCGCGTTCGGACTTCCGCAACCTCGGAAATGGACTGGCGTGGCGACGGTTGGCTCCAGCGCCTCGTTGAACGAAGCCGCTATGCGGAGGCCGTTCAGAACGTCGGTTCCTCACGGGCACCGTGCCAGACGTGAAGAACCTCGACGCTACGCAGCGACTCAGACACGTCATAGAAGATGCGGTAAGAACGGAAAACAATCTCACGTAAGGAGCCGCGTGAGCCGCGTGGATACGTTGGGCCGATAAACGGAAACGACGCGAGAATACGAACATGTTCGAGAACACCTCGCCCCATCCGTTGGGCTGCTTGCGGGTCGTGCCGGGCGAGGTAGGTGCAGATGTCTTGGAGGTCTGCAATCGCCGCGTCGGACCAGATTACCTTGAAGTCCATGCCGTCGCCCAAGAATCAACGAGTCGCTCAACCTCCTCATGGCTCTTGGAACGGCCAGCAGCGATGTCAGCACGTCCGCGGCGGATGGACGCCATGATGTGCAACTCTTCGGTAATTTCTTCGAGCGATGCGACTTCCGGGAGCCTGTTAAGGGCATCGATCACGGCTTGCTTGTCAGTCATAGGAAAGGATTACCGTTTTGCGGTTTCGAACGCAAGTGGGTGCGTAGCAACGTCGGACGACCCAGCGCAGCCCCGCCTACCCGTGGTGCGCTTCTTGCCAAGGAGCGAAGCGACAGCACGAAGCGTGACCCCGGAGGCGTTGGCTTGCCCGCCTTGTTAGACAGCATCGTCATTTCTCCCTCAACCCTTCAACCATCTTTATGGTGTCGTCCTCACTCACGCCGATAAACTTGTCGGTTCTGCGCTTGAGCTACCCTTCTTCAGTGTCGGTAAACCCGACAACAAAACTATTAGTCCCGACTGACTGGGAACTGCGGCCGCCCGGCGGGCGGGGACGGCGTAGCGCGCCATCCCGGCTTACGACCGTCGTCGCGCCCCTAGTCCGCCGCGCGCTGCGCCGCCGGGATATTCCTGAACATCCATAAAGCCGGCCTCCCGCAGCAGCTCTTCCAGTTCCCCCAACCCATAACAGCGTCCTTGGGTGGCATGCATGAGCATGACTGAGTACTCGGCAACATGAAGCGGGCCCGACTTGTCACGGTTCAGGAAAGCGTCGTGAATCACCAATCGCCCTCCGGAGGGCAGCGCCGCGAAGGAACGTGCCAGCAAGTCCCGAACCACGGGAACATCCCAATCATGAAGCACATTGGAGAACAGATGAACATCATGTCCGGTGGGAAGCGGATCGGTCAGCATGTCCCCTACCACCACGGAAACGCGGTCGGCGAATCCGCGGCGGGCAATCGCGGCGGACGCGACGCGATCCACCGGGGGCTTCTCGAGAACGGTAGCCTGCAGCCCGGAAAAATGTTCGCAGAACGAACACGCGTAAATTCCGGAACCGCCGGCGATGTCGAGCAGCGAGCGCGCTCCGTCGAGTGGCAGATGCTTCGCCAACGCCTGGGCCAGGAACACTCCGCGGCAATCCATGGCTTCGGTAAACCGGGCGGCGAACTCCGGTTCTTCCATCGCCCGATGCCAGTCCAACTGTCCCGCCTGACTTCCCCACCCCGCCGGCCGGTCGCTTTGCAGGACGCGCACCAAATCCGCCACCACCGGTCGATCCTTGAGCGACGCATAGTAAGGCCCCAGAAACCAGGGTGAGGTCGCCACCAGATGTTCCCGGGCCACCGGCGTCAGACGGTGCCGTCCACCCTCGCGCTCCAGCAGTCCCATCGCCACGAACAAGGTCAACATGACTTCCGTCGGACGCGCGGCGACGCCGAAGCGCTGACACACTTCCCCAAGGTCCAGCGGTTCGGCGGCCAGGACGGTAAAGAAGTCAAAGTGAACGAGGGCCGCGATCAGCAGGTCCTCCGCGTACAGCGCGTCGCGGTAGCGGTAGAGCGTGGTGGGATCGGTTGCCGGCGAGGTCGTGAGGGAAGGCATGGCGGCGGATCGCAAAGGAAGGCAGTCGGTTTCGGCCACCTTCAACGGCTGCTGCCCGGCTCGGTCTTGGGAGCCGGAGGCGGCGGAGTCAACCGCTCGATCTCGGCCTGGAGCCGGCTGACGTCGTCGTCCAGGTCCAAACGGCGCGCGTGACTTAGTTGATCACGTCGCGCGGCCAGAAGTTGGGGATGTCCGGGAAATTCCTGCGCAAATTGTTCCAGGGTCTCGAAGGCGTCCCTGGACCGGTCCAGGGTCCGCTGCCATTTCGCCAGATCCAGCAACAACCGAACCCGCTGCTGAGGCGTTCCTCCGGCCGCCAAGGCGTATTGCCCGAACGTGATCGCCTGTCGGATCCGCGACTTCTCTTCGTACAACCGCGCCAGGCGCTCGGAGAGGACCGGACTGCTGGTGGTTCCGGGCAGGTCTTCCAGGGCCTTGATCGCTTCGTCCACCGAACGGCCCTGGTTCAGTTGGAAGTTGATCGTCTGCACCAGGGCCCAGGGCAGCAACGGGCTGTTGGTGCGGTTCATCTCGCGACCTCGCTCCAGTGGATTGGGCCGGAACGGACGGTAGAGCGGGTCGCCCACCGAGATGTTCTGCCACGACAGGCTGGGGGTGGCGGCGAGAAAAGCCTCGGCCACGTTGAAGCCCACGGCCAGCCGGGCGAAAAAGATCCCCACATTGGGGGTCAATTGCAGAAACGGTTCATCAACGCATCCCATGGTCACGGTGGCGCCCCGGGAGACCAGGGGCCCGACCCAGTTCTTGTTCGCATTGCGGGGACTGTAGGCCGAGAACGAATGTAAATGGTACGCGATGGCTCCGGGGGCAAACTCCACGACCGGCAGGGTGAACGGACCCGAAACCTCGGCATCATACCAACCGGCGTACAACGCCACTTCGCTCAAGGGGAATCCCACGGACAGCGTGGCCGGTTTGTTGTCCACGTAGGTGTCAAACCCCATGTTTCGGGCAATGGACGCCGCATTGCCGATCCACTCGTCCCCCAACTTGTAGGCTCCGTTTTTAAGGCCCCGCAGGTCGAAGTAGGCGCGCCCCCACAGACCGTCCCGCTCCGCCTGCATCGCCTTGGTCACCAGGCCCTTTGCCAGTTCGGCCGAAGGGCCATCCAGCCGGGACACCAGGAAGACGCCGGCCCCCGGGTGCAGGTCCGCCGAGTTGGTCGCTCCGTGGAGCGGGTTGTTGGCCGGACCGGACAGCGAATACAGACCGTCTGCGGGAAGCAGCATCAGTTCGTTGTCGAGGGCCGCGCCATTGTTCCGCATATGCGCTGGGACCTTTTCCAACGCCTTGTCCACGCGGTTGGTGTCGTGGGCGATGCGGTAGGGCATGCCAAACACCGGCACCAGATACCGGATTCGGCTGTTGGCCAGGCGATACCGGACCGTTCCCAGTTGATCGCCAGCGGAGGGAACCACGTCCGCCGAAAATTTGGCCAAGCCGCGCGCCTCCAGTTGCTCCCGCAGGGGCTCGGCCACCTGCTTCTCGTAATCGCTCCGGGTAATAATAGTGGCGTGGGAACAGGTCAGCCCAATCAGGTGATGATCAGGAATTCCTCGCTGCTGGGCGTAAAACTCCGCGACGTCGCGGGAATCACGGTCCCGGGTGTTGTACAGGACCACCACGCGAGCCGCCTCGTTCGTAGCCCCCAGGACTGCGGCTCCGGGCGCCACGAACAGTCCGAGGAGGAGCGCCACCATTCCCCGGAATATCAATCGTTGCGAAAGCAACTTCACACGACTTGATGCTGGCACGCCGGTGGTGCGGTGAGGACACCGCACGCTACACGCACGTACGTTCGCAACGATTGATAGCCGGCGGAATTCAGGCCTGACCGAGGCGTTCGCCTGCCTGCCGGCGCATGATTTCGTAGGTTTCATCAGGGGTCTGGCCGGTGTTGTTGATACGAATTGCGTCGAGGGCAGGGACCAATGCCCCCTTCTTCCGGGTGCTGTCCATGCGGTCGCGACGGGCGGCACTGGTGTTGCCTCCCCGGCCGGCGATGCGCTTCTGACGTTCGGATTCATCGGCTTCCAGGAAGAACTTTACCGGTGCCAGCGGAAACACAACCGTGCCGATGTCCCTTCCTTCCATCACCAACGGTCCCAGGCTCACACACTCCCGCTGGCGTGCCACCATCCAGTCGCGCACTGGCGAAATCTGTGCGATCACCGGCACCGCGTGTTCGACGTGGTCACTCCGGATCTCCTGGGCGGGAAAATAACGGTCCACATGGAGCCAGGCTTGACCGTCCACCACCAACATCTCGGCCTTCCATTTCTTCAACAGCCTGACCACCGCCTGCTCGACCGCCTTGGGCAGCGGTGCCTCCAGCACCAACCCCTGGCGCAACGCCCACCAGGCCAGCGTGCGGTACATGGCCCCGGAATCGACGTAGATATAACCAAGATCCTGGGCCAAACGACGCGACAGGGTCCCCTTCCCCGACGCACTGGGGCCATCCACGGTGATCACCTGGGGCAGCTTGAGCGGACGACTGTCCGTGGAGGCAAAGGAGGCCGACATCAGGCGGGTATCAGTTCGGGTCCTGACAGAGTTCGGCCGGTGCGGGCGTCACGCACGTCCGCGCCCAACCCGTTCGGAGGTAGGGCGCATAATTTTTGATAGAAGTTGGGGAACGTCTTTTTCACGCAGGAAGGATTCTCGATTCGGAGGCCGGGTACCTTCAAGCCCAGGGTCGAAAAACACATGGCGATCCGATGGTCGTCGTAGGTGGCAATGGTGGCCCCGTGCAGCGGTCCGGGATGAATCGTCAGGGTGTCTCCCTCCTCCTTGACCCGAACTCCACAGCGGGCCAACTCCGTGCGCATGGCCACCACGCGCTCGCATTCCTGCACCCGCAGCCGGCCCAGCTCCGTAAAACGCACCGGATGATCGGCAAACGGCGCCAGGATCATGGCCGTCATGATGCTGTCCCCCAGGTCACGTTCACGGGAAACTGAATCAGGAAGGATAAGAAACCGTGGGAACTCGGCATCGATCTGCCAGCCGCTGACCGGCCAGTTCCGCACCCGAATCGCCCCCTTTAACAACGCTCCCGCCGCCCAAAAATAACTACCGCTCGAGGCGTCCGGTTCAATCCCCACCTCTCCGTCTTTCTCGGGAAAGGCGGCCACCAAACGCCGGGTCATTTCGACGTAGGGCAGCTCTTCGGGATTGGCGCCGGTGACCTCCACGTCCCATCCGCCAGCCCGACCGGACAGCAGCAGGGCCGAAGCGAACTGGGAACTCTGCTCCACGCTCACCCGTACCCGACCGGGCCGGGGTCCGGCTCCCTCGATCAGCGCGGGCAAGTGGTCCCCGGGAGCCTCCACCCGATATCCCAAACTCCGCAGGGCCTCCAGCAGCGCGGACTGCGGACGCTGATGCATCCGTGGCACCCCACTGAGCCGATAGAAACCGCGCCCGAGGCAAACGAAGGCGGCGAGGAACCGGGCCGCGGTGCCGGCGTTGCCCACCACGAGCTCGAGGGGTCGTTCACGCGAACCCCCGGAGACCATGAGACCGCCCTGCCCCGTGACGCGGAGATGTCGGTTGGCCGGTTCGGCGGGATCGGGCGCGACCGCGACGGCGAAACCCAGACGCCGCAGGCACTCGACCATCACTTCCGTATCCTCGCTCCACAGGGCATGGTTCAGGGTGATGGTTCCGCGGGCGAGAGCGGCGAGCACCAAGGCCCGGTTGGTGATGCTCTTGGAACCGGGAATGGTGGCTT
Organism: uncultured Verrucomicrobiota bacterium; assembly: GCA_964474315.1. Taxonomy (GTDB): domain Bacteria; phylum Verrucomicrobiota; class Verrucomicrobiia; order Limisphaerales; family UBA9464; genus UBA9464. The sequence goes on along the minus strand of CAYYSX010000091.1, from coordinate 230 downwards.
CCGCCGGGGAACTCCGGGACGGCGGATGGATTTCGATGAGATCAGGAAGAGGCACGGGAATGACGCTGGAACTTCAGAAGCGACCAGCTTCCCGAGGCCTGACTCATCCGGCAAGGTTGCGGAATGGGGGCTGCCGCGTAGCCGCCGAGGGCACGAGGCGCACTTCTTTCGCCACGCCGCTTCGTCCCAGCTTGCCCCGAACCCCAAGGAGCATCGATCGGGGTCATTCC
>CAYYSX010000090.1:0-20423 GCA_964474315.1 uncultured Verrucomicrobiota bacterium | reverse complement strand
TGACCTGTCCCTTTATTAATGTCGGGCTGCGCCGCCACCTCCAAGGCCACTCTCCCGAGAACGTCTGCCTGATCACCAGTCTGGAACCGGCCCGCCTCGACGCCCTTCGCTGGCTCCAACTCAACCGTCAGGCCTGGGGCATCGAAAACGGACTTCACCAACGCCTGGATGTCTCCCAGAACGACGACCGCTGCCGCGTCCGCCACCCCAACAGCCTGCTCCTCTTTGGCCTCATGCGCCGCTTCGCCAACAGTCTCCTCCTGGAATGGAAAGCTCAGTTCCCCAAGCCCGATCATAAAACCACCACCGACTTCCAGGGCTACTTCAGCGCCGATCACCATCGCCGCGGCCTCCGCTTTCTCACTTCCAAGCACCCCCACCTCAAAATCCCTTCATGAATTAGCCGTGCTCAAGATACGCCCCGCCATCGCCAGGGTTGTGTTCTCTACGCAACTGCCACTAGAGTTCCCTCTAGGTCCGGTGACTTCCGGTCCGGCAGCCAGTCCGACCCAATGTTTGCGCTTCATTCATGCCCTGTTCGTCCTCGTCCAGTGGACTTCTCCGACCGTTCTCCCTCCAAGTTGTCTCCTCCAGCGCCCGCCCGGCAGTCGTCGAGGGTTCCCTTTCCCTCACCTATGCCGATCTGAATGCTCAGGCCAACCGGCTGGCCCACCGGCTCATTCGGGAGGGGGTCCGGCCGGGTTCGATGGTGGGCCTGCATCTGAGTCGTTCAGCCGCGTATGTCCGCGCCGTCCTCGCGATCCTTCGCAGCGGAGCCACTTACGTTCCGCTGGGAACGGACTGGCCCGAGGAACGGATCGCTTTCCTGGCGCGGGATGCCGGCCTGACCCTGGTCCTTACGAACGAACCGGAGTCGGCCGCACTCCGCGGGCTCACGTGTCCGAAATGGGTACCCCACTCCGACGACGATGGGCCGTCCGCGCCCCCCGAAGTCGATACCTCGAGCCAACCCGCGTATGTGATGTTCACTTCCGGGTCCACGGGCCACCCCAAGGGCGTCGTGGTGCCGCAACGGGCGATTCTGCGCCTGTGTTCCGGGGACTACCTGCCGTGGGGACCGGAACGGCGGTTTCTGTTGCTGGCTCCGTTGTCGTTCGACGCCTCCACGTTCGAACTCTGGGGGGCGCTGCTGCATGGCGGGGCTTGCGTGGTCCATCCCGAAGAAAAGGTCACGCTGGAAGGACTCCGAACTGTCCTCCGTGAACAGGAGATCGACTGCCTTTGGCTTACAGCCGGCCTGTTCAATCAGGTGATCGATGAGGATCCGTCGATCCTGGCGCCGGTTCGCCATCTGCTCACGGGTGGGGAAACGTTGTCGGTGCCGCATGTTCGCCGGGCGTTGGCCGCGCTGCCGGAGGTCCGATTGATCAACGGGTACGGACCGACCGAAGCGACTACCTTCACCTGTACGTATCTGATTCCCCGCGACCAGGAGCTCGGTTTGTCGATTCCCATTGGTCGTCCGTTGCCCCGCACGGTCTGTCGGGTTCTCGACGAGCATCAGCAGCCCATTTTATCCGGTACGGCAGGGGAGCTATGCATTGGCGGTGAGGCCATAGCGGATGGGTATTTGAACCGGCCGGAGCTGAGCGCGGAGAAGTTCGTCACCGACCCGTTGGATTCCTCGGGTCGTCTGTATCGGTCGGGTGACTTGGTACGGGAACGGCCGGACGGAAACTTCGAGTTTCTGGGCCGCCTGGATGACCAGATCAAGATTCGGGGTTTCCGGATCGAACCGGGAGAGGTCGAGTCAGCGTTGGCCTCGCTGCCGGGAATCCAGCGGGTCGCGGTGGCGGCGCGGACCGGTGCCGATGGCTGGCCGGAACTGGTGGCCTACCTGGTGATGACGCCGGATGCGGATCTGACGCAGTCCGCACTGCGAGCGGCGTTGGCGGAGCGGCTTCCACCGTACCTGCTGCCGGATTGGTTTGGAGTGGTGGATTCGCTGCCCTTGACCGTCAACGGCAAGGTGGACCGGGCGCGTCTCGTGGCGGGTCCGGTCCGGGAGTTGCCGTTGAACGTGGATCCTCGTGAAGAACCCTGCACGGTGTTGGAGGTGGAACTGGCTGGATTGTGGCAGCGCGAGCTGGGGCGATCGGGGGTGGGACGACATGATCGGTTTGCGGATCTGGGTGGGCATTCATTGCGCGCGTTGCGGGTGGTGGCGCGGATTCGCGAGCGATGGGGGGTGCCACTGACGTTGGCGGAGTTTCTGTCCGATCCGACGGTGGCCGGTCTGGCCGCCTGCGTGACCGAGGCTCAGAAGCTCAGTCCGGTGCCACTCATTGTTCCGATACCGCGCGGCCAGCCGCTGCCGTTGACCGGCGAACAGATGGGGTTGTGGTACTTGCATCACCAGGGACCGGATCCGGCTGCTTATCATGTTTCTTTCGCCTGGCGGCTGGATGGAGTGTTGGACCGCGCCCGGCTGGAAGCGGCGTGGCAACGCGTGGTCGAGCGTCACGAAGTGCTGCGGACGCGGTTGGTCCTGATGGACGGCGTGCCTCATCAGGAAGTGGTTGCATCGGGTCCATGGCGGATCGCTTGGGAAGAGCAGGAAGGGGTAGTGAAAACGGATGCGCTCGAGGCTGAACTGCGGGAGGAAGCGCGGGCGCCTTTCGCTTTGGAACGAGCGCCGCTCTGGCGGTGGCGTGGTTGGCGGCTGGGCGATACCGGGCAGATCCTGCAATTGACGCTGCACCATGTGATCGTTGACGAGTGGTCGCTGCGAAGGCTGTTGGAGGACCTCGCGGCTGGTTATGCCGCCCCGGGAACCGAAGTGCCCGCGTTGCCGGCCCTTCCAGTTCAGTTTGCGGATTTTGCCGCCTGGCAGATGGCCCGGCTCGAACGGCCCGAAGCGGAGGTGGATCGTCGCTTCTGGAGCGAATCGCTCGCGGGCAGCACCGGAAACCTGGAGTTGCCGTTCGACCGGCCGGCAACGGGCCGTCCGACGGGCGCCGGTGGAAGGGTGGTTTTTCGGCTCTCCGCAGCCGTGCGTCAGACCCTGGAGCAACTGGCGCGAAAGGCGGGAACGACGGGCTTTGTTACGGCCTTGAGCGCGTTCCAGGCGTTACTGGCACGGTGGTCGGGCGAGGATGACTTCGTGGTGGGAACACCGCTGGCGCAACGGTCGGAGCCGGGCTTGGAAGCCGTGGCGGGTTATTTCCTCAATACGCTGCCGATTCGCCTCGCGGTCGATCCGGCGACCTCGGTTGAGTCGGCGGTCGGCGCGGTACGTGAGGCGGTCCACCAAGCCTTTGCCCATGGGTCGTTGCCCCTGGACCAGATGGTGCGCGCGGCGGGACGAGCGCGCCGGGACGCGGGGTCAGTGCCGCTGTTCAATGTGATGTTCGTCCTGCTGGAGGATACTTGGCCGGACCTGCAACTGCCCGGATTGACTTCGTCGCCGATGCCGGTGGAGACCGGTACGAGCAAAGTGGACCTCACCTTGTTCCTGACGGATGACGGAGCCGGAGGATGGCGGGCGGAGCTGGAATTTGCCGCGGACCGTTTCTCCACCGAAACCGCGCGCCTGCTGGCCGGCCAGGTGGAGCCGTTTTTCGCCGGGTTCAGTGCCGATTCGCACCGGCTCGTGGGGGATGTGCCGCTGTTGGCGGAGACCGTTCCCGCTTTGACGCTGCGGCGACCGGTGGGAACGGACGAAGAGGAACAGACGCTGGACCGCCCGTTCGCCGCCCAGGCCGCCCGCAGTCCGGAGCATCCGGCCTTGATCGTGGGAGATCGGGTCCTGACCTACCGTCAGTTGGCGCATAAGGTCGGATCCCTGGCTCGTCGGCTGCGAGGGGCGGGGGTGCAGCCCGACGATCGCGTGGCGCTGCTGTTGCCGCGTACCGAGCCGATGCTGGTGGCGATTCTGGGTACTCTGCAAGCGGGAGCCGGTTACGTGCCCCTGGATGGTGATGTCCCACCCGAACGGCTGGCGCACTTGTTGGCGGACGCCCAACCGCGACTGGTGGTGACGACGGCGGCGTGGCAATCACGACTGCCCGCGGACGGTCCTCTGGTGCTGAGCGTGGAATCGGCCGAAGCGATGTCAGGTGACTGGCTGGAGCCGGTCGCAGAACCGGAGCATTTGGCCTACCTCATTTACACCTCCGGTTCCACCGGGAGGTCCAAGGGAGTGATGGTCGAGCATCGGCAGGTGGCCAGCCTGTTTGAGGCGGTCAAAGAACTGATCCCGCCCCATCCTCAGGCCCGTTGGCTCGCTACGACCCACTACACGTTTGACATCTCGGTGTTTGAGTTGCTGTGGCCGCTGGTACAGGGGCAGACCCTGGTGTTGTTCCGGGGCGACGCGGCGGACGAGACGATTCCCCGGCTGTTGGTGCGTCACGGCATCACGCATTTTCAATGCACGCCGTCCCGCGCCCGCGCCCTGCTGCTCGATCCCGAGGCTCCGGCGGCTCTGCGTGGGCTCCAGACCTTGATTCTCACCGGTGAACCCCTGCCGCCCGATCTGGTGGTGCAGTTGGGGCCGATGCTTTCCGGAACGTTGCTCAACTTGTACGGCCCCACGGAAACGACCATCTGGTCCACCGGGACGGCTCTGGTCCCGGGAAACAACGATGTGCATATCGGACGGGCGCTGGCCAACACCGCGGTGGCGGTGGTCGATGCCGCGCTTCGCCCGTTGCCGCCCGGGTTGCCGGGCGAACTACTGATTGGGGGCCGGGCGGTGGCGCGCGGGTATTGGGAGCAGCCGGGGCGAACGGCCGAGAGCTTTGTCGTTCCTTCGTTCGCTCCCTCACCCGGCCAACGCTGGTATCGCACCGGGGACCGTGTGCGTTGGCGTCCGGATGGCAACCTTCAGTATCTCGGACGGCGTGATTTCCAGGTAAAGCTTCGCGGCTATCGCATCGAACCGGGAGAAATCGAAGCCGTGCTCCGGACCCATCCGACCGTCGAGCAGGCCGTGGTGGTCGTGCGGGAAGACGCTGGTCGTGACCCGGAGCTGGTGGCTTATCTGACGGCCGGCGGAAGCGAACGCCCGGGACCGGAGGTCCTGCGTCGATTTTTGGTGACGCGACTCTCTTCCTGGCTGATTCCAACCCGTTGGAGCTGGCTCGACCACCTGCCCCTGACGACCAGCGGCAAGATCAATCGTCGGGCGTTGCCAGCACCCGCCTCCGAGCCGGACGAAGCGCCACTCCCAAGTGATGCGGCTCCCACTCCGATGGAGAAACGGTTGGCCGCCGTGTGGGCACGAGTTCTGGGGCAACCGGCGGTGGGCCTTCATCGGGATTTCTTCGATCTGGGCGGTCATTCCTTGCTGGCGTTGCGTCTGGTGGCGGCGATGCAGCTCGAGTTCCGGCGTCCAGTCACCCTGGCCCAGCTTCTCCAGCATCCAACGGTGGCCCAGCTCGCCCCATTGCTGGCGGTTTCGGCTGAGTCAACCCCGACGGTCCGGCCAACGGCCTTTCGCGGGCAGGATGAGGGCGCGCCGTTCTTCCTCGTGCCGGGGCTCTTTGGATACGAGTTCCTGGCTCCGTCCCTGGCCGAGGTGGTGGGTCGATATCGGCCTTACTTCGACGCCCTCCAGCTTCCAGGACTGGACGGTCGTTCGACGCCTTGTGACCGGGTGGAAGAGCTGGCGGACGATATCGTGCGGCAGATCCATGGGCTGCATCCGCAGGGCGCGCTATGCCTGACGGGAAACTCCTTCGGTGGATTAGTGGCCTTTGAGACGGCCCGGCGCTTGACCGCGGTTGGCCGGCGGGTCGAGGCGGTGGTGTTGTTTGACAGCACGCTGGGACACGGCGGTCGCCGGCGTTCCTGGCCGGAGTTGGTTGGCGTGGTGGCGCGCCGCTTCTGGCGGCGGCCGCGGGGACAGCGTTTGGCTTATCTCCAAATGCTGTTGAGCAACAAGTTTGCTCCGGGCCGCTGGTATGTTCCGCCGGAGGAGACACGGAACCAGAAGGAAGCGTTGACTCCGGAGGTGGAAGCGGTAGTGGCGGCGAGCCAACGGGCGGCGGCCCAGTTCCAAGCCCAGCTTTACCCGGGACGAGTCATTCTGTTTCGGGCGACCGAGCTATACGACCACGTGTATCTCCGCCGAGCACCGGATCCGCGGAACGGCTGGGGCGAAGTGGCGCAGGGAGACTTTCAGATCCTCCATTTTGCCTGCCGCCACCATGAGTTGTTTCAAGAACCGGTGTTTCCCGAGGTGCGCCATCGCCTCGACGAACTCCTGCGAACCGGGTTTGTGCCGGCTTCCCCGTGAAACCCTCGGTAACGGTCTGGATGGCGGAACTCGACCACTCTACGGGTCTGGACGAGGCGGGTATCGACTGGCTGGCGGCCGCGGAGGAGGCCCAGGCGAAACGGTTCGTGAACCCGCGCGATGCCGTGCGGTTCCGGCGACGGCGGCTGTTTCGCCGCGCCGTCCTGGCCGCGGAGCTGAACGTCCCGCCGGGAGCCCTGCGGTTCGCTGCCGGTCCTCAGGGCAAGCCGGCGTTGGTGTCGGATCAAGAGGGACTGGAGTTCAATGCCACCCATTCGGCGGGTCGGGCCCTGATCGCCGTCGGACGCTGTGAGTCCTTGGGCGTCGATTTCGAACAACACGTTCCGTTGCGGGCAGAACTGGAGGGGGTCAGCTCGCTTTTTGCCGCGACGGAGCAGGAGGCACTGGCGGTGGTGGCGGAATCCCAGCGAACCGCGGCCTTCTTCGCCTTGTGGACGCGCAAGGAAGCGGTGTTGAAGGCCTCGGGCTGGGGACTGGCAAAAGATTTGGACTCATTTGTGGTGCCGGTGGCCCCTGACGCACCGGCGGGCTGGGTCCATCTGGGATCCGAATCACCACCGTGGTGGCTCCAATCTCTGCCGGTCGGTCCCGGAGCCAGCGCGGCACTGGCAACCGTGCCGGAGGTGGAGGTGCGCTGGCGGAATTGGCAGTGGGTCAGTGGGGCGTAGCGCAGACCTCCCGGTCTGCTGTACCGCAGGCTTGCAGCCTGCCAGTATATCCCACGGGCAGGTTAAAAACCTGCGGTACAGCAGACCGGGAGGTCTGCGCTACAGTGCCCACAGGTCCTCAACCTGCCTTCGCGCCGGCTTCTTCTTCCCCCTGTACCGTGGCCCGGCCGCGCGATTCGTCGATCAACAGAGTGAGCACCAGTCCCACCACCAGAAACCCGGTTAGTACCAGCAGAGCGGCGGGCGTGCCGGTGGTGTCTTTGATCCAGGCGAAGGGGAAGGTCATGATGGCCGCCAGCTTGAAGACCAGGCCCCACATTCCAAAGATTTCCGCCGTGCGCCCGGGCGGCGCCAGATAGCCGACAAAGGCCCGATTAGCCGATCCCAGCGAACCGAGTCCGAACCCGAGCAGATTGCCGATGAGCCACAGCGGCCAGGTCGGAAAGGGCGCCGCATCCGGATGACCGACCTGGCGATCATGCAGCCAGGCGTAGAGCGCAAAGCCGGCGGCGGTCACGATCCAGATCACCAGGAAGAAAAGGGTGGAACGACGGTGACCGAGGCGGTCCTGATACAGCATCGGCAGGAGGGTGCCGACGATTCCGGAGACGGTGACCACGGCGACGAAGAGCACCAGCTTGACCTCGGAGAACCCGTATTCGTCGGCGAGTTTGCTGGCGAAGAAGATCACGACGTTCATGCCGGTGGCGTAGAACAGCGAGGCGGCGAGCAGCATGGCGAGGTCGCGGTAACGTGTCACTTGGCGCAGCGATTCGCCCAGCCGGATGAACCCCGCGGCCAGCAATCCGCGTCCGGTGTGCCGGGTCGGCGGTCCCTCCGGTTCCTTGAGCCAGATCATGGTGGGAATCGCAAACACGAGGAACCAGAGCCCGGCGAAGACGAAGAATGGGCGCCATTGATCCGGCGTGGTGCGTTGTCCCAAAACCATGCCCACCGCGGTCAGGATGAGCAGCACCAGCGCCGCGCCATAGGCACAGGCCCACGAGAATCCGCTGACCCGTCCAATCTGGTCGGACCGCGCCAGGCCAGGCAGGAAGCTCGCGAGAAAATTCTCTCCGATGGCAAAGGCGAAGTTCGCCGGGATGTACAGCAGCGCCGCCAGCCAGATCTGACCCGGTTGCACCAAGGCCAGCCCGCAGGTGAAGATTCCGCAAAGGATACCGGTGCCCAACAGGCAGCGCTTCTTCCAAGCCCGTTCGTCGGCCATGGCGCCTGCGATGGGGGAAAAGAGGGCGCACAAGAGCATACTGCTGCCGAACGTCAGGGCCCACAGGCGGTCGTCGATGGCGTTGTTCTGCACCACCACCTGCGAAAAGAAGATGGAGAAGAGAAGGGTGTTGATGATGAGGGTGAACGACTGGTTCGCCACATCGAACGAGATCCAGGCCCAGAGCTGTTGCTGGCGGGGAAGTCCGGCGAGGGGATAAAGGCGGCGTAGGGACATGGGGTTGGCGTGCCGGAGCAAGGGTTGCGATCAGGCCGCAGATTGCACGCCTGGAAACCAAGGGTGCATCTGGGATTGGTCCTTACCGCAACGGCGGGGGGGAGAGGAAAGCTCCAAAAGCCAAGTTCCAAGCTCCAAAGAAGCTCCAAGTTCCAACGTCCAGGCGCCTAAGCCCTCGCTTCCAGGGTCGGTTCGAGCGGAACCGGAGCGTTTGGAGCTTGGCTTTTGGAACTTCTTTTGAGCTTTGAGCTTTGAACTTGGAGCTTCCCCCCCTCCATCTTCGCGACCCGATGTCTCGACCGCTGGTCATTGCCGGCCGCTCCTTCTCCAGCCGCCTGTTCCTGGGGACCGGCAAGTTTTCCTCGCCCGAGGCGATGCGCGATGCCTTGGCCGCCAGCGGCACCGAAATGGTCACGGTCGCCCTTCGCCGCGCTGATCTCACGGGCACCAAGGATCCGTTCGCCAACATCCTGGACTTCGTCGATCCCTCCAAATACCTGCTGCTCCCCAACACCAGTGGGGCCATGAATGCCACCGAAGCGGTCCGGTTGGCCCGTCTGGCCGCCGCCGCCGGGCTGCCTAAATGGGTGAAGCTCGAGATCCATCCCGATCCGCGTTACCTGCTGCCCGATCCAGTAGAAACCCTGAAGGCGGCGGAACAACTCGTGCAGGAAGGTTTCGTGGTCCTGCCCTACATCAACGCCGATCCAGTCCTGGCCAAACGCCTCCAGGAAGTCGGTACTGCGACGGTAATGCCGCTCGGATCACCGATCGGCTCGCATCGCGGACTCCAGACGCGCGACCAGATTCGCATCATCCTGGAGCAAGCGACCGTTCCTGTGGTGGTCGATGCCGGCCTCGGAGCGCCGAGTCATGCGGCCGAGGCGATGGAGCTGGGGGCCGACGCGGTCCTGGTGAACACCGCCATCGCCGTGGCCAGTGATCCGAACCGGATGGCCGTGGCTTTTCGTCAGGCCGTCGAAGCGGGACGGATGGCCTATGAAGTTGGGTTGGGCAGCCCACAGGAAACCGCGAGTGCGACCAGTCCGTTAACCGCGTTCCTCGGGGCTATCGAGTGAGGTAGGAAAGGAGACCGCATGGTACCGCAGACCTCCGAGTCTGCTGTTCCGCAGGTTTTTAACCTGCCCGTCCCGGTCCACTGGCAGACTGAAAGTCTGCGGTACAACTGGAGCTGGCCCGTTGGTCCTGATTATGCGGGGGGAAGATGAGGTTCGGCAGGCATGATCAAGACGACCATCGCCGTGAGCACCGTGGCGAACTTGGCGATTTGGATCAACGGCAAGGGACCGATCTTCCACGCCAGCAGCCGGTCGATCTCATGGAGCGAGAAGGCTTCGGCCAGAGAAAGAGTCGCGAATCCCACCAGAGAAAACACCAGGATGCCCCGGCGCAGTGATTTCAACCGCATCAGGGCCAGTAAAGTAGCCGTTGCCGAGCCCACCAAGGCCAGCAGCGTGGCCCCCTGTTGCAGCCACCGGCGGTCCCAATACAGATGGTGTCCGATGGCGAAGGTCCGTACCCCGTTGGCCAGTAGCAGATGGATCCGGCTCCATTCCACCAAGGCCGCTGCCAAACAGGCCAGCACCACTCCGGATCGCCAGCACCGGGTCCGGCTGGATGACGTTCCGGGCAATGGCGAACCCAGCCGCCGCCCAGCCAGCAGGGCCGCGGCGACCCAGAGCAGACCCGACAGCGTCCGAACCCATGGAATTTCCTCTGGGTAAAGCTCCGGGTCGGACTTCGCTTCGAACGTAAAGAGGGGCTTCAAATGGATGGGGGATTGCTCGGCAGTTCGCCGTATCACGGGAATCTCAACGGTTTTTGCGGCGACCTGCCGATCGGACCAGTTGGCCGTCGGACCGAGGTAAAGGATGACCTGGACTTGTTTCAACCCGAGCTGGTCGGGGACAGGAATTTCGACGGAAAACACCCCTCCTTGGGCGTTGGTATGGGTCGAGGTTGCGGAACTGATGAATCCCAACGGTTCACGCCGCCGGCCGAATCCATGAAGCGTCACCACGAGCGTTCCGGCCGGTGCCTCGGGAGTGAGCGTGACCCGGAGTGGGAGTGATTGGTTCACGCTGGCATCGTTGGGTGCCTCCATCGACACCCAGCCCGCGGGAGGATACGGCGCGCGCATCACGATCCAGGTCAGGGCCGCCAGTCCGATCAGCACCAGCGTGAGCAAGACGATCCGGATTCTCATGGACTCAGAAAACACGCAGCCGAAGCCACGCGGCCCAGCCGCGACCCTCGGAACGCGGCTGGGTGAACGACAAGCGGCGTTGCTCCAAGCGCTCCCGCTTATTCTCTACGCCCTTCATGGAGCAACGCTGCTGCGGGTCGCAGACCCGCGCTCCGTTCGCGCTTCGATCGCTCCTTCCGGCCGCGCGCCGTTCATTGCGGCACCTTCAACTCGAATTCGAGCCGCGTCTTCGTCTCCCGGCGTTCGTCGATCATTTCCATGTCCTTGAGCAACCAGACCCCGTCCACCTTCTTGAACGAGCCGATCCCGAACCGCTTGAGTAGCTTGCCCGCCGAATCGTAAGCGTCGGCCTGGATCAGGTTTTTGAACTCGTTGTCCACCCACGACACCACCCGCGAGTACGGCGCACCGGCTGGATTGCGGCTTTCCAGAATTTTGCAGGACCGGCCCTTGACCATGGGTGGGTTATCACGCGGTCCAGGAATGACCCGCTGCTCGGGCCAATACAGGAATTCCCGACCCAGATCGTCCACCCAGAAGTCGGATCCCGCGATCGGCACCGACGCCTTGCCGGCGGGCAATACTTCGGCACCACTGCGGCCGCCTCCCTCGATAAGATAGGTGGGGGAACGGTCGGGAAATTGAAGGATGGTCACCGACTCAGGCTCGGTCGGCGCGGCGGGTCGGGTCAGGTAGCGGGTGGACCAACCCGCTGCGGGGGTAGCGCTCACCTGGGTCTCGATGGTGAGCGGCACTCGTTTCCGACGCCCACTCGGGTCGCGAATCTCCAAGGTCGCTTGATTGGTGAAACTGGATCGAGGTTGCTGTCGTAGTATGTCCGACGCCAAGGCCTGCCCGGCGATTTGTTCCGGGGTCCGGTCTGCTTCCGCCCCGGACAAAACAGAGCTCAGCATCAGGCCGGCCCAGACCCCAACCCACCCCAGTCGTCGCGCCCTCATGGTTGGGTGGACTTCAGTGTGACCCGAGGAGATTCACCGCGCCGTCCTCCCACGATCAAGCCGGGAGGCCGCGCCGTCGAACAACCGCAGCCCGTCGCGCGGTGAAAATCGAATCGACGTGGCCGAACCCACCGCCAGAGCAGAAGTCCGGCCGTTAGACCCACCAGGGCTAAGGCCGCCATTTGTTGCCAGTCCATACAGTGAGGCTAATGGCCGATCTCCGCGACGCAACGAGGATGCCGGCGGACCAAGCTCACCCCACTCAGATCGCCCAGGACTTCTCCGGGGAGTTCAAGGTCCCCGAAGGGGCGGCCACGGGGAGGGGGCGGAACCGAAACTGGACCCGCGGAGCGAGCAAGGGCGCACCGGTTCCCAGCGCCGAACACAAGCAGGCCCGTCGAATGGCTTCCGGACAGAAGAATTGGAGTCGCACTGGCACGGTCTGCGGCTCGGCCGCCGGACACAACCGCACTTCCGCGGTCAGGTGGTTCTCCAGCCATCGTCGCAGACGATAGAAGGCCAGATATTCCCGGGTTTCCAGCCGGCGACGTAGATCGCAGAAGAGCCGGAGAACGGCGTCCGCCTCTTCGCGCCGGCGCAGGTGTGAGCGCAGGTCAAGGAGCAAGTCCGCCTCTTCCCCGTTGACGGCGCCCGGGGTCCTCAACAGCTCATCCACGACCGAGAGCGCACAGCCACTCCGGCAGGAGCTGGGCAGGCACTCCGGCGAGAGGGTCGCCGGAGGACAGATGGAGACAGACTCGGTCATGGAAACGTTCGACTCAGTTCTTCAGGAAACTCTTCAGCATCCACACGGTCTTCTGGTGGCTCTGGATGCGCTTGATCATCAGGTCCTGGGTCTGGAGATCATCGAATTCACCGGAGAGATCGCGGCAACGCACGGCGTCATCGATCACCTTCTCATGCGCCACGATCAGGGCGGCAACGTAGTCCTTTTGTGACTGGGGGGCGCTAAACTCCTCCATTCCAGCGGTCCGGGCCAGCGTGGCGAGGCCACCGATGGCGTAATGCTCCAGGGCGCGGACCCGTTCGGCAACTTCATCCACGGCCTCGAAGAGTTCCTCGTATTGGTGCTCAAAGGCCTTGTGCAGGGTGAAAAAGCCGGATCCTTCGACATTCCAGTGGGCGAGGTGAGTGAGGGCCATCAACGCGTAGGTATCGGCCAGCACCAGGTTCAGCGTCTCGACGAGACGCGTATCCTGTTTGGATTTAACAGCGGCAGACTGAACAACGGTTTTACTCATGGGCGGAAGCTTGGTTGCGATAAAGTTCGTGCGTCCCTTCACCCGGCTGTCAACAGCCAGGCGGAACGCGATGGTTGTTTTATAGCACCGTCGCGACCGGGAGACAACGAGCGTCCGACAGAACTTCAGGGACATTATCTGGGCGGTGGGCTGAGTGCCTTTGGTGGTTTGCGGAACTTTGGCGGCGGGTTGCCGCCCTTGCGCTCCCGATAGAACCGCACCCGTCGGGGTGCTTCAGCGTCACCGCTCCGACTGTCCAGAAATTCCGGCCTACCCCGAGTCCAGGCGGTGAAGCAGGCTGAAGCCCGCGGTCCCCGGGGGGCAGGCGGACGAGCCGTCCGCGCTCCTGTCGCCGGAGAGGTGCTCAGATCGGCAATGCACCTTCTGGTCCTCAATTCCTGCTGCGCCGATGCACCTTGTGAAAGGCGGCCTGGTCGGTCGGCTTGAGGATCAGCTCATCCACACAAACGTGCGGCGGCCGGGAAGCCATCCAGACCATCGCCTCGGCCACATCGTCAGCCGTGAGCGGATGGACTCCGGCATAGACCTGTTCCGCCCGTGCGGAATCGCCCTTGAATCGGGTGGTGGAGAACTCGGTTTCCGCCATACCCGGATCGAGCGTGCCCACGCGAATCCCGGTACCGTTGAGTTCCAAACGCAGCGACTCGGTCACCAACCGTTCGCCCGCCTTGACCCCGCAATAGGCGGCGCCGCCTTCATATCCCCGATGACCGGCGATGGAACCGATGTTGAGGATCCAGGCTCCGGCCTCATGGGGAATCAGAGGCAGGGTCGCACGGATCATGCGCAGGAGCCCGAGAAAGTTGGACTGCACCATGGCCTCCCAGTCTTCGTCGCGGGCGGATCCCACCGGATCCAAACCATGGGCCCCCCCGGCGTTGTTGATCAGGATGTCCACCTGGGACGTCCGCGAGCGGACCCAGGCGATGAACGTCTCGACGCTGGCCGTGGCGGCCACATCGAGCGGATGCGCCTGGGCCGAGAGGGCCCCGGCCGTGCGGGCTGCTTCCGCGGTTTGCTTCAACCGGTCCAAGCGCCGGGCGCCGAGCAGCAGATGACAACCTTCCTGGCCGAACGCCCGGGCCGCTGCCTCGCCAAAGCCGCTGGAAGCCCCAGTGATCAACACCCATTTCCCTCGCAACGTCATTTCCTGACGCTACGGGGAATAGGGGGAGCGGGGAATCCTGGAGCGGAGCCGGCCGACGGAAGCGCAGGCGGCTCACCCGCCGCCCGCCTTGCGGGTGGAGAGTTGAAGTTGCCCGGCCATGCCGCTGCTCAGACCAGAGGCTTGGATTGACGGCGCTCGTCCGGCCAGAGGAAGCGGAACGTGGTACCGGCCCCTTCCGCCGACTCCACGCTGACCCGTCCGCCGCGGGTTTCGATGATGCGCTTGACCAGCGACAGGCCAATGCCGCTGCCGGGAACCTTCGGATCCGGATTCAAGCGCTGAAACATGTGGAAGATCCGCGCATGATGGCGGGCATGGATACCCGGGCCGTTGTCTTCCACAGCGAACTCCCAGCCCAGGGATTGACGCCGGACGTGAATGGTCACCCGCCCGTCCGGACGGCCGAGAAACTTGACCGCGTTGTCCAGCAGGTTCTGGAAAACCTGGATCAACTGATGGGGCAATCCGCGGACCACCGGCAGAGAAGGCGGCACGTTGAACTGCACTCCGGGTGGGCTGGCAATCAACTGGATCACCTGGTGAACGATCGGGTTGAGGTCCACCGTCACTTCTTCTTCCACCACATGGCCGATTCGAGTGTAAGCCAACACTCCGTCCACCAGCGCATGCATTTCTTGCACGCGTCGTTGAAGCTTGCCAAACAGTTCGATTCCCTCAGCACCGAGGCGGCTGGCATAGTCCTGAGCCAGCCATTCGGAGATGAGGCTGACTCCGCGCAAGGGAGCCTTGAGGTCGTGCGATACCACATAGGCGAACTCGGCAAGC
Organism: uncultured Verrucomicrobiota bacterium; assembly: GCA_964474315.1. Taxonomy (GTDB): domain Bacteria; phylum Verrucomicrobiota; class Verrucomicrobiia; order Limisphaerales; family UBA9464; genus UBA9464. Next base: position 5,584 of record CAYYSX010000090.1, on the reverse strand, counting down.
TCGTGGTTGGCCGCTTCCAGTTCAGCGGTCCGGGCGCGGACCTTGTCTTCCAGCTCGGTATGGGCGCGGCGTAAGGCTTGGGCGGCCTGGCGGTATTCCGTCACATCCTCGGTCGTGCCAATCCCACCCCGCACGGCGCCTTCCGGATCGCAGCACAGGGAAATGCGAGCGCGGCACCACCGTTCGACGGGAGCCGGGACATGAATTCGGAATTCGACGGAGAACTCGTGGCTGTGACTGATCGCGCGCTCCCAATCGGCCAGCACCCGATCGCGGTCCTGGGGATGGACCATCTGCCACCATACCCCCCGGGGTTGGGTGACATGCGCCATGCCGGCAATGCGTCGCCAAGGGGCGCTGACATAGGTCAACCGGCCCGAGGCATCGACCCGGAAAACTCCCAGAGGGGTATGACTGATAAGCAGGTTGAACAGCTCGGCACTTTCTCGGAGAGCCGCTTCGGCCTGCCGTTCCCGGGTCAAATCACGGAAAAATCCCCGGAGAAACAATACCTCACGCCCCTCCACCCGCACACTGGTGAATCCTTCGACCGGGACCGCCCGCCCGTCGCGGCCCTGAAAGACCATTTGGACGTTCCCCGGCCCCCCGCCCGATTGAGAAAGCCAAGCCTGACAGGTGGCGTGATCCGCCCGGCGGGTGACGTCGAAGATGGATAGACCTTCGATCTCCCGCGCGTGGAAGCCCAACAACTCCTGCCAAGTCTGGTTGGCATGCAGAATCCGTCCGCTCGGGTCCACGATCAGAATCAGGTCGCCTGGACGGGTACACAGCTCCAGGAGCTGAAGTTCGCCCTCGTTCAAATACCGGGCCACCGCCAGCCCGGAATCAGGGCCAGGCGACAATCCTGGGTAAGTCGAATTCAATGGCGGCATTGGACGGACGAGATCGGTGAGTTTGGGTTAATGCCGGGAGGGGGCAAAGCATCCAAGCCCCCCCCGCTGACATGAGAAAAACCCTACCTAGCTGTTCACACCCTACAAGCCTGCGCCCGATATCCCTTTCGTCGTACCCGCGGACGGCCGGACGCGCTGACTGAGAGGCGCGGGTGGAGTCGTCCCGGGGGGTCGGAGCGCGGGCCTGTGACCCGCAGCAACGTGGCCACTTGAAAGGCGGCAACTACCCATTGATAGAGGGTTTGCCCCTTGGGATTCGGGGTAAGCTGGAACGAGTGGGCGTGACGAGAGAAGTGCGCCTCGTTCCTTCGGCTACCCGCGGACGGCCGGACGCGCCATCTGATCTTGCTCCACGTCCTAGAGTTTTCTGGCGCCCTCACTCCTTCTCCACGCCGCGGAAGGAGTGCGCCTTCTCCCGGCGGCGGCGACCACGAAGGGGCTGTTTTCCGGCAGACCTTTCCCGAGGGACCGCGTTTACTGGGCCGAGCCATACCGCGCCCAAGATGATGACCGGCACCACCGAATCCCAACGCCTCGCCGCCGCCACCGCGGGCACCGAACCTTGGCGTCTCTGGGGACCTTATCTCTCGGAACGCCAGTGGGGCACCGTTCGCGAGGATTACTCGGAGCACGGCACGGCCTGGGATTATTTCCCCCATGACCATGCCCGCAGCCGGGCCTACCGCTGGGGAGAGGATGGCCTGGCCGGGATCAGCGATCAGCGATCCCGTCTTTGTCTCGCGCTGGCCCTCTGGAACGGACACGACCCGATCCTCAAGGAACGCCTGTTCGGCCTCACCAATTCCGAGGGCAACCACGGCGAGGACGTCAAGGAACTCTACTATTACCTGGATGCCACCCCCACCAGTTCCTATCTGAAGTTTCTCTATAAGTACCCGCAACGGGAGTTCCCCTATTCGCGGCTGGTCGAAGAGAACCGGCGTCGGGGACGGAGCGAACCCGAGTTCGAGCTGCTCGACACCGGGCTATTCGATGACGACCGCTACTTCGACGTGTTCATCGAATACGCGAAGGCAGCACCCGACGACCTACTGATGAAGGTCACGGTTCACAACCGGGGGCCGGACGCAGCCACGCTGCATGTGCTGCCCCAACTCTGGTTCCGCAACACCTGGTCGTGGCGAACCGGCCTGCACCGTCCGGAGCTTCGCCAGACCGCGCAGGGAGTCGTTCGTGCGCGCCGCCCGGAGCTCGGCGAGTACCATCTTCACTGCGAAGGGGAGCCACCACTGTGGTTCACGGACAACGAAACGAACGGACGCCGGCTGTTCGACCAGCGGGACGCCACCGGCTACTTCAAGGATGGCATCCACGAGCGCCTCATCCGCGGTGACCATACGGCGGTGAATCCGGCGCTCTTCGGCACCAAGGCGGCTGCCCATTACGTGCTGGAGATTTTACCGGGAACCGCCCGGGAAGTGCGGCTCCGCCTGAAGCGTATGCCAGATACCCTGCCCCCGCCGCCCCGCAATCGCCCCATAGCGAAACCAGCCGAGCTGCCGGGGTTCGTCGAGTTCGAAGCGATCCTGGCCCAACGCCGAGCCGAAGCGGATGAGTTTTACGGCGCGCTCCAGAAGGAGGTAACCGACCCCGATGCCCGGATGGTCCAGCGCCAAGCGTTCGCGGGTCTCGTTTGGTCGCGTCAATACTACCGGTTCAACCTCCGGGAATGGTTGGTGGGGGATCCGGCCCAGCCCCCACCTCCGCCGACCCGCAAACATGGCCGCAACCAGGACTGGGGTCACATCAACAACAGCGACGTGTTGTCGATGCCCGACAAGTGGGAGTTCCCCTGGTATGCCTCTTGGGACCTGGCGTTTCACTGCATCCCGCAGGCGCTGATCGATCCAGAGTTTGCCAAGGACCAACTGGTCTTACTCACCCGCGAATGGTTCATGCATCCCAACGGACAAATGCCGGCGTACGAGTGGGCCTTTGGCGATGTGAATCCCCCGGTGCATGCGTGGGCCGCGTGGCGGGTGTTCCAGATCGACCGGAAACAGCGCCGGCTCCGTCACCCTCGCGATCCGGGCGACCTGGCGTTCCTCGAACGGGTCTTCCACAAGCTGCTGTTGAACTTCACCTGGTGGGTCAACCGCAAGGACGTGCAAGGCCGGAACATCTTCCAGGGGGGATTCCTCGGACTCGACAACATCGGCGTGTTCGACCGCAGTGCCCCGCTGCCCTCGGGCGGTTTCATCAGCCAGGCCGACGGCACGAGCTGGATGGCCATGTACTCGCTGAACCTGATGCGCATCGCCCTCGAGCTCGCGCGACACAACCCGGCCTACGGCGACATCGCCACCAAGTTCTTCGAGCATTTTCTCAATATCGCCGCCGCCATCAACGGCGTGGGCGAGGGCGCGCTGGGACTGTGGGACCAGGCCGATGAATTCTATTACGACCAGCTTCACCTGCCCGACGGCCAGAACTTGCCGCTCAAGGTGCGCTCCATGGTCGGGCTCATCCCGTTGTTCGCGGTGGAGACCTTGGAGGCGGAAATGCTCGACGCCCTGCCTGAGTTCAAGGAACGGATGCGCTGGTTCCTGGAACACCGTCCCGACCTGGCCGCCCTCGTTTCACGCTGGCACGAATGCGGACGAGGCGAACGGCATTTGCTCTCGCTCCTGCGCGGACACCGGATGAAATGCCTGCTGCGGCGGATGCTGGATCCGAGCGAGTTTCTGACCGATTTCGGTGTCCGCTCCCTTTCCCAGGTGCATGAGCAACACCCCTACCGCTTCAACGGTTGCACTGAGCAACACGTGGTGCCGTATTGGCCGGGCGAATCCCACGGCGGCCTTTTCGGCGGCAACTCCAACTGGCGCGGACCGATCTGGATGCCGGTTAATTTCCTGATCATCGAATCCCTCCAGAAGTTTCACCATTACTACGGCGACGACTTCCAGGTGGAGTGTCCTACGGGCAGCGGGCAGTTCCTGTCCCTGGACGCCATCGCCCGCGACTTGGGAAGTCGTCTGTCGCGGCTGTTCCTGCGCGGGAAGGACGGAATTCGGCCGGTGCTCAACTATCATCCCAAGCTGGCCCGCGACCCGCACTTCGCGGACCACGTTCTCTTCCATGAATACTTTCATGCCGACTTGGGCCACGGCTGCGGCGCCAGTCACCAGACGGGTTGGACTGGATTGGTGACCAAGCTCCTGAGTCCCCGCCATGATGCGATGGAGGAGTCATCGATTCAGGCACCCCAAGGCGAGGTGGGAACCGGCTGCCATCGGTCTCCTTAGAGCCTGTTGGAAATAGATATTTACCTCACCCGAGAAGGCGTCGGCGCCCTCGTCCTTATACAATTCCACCTGGCTTCCCGAGAGTCGGGTACCAAACGGCGGTGAATCGACCACGTACAGACGGGAATCGAGGTTGGTGCCGTTGAAATCGACGGTGTACACGAAGTCGGCGCGAACGCCCCAAACCGCCACGATTCCAAGCAAAACCGCGATCGAGGAGAGAACACGGTTCATAGCGAGAAGGCCATCGTCGTTGGCGCGGGGAAAGCAAGCCATGGAAAATTGCTTCTTTTCCCCTAATCGATTGATGCTCGGTCCCGCGGGTTCGTTTGAGGCTCGATGGTTTGCCTGGACGCACGGGCGGACGAAGATGTCCGCGCTCCCGCGTCCTGGAGCAGTGCCCCACTTGGTGGAGGCTCTGCTCCAGCAGAGCCAGTCGGGCTTCCGGAACGGTTCACGGAAAGGCGCCTGGTCTTTCAGTCCTACTGCATCGCTGAGCGCAGACTTCGCGCCTTGTCACACTGTGGTCGGATGGTAGAGTCCGCTCATGAGCTGCGTGACGGTTGAAGTGCAATGGACAAGTTGCCGTCTCGCTCCATACGGCGCGACGCCAGACAAGCGGGCGGCGTCCTTCACACTATGAGCATCACCTTGGAACTCGACGAAACCATTCTCGCGGGCTTGCCGTTGAGCCCCGGGGAACGGGAGCGGCACATGCAGATCGAACTGGCGTGCCGTTACTACGCCAACGGCTGGCTCTCCTTTGCCCAGGCGGCACGACTGGCGAGCCTGGATCATTACGCCTTCGGGGTCGAACTGGGCGAGCGAGGCATACCCCGCCAATATGGGCTGACCGAAGCGCAGGAAGACCTCGCACATGCGCGTCGTCAGTAACACGTCGCCCCTTTCCAATCTTGCCATTATCGGTCGCCTCGAATTGTTACAGCGCCGGTATGGGCAAATCCTCATCCCGGCCGAAGTGGCCTCGGAACTCGCCGTCCTGAGCCATCCGACGGGGGCCTGCCTCCTCCGGTCTGCCTTGGCCCAGGGTTGGCTCCGAGTGGAACAACCGGCCAACCGGCCGCAGATCCCATTTTGCTCGACCCGGGTGAGACTGCGGCCATCGCTTTAGCGCTGGCGGTCAGAGCGGACGTGCTGTTAATGGATGAAAAGCGCGGACGGGCCGCCGCACGAGCGTTAGGACTCACTATGGCTGGACTCTTAGGTGAATTGCTCCATGCCAAATACCAAGGTTGGTTTCCAAGCCTGCGGGAGGAAATCGCGCGACTCCGGACGCAAGCGGGTTTCTTCATAGGTGCGGAGATTGAAACGTTCATTCTGTCGCAGGCCGGCGAATGAATGGCTGAATCAATGACGTGACGAGACGCTGACTTCCTTGCC
>CAYYSX010000089.1:12214-20462 GCA_964474315.1 uncultured Verrucomicrobiota bacterium | reverse complement strand
ACTGTCGTCTGGGGACAGACGACTCTACAAGGTGGGAAGGGACGGTTCATGGAGACCAAAGATCCAAGCACCTGATTCCCGTCCGAACCGCCCTGAAAGTGGGGCGTTGGAGAGCTTCGGACGCGCCTTGTCTCACTCGATACGGCGTTGCAGACCCGTGAACTTGGAGCTTGGGAGCTTCCCCTGGAGTGGTCCGGCGGGCGAGCCGCCCGCGCTCCTGCCCGTAAGGACCAATCCAAGGTGTCCCCCGCCCTCATCGCAGTTCTCCCGTCCACACGGTGACCGCCTGCCCACCGAGATACACGCGGTCCCCCTCCAAACGCATCCGCACTTCACCGCCGCGGGCACTGGCCTGCCAGCCTCGCAACTCATTGCGCCCGAACCGGGCCGCCCAGAACGGTGCCAACGAACAATGCGCCGAGCCAGTGACTGGATCCTCCGCCACTCCCGATCCCGGCGCAAAGAACCGCGAAACGCAGTCGAAGTCGCCCGAACCCGGTGCCGTTACCAACACGCCGCGGACCGGAAGCCGTCCCAAGGCCGCGTGATCCGGCTGGAGTGAACGGACGGACTCTTCGTCGGTCAGTTCGCACAGATAATCGTACTCCGTCCGCCCCACCCATATCGGCCGGATCCCCAACGCCTGCTCCAGGCCCTCTGGTACCGGCGCGGGCTGGGCCGGCCGCGCAGGAAAATCCATCTCAATGTGCCGGTCCCGACGCAGGCAGGTCAGCACGCCACTGAACACGGTGTGAAAGCGGATGACCTCGTCCCATTCCGCCCTCCTCGACTCCCAGAGGGCATGGGCACTGGCCAAGGTGGCATGCCCACAAAGGGCCACTTCGATGGTGGGGGTAAACCAGCGCAGCATCCAGCCATCCACGCGCGGCAGGAGGAACGCCGTTTCGGACACGTTCAACTCGGCGGCAACCCGTTGCATCCATTCGGGGGCCACCGGGCGGTCGAGAAAGCAAACGGCCGCGGGATTGCCGTGGAACGGTTCCGCAGTGAAGGCATCAACAACGCAGAGGGGATAACGCATCGCGATTTACCACGCTTTGAAGTTTCCAACAGGCTCTTAACAGGCTCTCAACCGTGTGCCTCCTTGATCCGATCCGCCGCTTGGCAGACTCGGGTGGCCAAATCCGTTGGCGCTACGACCCGGGCCGCCCCGCCCCATCCCAAGATCCAACGTTCGATCTCCGCCAGACTGCCCAACTTCAGCCGCATCTCCACTCCACCGTCGGGCAGTTCCTTGAGCGACTGCGAGGGATGCCAGCGTTTCTCGCGGATGTAATCAGCCACGGCTTCGTCGAAGCGGAGGACGACCTCGAAATTCCCTTCCCGGGAATGAACACCGAAACTGTCACGCAGCAGTTTTTCCAACTCAAATTTCGCCGGCCGGACGAACGTACTCCCGGTCGGTTGGGCGGACCGGATGCGCGCCGGCACGAACCGCCGCAGATCCCGTCGAAGATGATCGAAAGCGAATAGATACCAGTCGCCGTTCACGTTCGCGAGCTGGTACGGATCGACGATCCGCTCCTCGTCCTGCTTCGCCCCCGGCTTGCGGTAGCGCAGCCGAAGCTGTTCCCGCTTCTGCGCGGCCCGGGTGAGGGTTTCCAGCAACGGAGGGATGTTGACCCCGGGCTCAGCCGTCGTGTGGAACGAGATAGCCTGGTTCAACTGGGCCAGGTTCAGCGAAACGGTTTCGGGCAGGGCCTGTTCGAGTTTGCGGAGCGCCGCCACCAACCGAGCCTCGAACGGAGTCCCACGATACTGGTGCAGCGCTTTCTCCGCCACCAACAGGGCGAACAACTCGCCCTCGGAAATCTGCAGCGTGGGGAAAGAATCGACCTCCTCCGTGTAGTAGTAGCCGTTCCGGTCCGGCTTGAACTCGATCGGCAATCCCAGCCGGTCCCGCATGAACTCCAGGTCCCGGTGGACGGTCTTGGTGCTGACCTCCAAGCGGCGTCCGAGAGTGGAACAGTTGGGGAACTTGCCTTCCTGCAGGGCGGCATGGATCTGCACCATGCGGTCCAAAGGGGGCCGGGTGGTGGGGAGGCGGTGGGAGGAAGGCATGGAAAGCATAGAGAAAAGCTCCAAGCTCCAAGCTGCAAATCCCAAATAAGCTCCAAGGGCCAAAGAGGCGCCTCTCCGTTTTTGGGAAGTGGCGAGGCAGGGTCTGGAGGGACCGTGTAGCGTTGGCTGTCCTCAGCCGCCTCCCCTGACCGTCGAGAGCATCTGGCGTCTTCTGCTCCACGCCCGTGGGTTCCGCGGCCCAGGCGCTCCACCCGCCCGGTCGGCTGAGGACAGCCGACGCTATAGGCCTTCCGCTTCGGTCCTTCGTCCTCCGTTCTCCGTTCTCCGTTCTCTGTCCCCGGCTTCACCACCTTGCCAAAAACGGAGAGGCGCCCGCTCCAAAGGCCACAGCCCTCCCAGTTCCCCGCATCAGAGACGGTTCTGCCGGGAACCGGGAGCTGGGCCCTTGGAGCTTCTTTGGAATTTGGAGCTTGGGATTGGGAGCTTCCCCCTATCCCTTTTCAATACAGGCGTAGGCATTGTGGTTGTGGATGCTTTCGTAGTTCTCCGCTTCCACTTTGTACCACTGTACGTCCCGACGCTGGTTGAGCCTCAACGCCACGTTGCGCACCAGATCCTCCACAAACACCGGATTTTCATACGCCCGCTCGGTCACCGCCTTCTCGTCTTCCCGCTTGAGCAGGGAATACATCTCGCTGCTGCCGCTGGCCTCGATCAACGCGATTAGGTCCTCGATCCAGAACACCTCGCGAGTCTGCACCTGGACGGTGACTTCGCCGCGCTGGTTGTGGGCACCGTATTTGGAGATGGCCTTCGAGCACGGACAAAGCGTGGTGACATTGCACTTCACCGTGAGCGTGAAGTCGTACTCTTTTCCGATCAGGCCGGCGTCGAAACGGATGGTGTAGTCCAAGACGCCGGGCTTTCCCGAGACAGGCGCGCGTTTCACCAGGAAAAAGGGGAATTCCATCTCGAGATGCGCGTTCTGCGCGTGCAGGCGCTTCTGCATCTCCCGGAGGATCTCCGGGATGCTCTCGACGTGGATTACGCTGCCGTGCGCGTTGAGCACTTCCACGAAGCGGCTCATGTGGGTGCCCTTGAATTCCTTGGGCAGATCCACAAATAAGCCGAGCGTGGCGACGGTGCTTTGCAGCGTGTCGGACGATTTGTCGCGCACCTGGACCGGGAATCGCAGCCCTCGCACGCCGACTTTGTCGATCCGCAGTTGTCGGTGATCGGGTTCGCTCTGCTTGTCGGTCAGAGGTTTGGTCACGGGAGCGGTGAAAAGCGGGGCCTGGGCGCTGGGATTCATGTCAAAACCGGTCGATGCCGACACAGGTCGTCCGGTATGGAACAGACTAAGCAGAGACCGGGGGGACTGCAACTGGGGGAAAGGGGGAGAAGTTCAAAGCTCAAAGTTCAAAGCTCAAAGCTCAAAATCCCAAGGGTGGGCGCGCGATTCTTTTCGGGACCGCGGGTGAAAGCTCCCAAAGCCAAGTTCCCAACTCCAAAGAAACTCCAAGGCACCGCCATGTGCCAATCGGGCGCCTCCTCTCCGATGACCCGTGGCGGTTGGCTTGGGCCCTGCGTTCGGAGTCCCGGCTTCAGCCGGCGGAGAGGTTCCTGGAAACGACGCGCCGGAGAGTGACTCACCCATTGGAGCAGCTCACCTCTCCACCGCCTCAAGGCGGGACTCCGTACGCAGGCGGAAGGCGGAAGTGAGAACCAGGGTGGCAGACTGAACGCGAGGGCGGTGCCTTGGCTTGGCTTTTGGAACTTCTTTTGAGCTTTAAGCTTTGAACTTGGAGCTTTCCCCTCCCCCAAGCGGCGCGAGACGGGCGGGCGGAAGGTTCGTCGTTAAATCTCGGGGTTTCGGAGGTTGCCCAAGACTCGCTAGTCTGGACGGCGTGACGTTTCGCTCCTGCTTCATTCTGGCCGCGTGGCTCGTCCTGCTAGCCGCCCGGGCGGCGACGGGCTCTTTCACCCTCGCCACCTTCAACGTCGAGAATTACCTGCTCGACCCCTCCGGCACCCGCAAGGCCAAGACCGTCAGCGCGCGGGAGCAGGTGGTCCGCGACCTGGTGAGCATCCGGCCCGACGTGGTCGCGCTGCAGGAGATTGGTCCGCCGCCGGCCTTGGCGGAGTTGCAGCAGCGGCTGAAGGCAGCAGGGCTCGACCTGCCGCATTCCGAGCACGTGCGGGGTTGGGACACCAATATCTTCGTGGCGGTCTTGAGCCGGTTTCCTATTACCGCGCGGAGGTCCCATAGCAACGACACCTTCCTCCTGGGGGGACGACGACTCCACACCAGTCGCGGGATCGTCGAGGTAGATATCGCGGTGACACCCCAGGACCGGTTCACCCTGTTTACCGCCCACCTCAAATCCAAACGACCGATAGGAAGAGTGGACGAGGCGGATTTGCGGGAAGCCGAAGCGCGGGTCCTCCGGGGGCATGTCGAGGCCGCCTTACGGCGTGATCCCCAAGCCGCCTTGGTCGTATGTGGTGATTTCAACGACCATCCGAACAGCCGGACCTTGCGGCTACTGCTGTCCCGAGGTGCCCAGGGACTGACAGACACGCGACCGGCCGAACGAGCAGCCGGAGCCCCGCCGCCGGACCGTGGGCGGCGAGGAAGTCGCTCAGTGGTCTGGACTCATTTCTACGCACAGGAGGACAGCTATTCCCGCTTCGACTACCTGCTGGTGAGCCGGTCGATGGCGGCGCGTTGGCGGTCGGCGGGGAGCTATGTGTTGGCCAGTCCGGGCTGGGGGCTCGGCTCAGATCACCGCCCGGTCGTCGGTGAATTCATGCTGAGGTCGAAGTAGGATGCCGGGCGCGGAGTCGTCGATGGAACCCGTACCGCAGACCTTTCCTGTCTGCTGTTCCGCAGGCTTGCAGCCGGCCAGCGGACCGGGACGGGCCGGTTGAAACCTTGTACCCCAACCGCCCGGAAAGGTCTGCCGTACCACGTGAGCTTCCCTTCTTTGTGTTTTTTCGATGCTCCCTCCCGCGAGCACCGCTCTCTACTGGGGGAACATTGGACCGACCGGCAGGGAATGGCCGGTGGGCCAGACCAGATACACGGTGCGGCCCGATCGGGCCCAAGCACGGGCGAAATCAGCCCGCGGAAAAACCCGACGCACCCGTTCGCGGCGAACTCCCGGATCATTCACGATGATCTCACCCTCCGCCGTGAAACCGCGCACCACGACCAAGTGCCCGTCGCCGAGTTCGGGCTCCGGTCGGCCCTTCAGCAGAGCGTAGCTGACGGAAGCGGCGACCGGGGCGCCCGAGTCGATCCAACGTTCCAGATCAGCCACCCCAGAAAACCGGGCCACAGCGGAGTGCAGGCCCGGGTAACTGCCGGCGAACGCCATGTTGAAGGGCCAGTTCCCCGTACCGCCCCAGCCTGGATCAAATACCGCCGCCGCCGTCTCCGGAACCGAGGGCCGGACGTCGTCGCGTTTCAATTGCTCCCCCCAGAACGCCAGCAGCATGGTGGTGCTGGTGGGGCTGCACCATTTATCCACCCCCTCGGGAAACTCGGCCTGGCTGTAGATGGGCACCTCCAGATCCCGCCCCCACGCCGCTGGGAAAGGTTCATCAGGAGCATGGGTATCATCCGAACCGGACCACGCCAGAGTAACGCGCCGCAAGCCGGTCACCGGTCCTCGCACCGTCAGACGCAATTGCGCCCGCTCGGCCGGCTCCCGAAGCACCAGGACGTCCGTACGGACTTCGCCCACCGCATCCTTCTGCCCGTTCACGCTGGAGCGCGGAGTCCCGACACCCGGAACGGCCGTCCAGTCGCCTAACGAATAAAAGCGGGACTCGGCGGACCGGACCGGACGCGCCTCGATCCGGAGGGAGACGTTGGTCTCCACGTTCCACGAGACGATCAGTTCGTTCCAAGGAAAGCCGGGGGCCAGATCGGGTGAAAGGAGCACGACCTCACCCGGTTGCCCCCCCGGAGTCGGCACAAAGTCATCGAAGCGCGTCAGGGACAACGTTCGGACTTCTTCGGCGCGGATCGTTGCCAGACCTGCCAGCAACGCGACGGCCACTCCCAGCCACCACCCAAGAGATCGTTTTCTGTTCATGAGGAGTTCAGGCGATGAGAGGCCCTCGATGGTGGTAATGCTCCACGGCAAAGTCGTCGTTCTCCAGCACGGTTCCCATCCGCACAAATTCCTCCTCGAACGGCGGAAAGAACGTATCGCCGGGGACGATGCGTTTGACCCGGGTCAAGTAGAGGTCGCTGCAGCGCGGAAGCAGCCGGGCGTAAATCTCCGCACCGCCTGCGACAAAGACCTCGCGCGGATCATCCGCGATGAAGGCGTCCAGCGCCGCCACATCCGGAACGGTAACGGTTCCGGGCGCGGTGAAACCGTGCCGGCTGAGCAGAATGGTTTCGCGACCCGGCAAGGGACGCCCGATGGACTCGAAGGTCTTGCGTCCCATCACCAAGCGATGGCCGAGCGTGGCCTGCTTGAACCACCGGAAATCCTCCGGCAGATGCCAGGGAATCTTCCCGCCCGCACCGATCACCCGATTTTCGGACATGGCGGCAATGGCCTTGAACGCCTTCACCAGGCAAATTTGCGAACTGGTGGGAAAATGGAAAGAAGTCCCGCACCGATGGAACCTCTCCGGTTCTGGACGGGTCCCGACGGATCGGGTCGCCGCGCGGCGGCGGGCCCTCGCAAGGTGGCGTCGATCCTCCGATGACCTGATCGGGGCGGATGAGAAGCCCGCCGTCCGATCGTTCCGTTATTTACATTAAGCTATGACTCGTAGCTACAAATAAGGATATTTGGGTTCTTCCCCCTTCACGATGGACAACATTAACCCATATACATAGCATGTCTTCATGATGAAGCTGGGAGCGCAAGAATCCATGGCTGGCCGCAGGTCACGGCGGCAGGGCCTTTGATGAGCGCGTTCGCGGTTCTCATCGCCACCGTTCGGGTCCGGCCCGGCATGGATGACGCGTTCGCGCTCTGGAAGGCCAAGCATGACACCGTCATCGGAAAGTTCCCTGGCTTTGTTGGCAACGACACCATTCCGCCGTCCCCGCCCGGAGGTGAGTGGACACTGATTCTCAATTTCCGGACGCCGGAGGACGCCACTGCCTGGCAGCGTTCTCCGGAGCGTCGGGAAATCGTTGCCCAAGGGGTGTCATTTTTTGAAGGCGGCACCCTGGGAGAAGTGGTGCAGACGGGCGGGGCTGGCTCCGTCCCGGACAGCACCGTCACCGAGGTGATTTTCTCCCGAATCAAACCCGGCAGGGAGGGCGACTATCGCGACTGGGCCGCCCGCATCCAAGCGGCGCAGGCAAAGTATCCCGGCTATCGGGGCGAGTTCATCCAGCCTCCGTCGAGCGAGGGCGGGATGTGGACCACGATCATCCGTTTCGACACGGTCGGGCAGCTTGAGGCGTGGCTGAACGCGCCGGAGCGCAAGAAGTTGCTGGAGGAGTCGCAGGCGTTCGTCGAGTCCGAACAGCATACCCAACTGGCCACGTCGTTCCCCGGTTGGGTGCCCGTGGATCCCGCGACCGGCCAGGGGCCGCCCGATTGGAAGACCGCCATGCTGGTGCTGCTGGTGTTGTTTCCGGTGGTGATGCTGGAAATGCGGTTTCTCAGTCCGGTGCTCTCCCAGTGGGGCCTGCACGCCTCACTAGCCACCTTTATTGGCAACGCGATTAGTGTCGCCATCACCAGTTTGATTACCATGCCGTTGATGGTCCGCTGGTTTGGTTGGTGGCTTTTCCCGACTAAGGACGCGCCGCCGGCTCTCTCGCTCAAGGGCGTTTTCCTGCTCCTGGGCCTGTACACCTTGGAAGTCGCTACGCTCTGGCGTCTCCTTCCCTGGTAGATCGATCTGATGAGGACCGACCAGGGAACATCGGTGGCCACGGCGTCTAAAGGACGGGTGGCCTTGCTCGCTTTCGCCCGGCCCGCGGGCCATTCCGATTCTTTCAACCAACCTAAAAAGCAAGAACTACAAACTACATGATTACTTCAAACGAAGACCACGAAAAATTCATCCGTCGCGCCATTGCGATGTCCCGCCGCGCTTCCATCGAATACTGTACCGGAGGCGTCTTCGGCGCCGTTATTGTTAAGGACAACAAGATCATCTCGGAAGGCATGAATCGGGTCGTCGCCAGCCACGACCCGACCTGGCATGCGGAGATGGA
>CAYYSX010000089.1:0-12114 GCA_964474315.1 uncultured Verrucomicrobiota bacterium | reverse complement strand
ACGCAGTTGTTGCGCGAGGAGGCGGTCGAAGTGTGGAAGGAATACCAGGCTAAGCCGGACAAGATCCCCTATTGATCTTCCTGGGCGGATGGGCCCGGAGCACTCCCGACCCAACTGCTCCGTCCCGCGCGATCCATGTTCACTGCCCCACCCCATCGCGCGGCCTTTCTCTGCCTTTGGACAGTCGGACTGTCCCGAGCAGCCGAGCCGGAGACCCCCTCCCCGCCGGAGTCCTCGTTTGTCGAACGATTCGACCGCCAGGCGCCCCAATCCATCACGGGCAATCCCGCAACGGAGAATGAGCTGCCTGGTACGGGTCTGATCGGGCGGCTCCTTCACTTGCCGGACGATTCCGGCCTCCGCCTGGGAGGCCTCTGGTTGGCCGATTCGAATGTCCTGCTTTCCGGCGGCGCGGATCCGGGAACGTGGAGCTTCAACAGCACCCTGATCCTCGGCTTGAATTTCGATGCGGAAGACGCCTTCGCCTGGCCGGGTGCATCATTCGGCATCCAGTTTCTCCAGTTTAACGGCGAAGACACCAACGGCGACGCGGGCAGCGTGCAGGGCTACAACAGCCTGCCCGGCTCCGCCCCGCTCAATCGGTCGGAACTTTACCAACTCTGGTATCGCCAGAGCCTGTTCGATGACCGTCTCATCTTCCGTATCGGCAAGGTGGTGCCGAACTATGACTTCAGCAATGTCGCGCGACCGGTGCCCACACATGACGAAGGGCTGGCCATTCCCGCCGTCACCGGCCTGCTCTACACGCCCGTCTATGTAAATCCGACGCTGCTCGGCGCGATCGGGGGCTATTACAACTCGGTAAGCGGTGTCACGCTCACCCTGGCGCCCATCGAAAGCACCTATTTCAGCTATGGCTTCTACGATGGCAACGTGGCTCGTGGCGTGCAGACCGGCATGCGGGGGCCCACTTTCAACGGCTATTATTTCCACATTGGCGAAGCAGGCCTCAATTGGATCATCAACGAACGGCATCCCGGTCAGGTCGGCGCAGGCCTTTGGTATCAGACCGGCGTGCTGGGAAGTCCGGGCGGTATCGAGCAGGACGGCACCGGCGGATTCTACGCCTTCGGCAGCCAGCGGATTTGGTCCAATGAGCCGGACCTAACCGTGGCGGGCGGAAGGAAAGACTCGGCGCCCGGGGAACGCCACCCACCCTCTTCGATCTCGATGTTTTCCCAGGTGGGCGTGAACAACTCGGACACACTCCCCATGAACGAAACCGTTGGCCTGGGCCTGACTGGATTCGGACTCGTGCGGCACCGGCCGGGCGATTCCCTGGGGGCCGGCCTGTCGTTATCATGGTTGAATGATCATCTTTTCGACCGTTCGAGTGAATTGATGTTCCAGGCCTATTATCAGGCGCGCGTTGTGGACGGAGTCTTTCTCCAACCCACCCTGAGTTTTATTCCAACCCCGGGCGCCAATCCCGAGTTCAGCGCGGCGTGGGCCATCACCCTCCGTTTGGCTGTGTTATTCTAGCGGGATCGGTCGTTTTCCCACGCGTCGGGGCAAGAGACCTCTCCGCCGGCTCAAGCCGGGACTCCGTACGCTGACGATCGCCCATCCCACGGACCTCTCAGCAGAATCACCGAGCCGTCGCCAGGATTTGCTGATAGATTTCCAAGGCCTTCCGATAGTTCATTAGCAAATCCTCCGGCGCTGTGTTCTGGCTGCGGCGAATCTCCTCCTCTACCCGGCTGATCAGCCACTCCACTTCCCGGCGTGGGGGCAGAAGCGGCTTCCCCTCCACCGAAAAATACCACCGTGCCGTGTGCGCAAAACGGATTCGGCCGCCCGGCCGGGTTTCGCTACAGCGCCAGGCCATCCACGAGGACTGCTCCGGCGTGAAGCGAAACGTCACCGTCGTCTCCAACGCCCCCTCCGGCGTGAGGCGGTTCTCCGGGACGGAGTTCTGGACGACGTTTCCGTTGACGATCAGTTCGACGCCTTCCAACGGGTGTTCGCTCCGCACCCGGCATACCACCTGATAGCCACTCGCATCCGCCGGAGCCGCAAACGTGGCGCCCGGATCCCGCCCGTCCACGGTCGCCAGTAACATCGGCCCGGTGGTCACAAAACTGCGTCCCGCCGCGAGTCCCTCCATCCAGGCGTCGTAACGAAACGGGCCGTCGAGACGCACATAGACCCGGCTGAAGCCGAGCGGAACGGGATGAACGCCGTTGGCCGTGCCGGCGGAGGGCCGCAGACGGAATCCGCAGTTGAGCAACGCGTAGTAGGTTTGAAACCCGTACTGAGTCCATTCGCGCTCGGTACCGGTGCCGGTGCCGATTCCCATCCATTCAGGGGCCGGCACCGCCCAGTCGCGGATCGCATACTCCGTCCGCCAATGGTGGTTGTTGGCCAGTTCGAACAAATCCACGCCCAGGATCGGAACGAGAGCGACCGACCACGGCCAGTTGTGCTTTTCCAAGTCCAACAACGCCCCCTCGGCCCGCGCCTGGGCCGGAATCCCGGCCAAAGGAAACACCGGCGTGTCGAAGCGCGTGCGATGATTGAGGATCAGGATCGCCCCTAACGTATGGTTGACCGGGCCGGTCTGGAAAATTTCGTATTCGGTATTCCGCGGATGCCAGACATGCGTTTGATCGATGACCACCGGACCGGGTTCCGGCCCACCGCTGAATCCGCGCCCACTGGCACTCGGCGCCACCGTGGACACCGTGGTCCAGTCCATCATCGGCAGGCTGACGTTGAGGTCTTCGGCCAGCATAACGTTGGCCAGTTCCGCGGGGTGGCGATGATGGTGGATGTCTCCGGAATACCAGCCCTGCTCGGCCATGTTGATCCACCGTCGTAACCGAAATCTAAGCCTCGGCAATCCCCGCTCGACGGTCACTTCCCGCACCTCCGGCCGCCACTCCGGACCGCGTTCGACCGTGAACGTGTAACGTCCGGGTCGCAATTCCACCCGGAACGGATGGGCCGACAGCGTGGTGTGCCTCTCCGCCGTATTGGGATTGGCGCCATGCTGCCGCTCATAGCGGATGGACGAGCCGAGCGCATGACCCGATTTGGGAAAATACCAGGTCCCATCGGTGCCCTGGATATAGATCCGGGCCGGCAGAGGAGTTCCGTTGACATCATCCACCACCTCCCCATCGACCAGGACTTCCGGGCGTTGGGCTTGGCGCTCTCGGATAACGGCCAACGGGTCCGGCGGCGGTGGAACGTCTCCAACGTATCGGGCCAGGTCCCGTAGCGCGATGACCTGGAACTGGTTGGTGGCCAGATACTCCATGAACTGCGTGAATCGTTCCGGCGAGGTATTCACCCAGGGATGCTCGCCATCCGGAACACCGTGAAACTGCAGGATGGCGATCCGTCCATCGCGGGCCTGATCGACCGCCCGCTGGAAGTCCGCCCGAGACCAATCGGGCCGGGCATCACCGGCGGAAGGAAGCAGGAGCGGATGATCCCGTCCCGGCTCATAGGCAAACCCGCCGCCCCACTCATACGGATGCTCCGGCGCCCCTCCGCGCCGGGCGAACCGAAAGCCGAGCTCCTGCAAGATCGGCAGCGCCGCGGGAACGATGGCATTGCCGGGATAGGCAAAGCTGACCGGCCGGGGAATGCCGTGTTCCGCGCACCGCGCGTTGATGGCCTCCACCTGTTCGCGCAAGGGATCCAGGTTCCGTGCCGAGACCGACCAATGGTCCCGCGTATGGTTACCGATCTCGAAGCCGTCGTCGGACAATTCCTTGATTTGGGGCCAGGTCAGGTAATCCCGTTTGTTGGTCGCGAACGAAAATCCCTCCGTGATGAAAAACGTGGCGCCGAAACCATGTCGCTTTAGCAACGGACGGACCACCGAGTAATGCGAAGCGGACGCATCGTCGAAGGTCAGGACCACCAACCGGTCGGGAACCGCTCCGCTGACCGCCAGACAACTCCCCAAGAGGATCGGCAACCAGAGGGCCAAAGACTTCATGGAGGGAACGCTAAGGACGGCGGCCGCCTCAGCACAACCGCCGTTTCCGGGGCGTGAGGAGACCGTCTTGGCCTTCCATCCCCGCCGCTGCGCATGACCGGACGCGCTGACGTTTTTTGCTCCCGCCCTCCCGAGCTCCTCACCTCCCCATCACCTCCCGCACCAACGCCGGAATGATTCCCCGCTCGTTCGCGTGCTCCGTCGTAAACACCACCAGCACCCACTTCCGGCCATCCGGCAATTCCACATAGGCGGCGTCGTGACGGGTTTGGCTCGTCCAACCAGCCTTCGACCACAGTTTCGCCCCTTCCCGGCGGGGCTCCAACAGGGCGATGCCAGTGAAACCGTGCGTCTGATCGTGGGAATCCTTTACCGGACCGAAGACCTCACGACGCATCAGCTCCAACATCTGCTGGCTGCGCGCCGGTGTGACCGCCCGGCCGGTGACGATCTCGGTCATCAGCCGGGCCGTGGCGTCGGTGGTGAGCAGGTTACGATTCGGCGAAAACTGCTTGACAGCCTGCATCTCCCGGCCATACGGCCCTTCGCACCACGGCTTCTTGTTGGCGTTGATGTGGGTGTAGCCAAGCGAGCTGAAATACCGGTTCACCGCATTCCGCTGCTCGACCCAGGCACGCAACCCATCCTCGGTCAGTTCCGGCCCGCTCGTCGTCCCGGTCAGCAGATCCACGAGGTAATGCGTCGCCTCGTTGTAGCTCTCGATAATCATGTCGGCCATGGCCCGACGGAGCTCCGGAGTATCTTCCAACCGTCCGTCCTCCATCCACTGGTGAGTGGCCGCAAGATAGAACAACTTCACCACACTGGCCGGATAGATGGGTACGTCTCCCCGGTAATGGGCGACCACCGGATTGGCACCATCGGTGAGATCGACCACGGTGGCGGCCAGTTGATTCGTCTTCAGCCCTTGGTCGGAAAAGGCTTCCACCGTGTGCGTGACCGCACGGTCCAGAGTGGCTTGTAAGGAGGGTGATGCCGTAACGTCGGGCCAGACTGACGAAGGATCAGCGGCGTTCATCGAAGTCGCGGAAGGGATAACGGCTAAGACAAAAATCAGGATACGGAAGCAAGGAATCTTCATAAGAGGCGAAGTCGCTGCGCCAGGAGCGTAGGGACCGGGAGGGCGGCGGAATGAACGGGAGCTTTGCCAGCCGGGAGGTTCCCCGCGCGACGCGTGAAACGCGGATCCGTCTCCACTCGTGGTGTCAACGGTGGGCTGTCTATCCTGGGACCATCCATCAGCAGCTTGCCAAAAACTGAGATGCGCCCGGTCACATGGAGATTCGTCACCTCGTCTGCTACCTGGATTCATGGAAGTGGAGCCGGCTCGCCCGACGGTGCGGAGCCCGGCGTAAGGGACGGGGTAAGAAAGCGAATGATCGTGTCGCCATGACGCAGTGCCCTGCGTTCTGTCCAATGGGACCCCAAGTCGAGGGTATCGCGCTTCGTGTGACCCAGCACCAGCAGCCCGCGCGGTTGGAGCAGACGGGGAAGGTCCGGAGCATCCAGGAGTTTCTGAGCCAGCGATTTCGACCGTTGGTCCACATTTTTCTCGCCGTAAGGAGGATCTGCGATGACCAGGTCAAAACGGCGCCCGGCCGCGGCCAGTTGCAGCAAGGCGGCGAACACATCCATCACCCGCAACTCCACGGCGCTCGGGGGAAGACCGGTCAACTCCAGATTCCGGCGATAGAATCGCGCGTGCTTTTCCGACTTCTCGACACTCACCACCTGGCGGGCGCCCCGGCTCAGGCATTCATGGCCGATCGCGCCCGTGCCGGAAAACAAGTCCAGCACCCCGGCCCCCTCCACGAAGGTCCCCAGCGAGTTGAACACCGCCAGTTTGACCTTATCGGGCATGGGCCGGACGCCCAGTCCTTCGGGCACTCGCAGAATTCGTCCCGCGGCCTGACCGCCAATGATGCGCATCGCGATTCCAAGGTTATGGCAGGAGGGGGTGCGCGGTCACTCACTTCGGTCTCCTCGTTCAGGTAAACTCTGGAGCGCCGGAGCGAAGAACATCAGCGCGGCCGGCCGGCCGCGGGCACCGTCGTCGGGAGGGGCGGCGCCCGCTCTCCATTCCCGCCGAAACAGGTCGGTGGAATCTGCCTTGACTGTCATACTGTCCTATGACACTTATCTCCCGTCACCCATGATGTCGCACATCAACTTCAAGTCGGGGGTGCCGGTTTACCTGCAAATCGTGCAGCAGGTGAAGGCGGCGGCGGCGGGCGGACGGCTCCGGCCGGGAGAGGCGCTACCCTCGGTGCGAACGTTGGCCGAAGAGCTGCGCATCAATCGCAACACCGCCGCCCGGGCCTATGCCGAGCTGGAAGCCGAAGGGGTGATCGAAACCCGCCCCGGTTCCGGCTGCTTTCTCAAAGCCAATGGCGTGTCCCCTCTTCGTCGCGCCGTGCGCTCCGATCGTTTGGCCGCCGAGTTGGACGCCGTGATTGTCCAGGCCCATCACCTGCAGATCGCGGACGACGACCTGCGGGAGCTGCTCGACGAGCGGCTGACGGCCTTCCGCGAACGCCAGCGTCAACGCGCTGAACGTTGACTTCGTCCCGCCACTTTTCCCTGAGACCTCCCTGCTCCTATGAATCCCGTCATTGAAATCCGCGATCTGATCCACCGCTACGGCCGCACCGAGGCGCTGCACGGTCTTAGCCTCTCCGTGGAGCCGGGGCGTTGCTATGGCTTCTTCGGTCGCAATGGCGCGGGGAAAACCACCACCATCAAATGTTTGCTAAACCTGCTCCGTCCGGCGTCGGGCTTGGTCCGGGTGTTCGGATTGGATCCCGCGCGACACGAAGCGGAGGTCAAGTCGCGTCTGGCCTATGTCCCCGACTTTGTGGCGTTTTACCCGTGGATGAGCGTGCGGGAAGCCTTGGACTATCAGGCCAGCTTCCGCGGTCGCTGGAATCGGGACACCGAAGCCGCACTCCTCCGCCAGTTCCGCCTGGAAGCGTCGCAGTCCACCTCCGGCCTGAGTAAGGGCCAGCGGACTCAACTGGCGCTCATCGGGGCCATTTGCGCCGAACCCGACTTGCTGGTGCTGGATGAACCCACCTCCGGCCTGGATCCATTGGTGCGGCGCGAATTCATTCAAACGGTGATCGGCGCCTACCAGGAGGCGGATCCGGACCGGCGCACCGTGTTCGTCTCAACGCATCTGATCAGCGAATTCGAGGGCTTGATCGATCGCTTCACGGTGGTGGAGCAAGGGCGGGCGGTGCTGACCGCGGACGCTGATGAAGCCCGCTCGAAGTTCCGCCGCCTGCGTGCCGTGTTTGCAGGCGACGCGCCCCCGGTCACGGAGTTTCCCGGCGCCCGGTCCGGACGCCGTGAGGGCCGCCTCCTGGAACTGACCGTCAACGGCAACGGGGATCAGCTCCTGGAACAATTGCGGGAACGGCAACCGGTGAGCGTCGAAATGGAAGCACTGACGCTGGAAGAAATCTTTCTCGCGTCCGTGAAATGAAAAGGGCCTTCCGATGACACTGAGCCTTCCGGTTTATCGAAACAGCTTCCATCCGGCGTGGTTGCTGCTGTTGCTGCCGCCGTCCCTGGGCTTCCTGAGTTCCGCCTACGACACGGAAGGGGAGGGGGCGATCGCGCTGGCCATCCGAGGGTTGCTGGCCATGGCGTTCGTTGGGCCTTTGGTGTGGTGGCGGGTCGGCGAGCCCTCGTCCGGAGTCTGCCAGTGGCTGAAGGAACTGCGAATGCAACTACCGGGATGCCTGCTGGCCATCGGGGTGCCCGGCATCCTGGGAATGATCCGGGTTCCACGGGAAGCCCTCGAATGGAGCCAAGGGATCTTTGCGGTCGGCTGTTTGGTGCTCGGGGCGACCGCTTGGGGCGCCGAATTTGAGAAGGGAACCCTCGGCCCGTTGCTAAGCCAACCCTTGTCCCGGGGAGCCATCTATCGTCAGAAGCTGGCGGTGCTGGGCCTACTGTTGGCACTGGCCTGGCTCAATTTCATTCTAACGGTCGCCCCGGGGGAACACGGACTGTTCAGCGAAGATCGGTGGGTGACGGTGTTGATTCCACTCACGGTGTTTTGCACCGCGCCGCTCTTCGCACTGATCACCCGCAGCACGCTGGCGGGGCTCATCTTCACGGTGGCCGTCCCGTGTGGGTTGCTCATGATGGCGATTGTTGGGACGGCGTTGGTCCGGCGGTTCTTCTTCGAAGGCGGTGCGATGGAGGGGGTCTGGTTTCCGCACGCGTTGCTGGCGGCGGTTGCCGCCTATCTGGCCGCGGGCGCCTGGCTGGGGTGGGTGGCGTTTCGCCGGCTCGAGGTGCGGGAGGCCGGAGGGAGCATCGGCCCGGGAGATTTTCATCCGCTCAGCCTGCCGACCGACCGATGGTTAGGGTTCCTGCTTCCCACCGGGGTTTGGGGCCATCTCCTTCGCAAGGAGGTGCGATTGCATGTCGTCCCCTGGCTGGTAGCGGGAATCATGGTGGGACTCTGGGGGTTGGGTCTGCTCGCGCGCGTCCTCCTTCCGGAGAACGAAATCAGCCGCGGTCTGTCCCATCCCGAAATCCCGCTCGTCCTGGCGGCCTGCATGGGGATCCTCATTCTCCTGGTGGCGGGTTCCGCCTGTGTCGCCGAGGAACGTCAGTTGGGAACGCTGGACTGGCAGCTCACCCAACCGGTGACCGTGGAGCGTCAATGGTGGGCCAAAATTCTGGTGGCGGTGACGCTGGGGGTGGTGTTCGGCCTGGCCCTCCCGTTGGTGCTCCTGCGCATCGCCTATGGAGCGAGCTTGTTCGCCGGCGCGATGGAGGCAAATCCGGTTCTCTTTCCTGCGGTCTATGGCTCTGGCGCGGCGGCGTTGATGGTCATCGCGATCTATGCGTCGTCCTGTTGCCGCAGCACCATCAAGGCGACGGCCTTGGCCATCGGCATCGCGGCCGGGCTCGCCGGCCTCATCGCACTGACGGTGTTCACCGCGGGTGAGCAGATGGACTGGATCTTGTCGTCGCTTCAGCGCCGGGCCGGGACGTCTAGGCTCGCTTGGGCTCCCGGCGTCCAAACCCTGATCGTCGGATTTCCCCTGTTATGGCTTGGCGCCGCGACGGCGTTACTCGGGGGATTCCTGGTCTTGGCCCGGCACAATTTTCGACAGACCGCGATCCCCGTTTCCCAAGTGGTTCGCCAACTGACAGGACTGGGAATGGCCGCGGTGATCTTAGGAACGGTCCTCTCGGTCGTGATGGTCTTTCTGCTGGCGTTACAGCAACTCCGTTGAAAGAGCTGTCGGCGGCTCCGGCGCGGTCGTGGCGTCGTGAAAGGCCCAGTCTTAGGAGCCACTGCGCACCAGCGCGTACTCCATGGAATCCACCAACGCTTCCAATGAAGCGGTGATGATGTTTTCACTCACCCCCACCGTGCCCCACTCGCGCTTGCCATCCGTCGATTGAATCAACACGCGGGTCTTGGCTCCGGTGCCGGCGACGCCATCGAGGATCCGGACTTTGTAGTCGGTGAGCCGGATGCGCTGCAGCTTGGGGAAGGAACGCGCCAACGCCGACCGCAGAGCGCCATCCAGCGCGTTCACCGGCCCGTCCCCGTCGGCCACGGTGTGATGGACCTGCTTTCCCACCCGCACCTTGACCGTCGCTTCGCAGGTCGAGGCGGTCGCGTTGCCCCGCATGGAGACATGATAGTCGTCCACCGTGAATAAGAGCTCCGGATTATGATCGAGGATACCCCGGATCAACAACGCCAACGAAGCCTCCGCTGCCTCATATTCATAACCGGTGTTCTCGCGCTCTTTCACCCGCGCCGTAATGGTCCGGGTCTCCGGGGCGTCGGGCGACAACCGGAAGCCCAGTTCGGCCGCCTTAAGCAAAATGTTGGTCCGCCCCGACATGTCGCTGACCAGAACCCGCCGCACATTGCCCACCGACTCGGGGGTGATGTGCTCGTAACTGCGGGCCACCCGTTCGACGGCATGAACATGGATGCCCCCCTTGTGTGCGAACGCGGTCTGGCCCACCCAGGGCTGTCGCGGGTCATGGCGCACATTGGCCATCTCATCCACAAACTCCGACAACTCCCGGAGCTTGGGCAGGGACTTTGCCGGAACGCCCCGCCGGCCCAGCTTGAAATGCACGGTCGGAATGACACTGGTCAGATTGCAGTTGCCGGTCCGTTCGCCGTAACCGTTCACCGTTCCCTGAATGTGGGTGGCCCCGGCCTCCAACGCGGCGATGCCGTTCGCTACTCCGAATCCGCAGTCGTTGTGCGTGTGAATGCCCAAGCGGGCGTTGAGCGCACCCCAGGCGTGCGTCGTGATACGTGTGATTTCGGCGGGCAGGCATCCGCCGTTGGTGTCGCACAGGCACACGACATCGGCGCCGGCCTTCTCCGCCGCCTGCCAGGTCGCCAGTGCGTAGTCGGGCTCGTCCTTGAACCCATCGAAGGCATGCTCGGCGTCATACACCACGGTTCGCCCCTGATCCTTCAGAAAGCGGATGGTGTCCGCGATCATCGCCAGGTTTTCGTCCGGCTTCACCCGAAGGACCTCGTTGACGTGCAGCAACCACGACTTGCCGACGATGGTGATGACCGGAGTCCGGGCCTCGAGGAGCATCCGGATTTGGTCATCCTTCTCGACCGCGACCCCTTTACGGCGGGTAAAGCCAAAGGCGGCGATCCGGGCGTGCCGCCATTTGCGGCGCGCGGCCTGCTGGAAGAATTCCAGGTCCTTGGGATTGGATCCCGGCCAGCCGCCCTCGATGTAATGCACCCCGAACTGGTCCAGTCGTTCGGCGATGCGCAGCTTGTCGGCCAGGGAGAAATTGATGCCTTCGGCCTGGGCGCCGTCGCGGAGGGTGGTGTCGTAGATTTCGATTGGTGATGCTTTCATTGCGGTCAGGAATTCGGCGGAGGGATAAAAACGGAAAGCCCCGTTCCGGGTCGCGGAACGGGGCTTTCAGTCAGGGAAAACTCGTTCAGCGACGCGGCCCGCGCCCGATGCCAATCGAAATGATTCCGCGATCGCCCACGCTGGTGGACGGGAAGAGTGGCAAGAGCGCAAAGGTCACCGTGGGGATGAAATGCCAAAGGGCGACCCAAACGGCAAGCGGGAATTCGGGGAGAGGTGGGGGCGGAAGCTCAAAGCTCAAAGTTCAAAGTTCAAAGCTCAAAACCCGGAATCCGGCGCGTCCTCTGGGGTGCGAAGCTCCCAAGGCGAAAGCCCAAGCTCCAAGGAGACCTCAAATCCGCAGGTCCACTGCGCGGTGAGAATTGGGCCAGAGGTTCCAGCCGCTCCCTGGAACTTTGAGCTTGGGGCCTCGAGGGGTTGGCCCTCGGTCTTTCACCCCTCAGTCTCCGGATCCCATCGCCAGTTCATTTTGAACTTTGAACTTTGAACTTTGAGCTTTCATCCCTTTGCCCTTGAGGGAGTCCATCCCCTATCTCCCTCTGTGCTCTCCCTTCCTCTATGCTGAACCCTCCTCCTTTTCTCCTCCGGGTCCGCCGCTTCTCCGTGGTCCAAAAACCAGAGGCAGAGGGAAATGAGAGACATTTGTGGAAACTTTCGACCCGACGGATGCGCTGTCCCCTTCGGGTCCCCGTGAACTTCCGTCGCCCTGTTCTGGCTGGCCTGAAAGGCCTGGAGACCCCAGCCCGGGGCTGCGCCAGTGAGGCGCTGCCCCGGGTCTGGACCGGTGGAAAGGTTCTGCGCCCTGAAGGGGACGCGAGAGGTGGTGGCCCCGAATCACCTTACCACCGGCCATCATCTCAAAAGATAAGTGTCCTGTCCTCATCGCCTCATTTCACAAGGCCGGGGGGAAAATTGTGGGCGGCTTGCCTCGCAAGCTGCTCGAAGCACCTGTCCCTGCCTCGGCTTCTCTTCACCGTAAGAAGATCACGGCCGGTGGAGCCGGTAGAACCACCCCACTTGGTCCGCGGGTACGCCCAGCGTGAGGCGGCCTCCCTCCGCCACCGGCGTTCCGAACACCGCCATCCACGAACCATGTAGGGTGGGCGCGTTTTCGAGGAGGAAGCCCGTCGCCGTTACGGGCCACGAGAGGAGCAATTCATCGCCGGCCCGTTGCACCGACAAGGCGGGCGGCTCCGGCAGCGCGACCAACGCCACGGTGTG
>CAYYSX010000088.1:0-20493 GCA_964474315.1 uncultured Verrucomicrobiota bacterium | reverse complement strand
ACGGACATGCGATTATGAATCCAACATTGGCTCGTGCCGCCCTTACCTTAACCACGGTCGCCCTCCTCCTCGCCGCTGGCACCATCGCTCGGGCGACACCGCCGATCGACCCAATTTGTGGATCATCCAGTAGTCTGACTTCGGTTGCCGCCCGGCGAGCCCAGAAGGCCGCCGGAGCCTGGGCCAAGCGCGGCAGCGTTCGCCCACAACAGGCGGGTGATCCGATGGTCCATCTGGAGTGGCCGCAACAAAGGGGCGGCTCGCCTCGACTGGTCCTCCAGGGAACGGCTGGATACACTTATCGGTTGGAAACCGGGCCGGACTTGTCCTCGCCCCGTTGGGATCCGGTGCTTTCGGCGGTGTTGGGCCAGCAGCCTTTGGCCTGGTCCGATGAATGGCTCGGGTCGGCGCCCTCGGCCTTCTTCCGATTGCAGCCGGCGCCGACCGACGCTTCCGAAACGTGGGCAGACAACTTCCGCGTGTTGGATGCCCAAGGAATGGCTCACGATCTCTACTATCATTCGCACCTCGCGGGCATCGCGGTGGTCGCCGCGGGGACCAACCTCAATCAGTTGGCGCCGCACGCGGCTCTGCTTCGTGAACTGAACCAGAAGTACACCAATCAAGTGCTGACGTGGATCCTGCTCTCGGACCCCGCGCCCATTCGGAGCAACATTCTCGCCCAAGCCAAACTCCTCGGGCTCGACGTTCCGGTGTTGCTCGATGCGCACGGACTGGCGGCCAATGCGGTTGGGCTCACCCGCGCCGGGGAAGCAGCCTTGATTCAGTCACCGGATTTTGCGGTGATCTACCGCGGTGAAATCGTCGGATCCGGGGAAGCAACACCGGCGGGATCCCACTTGGGCCAAGCGTTGTCCTGGTTGGTGGACGGCACGCCCATCACGTTCCTGCGCACTTCGGGGCGCGGCCCGACGCTGGCTCAGGCCGGCACGCCCATTCCCACGTACTCCCAAGATATTGCTCCGCTGCTCCACACCTATTGCGGGAAGTGTCATCGACCTGAGGGAGTCGCGCCGTTTGCCTTGACCAACTACAGCGTCGTCGAAGCTTGGGCGCCTTTTATCAAACACGCGGTGCTCTCCGGCAAGATGCCTCCCTGGCACGCCGATCCTGAGTACGGACACTTTGCCAATGACCTTTCGCTGCCCGGTCATTTGAAATCGGCGCTGATTCGTTGGCTCGACGCCGGGGCGCCGCGCGGAGAAGGAGCCGATCCGTTGCCGGAACTCCCCTCGCCGCCCGCTTTTGATCGTTGGCCGGAAGATCTCGGTGAGCCCGACGCGGTCGTGACCATCCCCCTTCAGTCGATCAAGGCCAGCGGATCGGAACCGTATCGCTACCTTTTCGCCCGGACGCCGAATCCCACCAACGTGTGGCTTAAGGCGGCGGTGATTCGTCCGTCCAACTACAAGGCGGTCCATCACTATCTCGTGTGGTTGGGCCGAATCGGCAACAATGGGTCAGAGGGCAACTCCACTTACGAGTCGCAGTTCGCCGAGTTCGTTCCGGGCTACGAACCCTTCCGGTTCCCGCCGGATGCCGGAGTGTTCCTGAGTCGTTCGAACTGGATTACTTTCAACCTCCATTACACGCCGTCCGGAGTTGAAACCAACGACCAACCGGTCCTGGCCTTGTGGTATCACCAGACGCGACCGGCCCGGGCATGGAACACCCAAAGCCCGGGCAACAGCACCTTCGTGATTCCACCAGGCGCGAGCGACCACCAGGTCCAGGCGGAGATGAGGTTGAATTCCCCGATCACTCTGTATCGGATGAACCCGCACATGCATGTGCGCGGAAAGCGGGCGAAGTACGAAGTCGTTTACCCCACCGGCCGACGGGAAATATTACTCTCTGTTCCCGACTACGATTTCGCCTGGCAGGTTGGTTACGCGCTGGCGGAACCCAAGACCCTGCCCGCCGGCAGCCGGATCGTCGTGAGTGGAGCGTTCGACAATTCGCCGCAAAACCTCGCCAATCCTGATCCCACCGCGCGCGTTCGTTGGGGGGATCAGTCTTGGGCCGAAATGTTCGTCGGCTTCATGGATTATACGCAGTAGGCTCGTCCGCCGATATCAAAGTGTAACCTTTGGCCGGGACTTTTTGGGAACAGGATAAAGTGCTGGGCCACTGGTCCCCTTGGATTTTGGGAACTTCTCTGGGATTCGGGTTTTGGCCTTTGGAGCTTTCAGCGACGTCCCGGATTCCACACGCTTCAGAGCCGGTCCTGTTGCCAGGTCGCTGCGAATCTCCGACTCGCGCTCCGGCGATGCCCGGTGCCTCAGGGGGGGCTTGGGGATGGAACGCTTCTTGAGAACCGGGGTTTCGCCGTTTCCATCCTACCGCCTTGAGGTCAGCTTCCCCCCATCGCATCGGTCGAAACCAACCACGATTCTTCAGCGATCCGCCGGCCGTCCCGCCTGCGCCCAGGCTGGGTAGCGGCCTTCCTGGCCGGCTGGACCCTGGTGGGACTGGCGTTCGCGGCCCAAATGTTCCTCACCCAGGCCAAGGTCGGCTCGCCGGTCACCTGGCAGTTCGCGCTGAGCCGTTCGCTGGCTGATTGGTACACCTTCGCCGTCCTCTCCCTCCCGGCCATCTTCCTGACCCGCCGGTTTCCTTTGGGCAGCGCCCCGCTGCATTTGCTGGTCAGCCTGCACGTGATCGCCAGCGTCCTCTTTTCCCTCGTCTGGATGCTCCTACGCGCCGGGATGGCAGTGGGGCTGGATGCCAAGCCGTTCGGAGAGACGCTGCGTTATGCCCTGGTGGCCACCTTGGTGTTCAACCTCCTCGTGTACTGGGTCGTGGTCGTCGCCACCCATGCCGTCGAGCTGTACCAGCAATCACGGGAGCGCGAGCATCGGGAGCTCGAACTCAAACGCCGCCTGGCCGAAGCGCGGTTGCGCGCCCTGCAGATGCAACTCAATCCGCATTTCCTCTTCAATGCTCTGCACGGAATCAGCGCCCTGATGTACCGGGACATCGAGGCCGCCGACGCCATGCTGGTGCGGTTGAGCGAACTCCTGCGCGAAGCGCTGCGACGGTCGGATGAGCCGTGGGTTCCCCTGCAGGACGAACTGTCGTTCCTCGACCGTTACCTGGCGATCGAGCTGATCCGCTTTTCCGGCCGGTTGAGCGTCCAACGGGAAGTGGCCCCGGAGACCCTCGGGCTGCCCGTCCCCAACTTGATTCTTCAGCCCCTGGTGGAAAACGCGATCAAACACGGCATCGAACCCCTGATCCGGCCGGGAATCATCATCGTGCGTTCCCAGCGAAGCGGTCCCGAGACCCTCCGGTTGGAGGTGGAAGACAACGGGCCAGGATACGATCCGCACAAGCCCGTGCAGTCCGGAATCGGCCTGGTCAACTGCCGGAACCGGCTCGAACAACTGTATGGAGGCAAGGCCATCCTGGAGCTGCAGCCGGGGCGGCACGGGGGATTGCGGGTGGTCATCGAACTGCCCGTGGGAGAAAAACGCGCCGACGGTTGAGGCGGATGGGCGGAAAATCTGTCTGTTTCCGGCCCAAAGCCCCGGATTCGTGGGGGAAATCCGTTGACGCATCGCCTCTGCGGAACAGACTCGTTGCGCTTTTTGCGCCCGTTTTATCCGATTTTTCGATGAGCACTCTAGCCCCCAAACCTTCCGTCTCCCCCGCCGCTGTCTCCAAAGGGCTGGAGGGAATTGTCGCCGCCCACACCCGCCTCAGTGACGTCCGGGGCAACATCGGCCAGTTGATTTATTGTGGCTACGACATTGACGAACTGGCCGGCCAGGTCAGCTACGAGGAGGTGGTTCACCTGCTTTACCACAACCATCTCCCCAACCCGCAGGAACTCATCGAACTCAAGGTTACCCTCGCCGGCTACCGGGAACTGCCGCAGGGAGTGATCGACATGGTCAGACGCTTCCCGGCGGATTGTCCTCCGATGCATGCCCTGCGGACTGGAGCCAGCGCGTTGGGCTGCTACGACACGGTCGCCGATGACGACACCATGGATGCCCAGCGGCGGAAGGCGCTGCGGTTGGTGGCCCAGATGCCGGTGGTGACCGCCTATTTTCACCGGGCTCGCCAAGGAAAGCCGTTGATCCACCCCGACCCATCTTTGGGTGAGGCAGAGAACTTCCTGTACATGATCGATGGCGAGAAGCCGTCCGTCGAAAAGGTCAGCACGATGGACCTCTGTTACGTCCTGCATGCGGACCACGGCATGAACGCCTCGACCTTCAGCGCCCGGGTGACGATTGCGACCCTGAGCGATATGTATTCGGCCATCACCACCGCGATCGGAACGCTCAAGGGCCCCCTGCATGGCGGGGCGAACGAAGGCGTGATCAAGATGCTCCAGGAGATCGGCACTCTCGATAAAGTGGACGAGTACGTGGAGGAATGTCTCCGGCAAAAGCGCAAGATCATGGGCATCGGCCACCGCGTGTACAAGGTGCTCGACCCGCGCGCGCCTCACCTGAAGCGCATGGCGCAGGTGTTGTCCGCCCAACTAGGCGAGCCGAAGTGGATTCAGATGTCCGAGCGCATCGCCGAGCTGATGCTGACGAAGAAGAACCTGCACGCGAACGTGGATTTCTACAGTGCCACCGTTTACTACAGTCTGGGGATTCCCACCGATTTGTTCACGCCGATCTTCGCCATTGCCCGCACCAGCGGCTGGACGGCCCATGTGCTGGAACAGTTGGCGGACAACCGGTTGATCCGGCCGCAGTCGGTGTACACTGGGCCGGTGGGATTGAAGGTGGTGCCGTTGGAGCAACGCTGAAGCGTGGAGAAACGGGAGGCGCCTTTTGATGGTGTCCTGAGCCTGCGGATTTCTTTGGAGCTTGGATTTTGGATTTTGGAGCTTCCCCTGGAGCTCCCTGCGGGCGCTCTTGTTTCCTGTGGGAAGGACCCATTTCAGAGGCGCTCGAGAAACGCCCGGCGGTCAAAATTGGATTGCACTGCCTCTCTACTTGCCATATCCGGTATGGCATGAAGATGACGCTGCACATTGACGAAGCCTTGCTGGACCGGGTCACCGCCATTTACGGCTGCGAAAGCAAGACCGCCGCCGTGGCCCTCGCTCTTTCCGAGATGGAACGCCGCCACAAGCTGCGAAGCTACGCCGGTCGCGGGCTGGGCTTCTCCCCCAGTAAACTGCGGGACGCGGTGGATCCTTCCTACGACCTGTTGGCCAGCCGCCACGGCTCCGCCCCGGCCGCTCCCTCCAAGCCTCATGGCCGCCGTCGTTCTCGTTGACAGCAGTGTCTGGATCCAGCTCATGCGCGAAGGTCGGGACCCGGTCCAAATCCTGGTCGAGCGAGCGAAGACCTGCGACTTGGCCACCTGTGGCATGGTGCGCCTGGAGGTTCTGCGGGGCATCATCCGCCGCCGGGTACGCGATGCGGTCGAGGAGTTCATGAACGTGATGATCAACGTGCCGGCCGACCATCGCATCTGGGAGACCGCGGCCCGGGAGGCTTGGCAATTGGACCGCCGGGGAATCAGACTGCCGGCCCAGGATCTGGTGATCGCCGCCTGCGCCCAACGAATCGAAGCGATGGTACTGACGTTCGACTCCCATTTTCACGACTTCCCCGGAGTGACGATTCTGTCCTCTCTGGACGAACTTTTTTAGACCTTCATGAACATCCACGAATACCAAGCCAAACAGTTGCTCAAACAGTACGGAGTTGCCGTTCCCTCCGGCGAACCTTGCCAAACCGTCGCCGAGGCCAAAGCGGCGGCCGAAAAGCTCTTCACCGCCGGCAACAAGGTGTTGGTGATCAAATCGCAGATTCATGCCGGCGGTCGCGGCAAAGGCACGTTCCAGCACGGCTTTCAAGGCGGTGTGAAGCTCGCCCGCTCGGTGGAGGAAGCCGTCCACTTCGCCGACAACATGCTCGGCAAAACCCTCGTCACGAAACAGACCGGTCCCGAAGGACGGGTGGTCCAGACCATCTTGGTCGCCGCCGCCGAGACGATTAAGAGGGAGTTCTATCTGGCGGTCCTGCTCGACCGCGCCAACTCACGCCCGCTGATCATGGCCAGCACCGAAGGCGGCGTGGAAATCGAGGAGGTGGCCGCGAAGACGCCGGAAAAGATCATCAAGGAATGGGTGGACCCAGCCGTCGGATTGCAGCCCTTCCAGACCCGCAAAATTGCCCGCGCGCTCGGCCTCCAAGGCGACCTTTTCAATCAGGCCGGCAAACTCATCGCTAGTGTGTATAAGACCTGGTGGGAATGCGACGCTTCGATGGTGGAGATCAACCCCTTGGCCATCGTCGAAACTCCCGAGGGCAAAGAAGCGATCGTGTGCGTGGACGCCAAGATCGGCCTCGATGACAACGCGCTCTACCGGCATAAGGACATCCAGGCCATGCGCGACCTGGCCGAGGAATCGCCGCTGGAAGTGGAGGCCAGCCATTTCAACCTGAACTACATCAAACTCGACGGAAACATCGCCTGCCTGGTCAACGGCGCCGGTCTGGCCATGTCCACCATGGATATCATCCAGCATTTCGGCGGCCGACCGGCCAACTTTCTCGACGTCGGCGGCGGCGCTTCTAAGGAGCAGGTCACCGCCGCGTTCAAGATCATCCTGACCGACCCCGCGGTGCAGGGAATCCTGGTGAACATTTTTGGCGGTATCATGGACTGCAATGTGATCGCCACCGGCATTGTGGAAGCCGTCAAAGAAACCGGACTCAAGCTGCCGCTAGTCGTCCGCCTCGAAGGCAACAACGTGGTTGCCGGCCGGAAAACTCTGGATGGCTCGGGTCTCACCCTCATCACCGGCGACTCCATGGCCGAC
The DNA here is from genome assembly GCA_964474315.1 of uncultured Verrucomicrobiota bacterium. GTDB lineage: Bacteria > Verrucomicrobiota > Verrucomicrobiia > Limisphaerales > UBA9464 > UBA9464. Next base: position 13,670 of record CAYYSX010000088.1, on the reverse strand, counting down.
GCCGCGCAAAAGGTGGTCCGGGCGGTTGCCGCACACTGAATGGCCAGTGTAGATTCCCCTCAATGAGCGCTACGTTTGCCGAGATCGAAAGGACGGCGATCCGTCTGTCACCCCTGGAAAAGGCCGCGTTGATCGAACTGTTGCTTCCGGGCGCGGTTCCCGACGATGCCGAGCCCATCGCTCCTGGACTGCTCAGTGAACTTGAGCAGCGCGCCGAAGAGTTTGACCGAAATCCGGTCGGTCATTCGATTGAGGAAATGGAGGCCAAGTTATTATTGACCCGGCGGTGAGTTTGCCGGTCGTCATCACTGCTTTGGCCAACTGAGCCCCGCTCGTAGGCCCCTCCTCCAGCTCCCCCATGCTCCTATGATTCACCTCACCGAAGTCGCCTTCTCCTGTTACCCGGTCACCGACTTGGCCCGCGCGCGCGCTTTCTACGAAGGCGTGCTGGGGCTGAAAGCCACCCTCGAAACCGGCGAACCGGGCGGGATGCAGTGGGTGGAGTACGACATCGGTGCCGGCACCCTTTCCATCGGGGTGGCGCCGGGCTGGAATCCGTCATCGGAAGGCTGCTGTGTCGGGTTGGAGACCGAAGATTTCGACGCCGCCATCGCCCATCTGAAGGCCCATCAGGTCCGTTTCAAAATCGAGCCGTTCCCCACTCCCGTCTGCCAGATGGCCTTCATCTTCGATCCCGACAACAACGTAATCTGCATTCATAAACGCCACGCCCTGCCCTGATCGTTTAACCTGCGGTGCTAGCCGCGGGTCACGCCCCACGCCTCACGTCTCACGATTTCATGTCCATCCTCGTTTCCCCCCAAACCAAAGTCCTCATCCAAGGGATCACCGGCTCCTTCGGCGCCCGTCACGCCCAACTCTCGCTCGATTACCACACTCAAGTCGTCGCCGGCGTCACTCCCGGCAAAGGCGGCCAGGTGTTCGAGCACCAGGGCGTCAAAGTACCGATCTTCGACACCGTCGCCGAAGCCGCGAGGCAAACGGGCGCGACGGCCAGTGCCGTGTTCGTACCGCCGCCCTTTGCCGCCGATGCCATTCTCGAAGGAGTCGATGCCGGATTGGACTTGGTCGTAGCCATTACCGAGGGAATTCCCGTCCGGGACATGATCGCCGTCAAGCGAGCCATGGAAGGATCCCGGACCCGCCTCATTGGCCCAAACTGCCCGGGCATCGTGACCCCCGGTCCGAGCAAGGACGGTCCGGGCGGTTGCCGCATCGGCATAGCGCCGGGTTACATTCACCGTCCGGGACACATCGGCGTGGTCAGCCGTTCCGGGACGCTCACGTACGAAGCCGTCTATCAGTTGACCACGCGCGGTGTCGGACAGAGCACCTGCGTCGGAATCGGCGGCGATCCGGTGAACGGCACCTCGCACCTGGATGTAATCAAGCTCTTCATGGACGATCCGGACACGCACGGCATCATCCTGATCGGTGAGATCGGTGGTTCGGCGGAGGAAGAAGCGGCCGAATGGATCGCTCAGCACGGAAAGAAACCGGTCGCGGGCTTCATCGCCGGGGCCACGGCACCGCCGGGACGCCGCATGGGACACGCCGGAGCTATCGTTAGCGGAGGCAAAGGAACGGCCGAAGCCAAAATCGCCGCCTTCCAGGCCGCGGGAATTGGGGTGGCGGCCACCCCAAGTGACATGGCAGAAACACTCCTGAAGCAGATGAAGTAACCCGCCGGCACTTTTGGATTCGGGTTCGATCCCGAATGCAGCGCCGGCCAGCGTGCCGGCGTTTTCGTTTTCGACACCATGGCTATTCTGAACCTCTTGCTCGACCTGCTCGCGCTCGTGCTGGGCTTGTCGATGCTGGGGGTCGGTTCGCGCGGCCCCGCTCACCGGGCGGGAACCCTGCTGGGCAACCTCAAGCCAGCGGAATATCGTCGGGCTCGGAGTTGGAAACCGCTCGCGGCCCTGGCTGCCCTGCTGATTTTTCGGCCCCTGTTTTACGCACCACTGGCCGACATTCTCGGCACCGTTCCCGAATGGACGCCCACGCCTGCCAGCGTGCCTTTCCGACCCGATTCCTTCGGCCGGCTGCTCGGCTTTTCGCTGCTGAGCTTCGTTTGGACTCTGCTTCACTTCCTCGCCTGGATGCTGCTGCTGGCCGCCCTGGCACGAGGCTGTCGCGAACCCAACTCTTGGAGCCGCTTCTTCCAGGAACTGCTGGGACCGCTCGCGCGCTGGCCCATTCCCCTCGCTCTGCTGATTCCGACGCTGGCCGCCGGCTGGATCTGGTTTCTGGGACGCTGGCCGCTGGACTGGCTGGGAGTTCTTCCGCCGGCTCCGCCCGCGGAATTGCTCGGAAAGCAATCGCTGCTGGTGGCTGCCGGGCTGTGGCTATCGGTGCGTTGGTTGCTAGCCGGGCTCCTCGTGCTGCGTCTGATCAACACCTACGTCTATCTCGGCACCCACCCGTTCTGGGACTTCATCCACCAAGTGGGAGGCGTGCTCCTGGTGCCCTGGCGCTGGTTGCCGCTGCAAATTGGCAAGCTCGACTTCGCACCGCTCATCGCCGCCGCCGCCATCCTCGCCCTGGCCTGGGTGGCGGAGCGCGAACTGATCGATCTCTACCTGGGCCTGCGGTCGTGACACCGGAGGAAGCTCCAAAGGCCAAAACCCAAGCTCCAAAGAAACTCCAAAAGGGCAATCCTTGGGGCCACACCGTAGCGTAACTATGATTCGAGCGGACGGGCGAGCCGTCCCCGCCCTCCCGCTCCACCAACCCCACGCGATGCATCTTCCCAACTTTCTCACCGAGCGAGACGGAGCCGTCTTCCTCTCGCTCAAGGTTCAGCCGCGCGCCAAACGAACCGAACTCGCCGGTGTCGTGGGCGCGGAACTCAAAGTGAAGGTCACCGCCCCTCCCGTCGATTCCGCGGCCAACGAGGCGGTTCTCGAGTTTCTGGCGACGGTGCTGGGTATCTCTCGTCGTTCAGTCTCCCTCGTCCATGGCCGGACCTCGCCCCACAAAGTCATCCGTATCGAAGGACTCCCCAGCGCTGAGGTCGCAGGCCGCCTCGATCCAACGGAACCGGACTGAAGCGGCTGCCTGCCTTCATGCCAGCGGCACGACCGAGAAACGGTTCGCCATAACGCACCGCCTCCCAGCCATCGTCACCTCACTCCTTTGCAGTTTGCCGCCTTCCTCCGCATGCTCTCCCCATGCCGGCCGACCCCGTCCGCGGTCTCTACCTCCATGTTCCGTTCTGCGCGCACAAATGCGAGTACTGTGCCTTTTACTCCGCCCCGCCCGGCGGAGATCAGATCAACCGCTATGTCGCCGCGCTGGTCCGGGAACTGGAACTGATCGCCGCCGATTGCCAGCCGGACACCCTCTTCTTCGGCGGCGGCACCCCCTCCTTGCTGACGCTAAAACAGTGGGAAACCGTTCTGACGACTCTTCACCGGCTGGGCTTGGCCAAGGCCGGAGAATGGACCGTCGAGTGCAATCCCGCGACCGTCTCCGCCGACAAGGCCCGCCTACTGCGAGAAGCCGGGGTAAACCGGATTTCCATGGGAGTGCAGTCGTTCGATGAGTCCCTCCTCGACCGCCTCGGACGCATCCACACCCGCGATCAAGTGTACCGCAGTTATGAGATTTTGCGCGCCGCCGGATTCACGAACATCAACCTCGATCTGATGTTCGCCATCCCGAGCCAATCGCTCGACCTGTGGAGCCGGACCATCGATGAGGCCCTTCAACTGGGCACCGAACACCTGAGTTGTTACGAAGTCATTTATGAAGAAGACACCCCGCTCTATGAACAGCTCAAGGCAGGCCGGTTCGAGGTCGATGAGGATCTGGCCTGCGACATGTATGACCGGCTGGTGGACCGTCTGGCCGCGGCCGGATTCCGTCAGTACGAGATCGCCAACTTCGCCCGCGACGCCCGTCCTGGTTTTCCCTGTCCCCCATCCCTGTCTCCGCAGCCCACCTTTGCCTGCCGTCACAATGTTCGCTACTGGCGGGGTTTGGACTGCTACGGACTAGGCCCGAGCGCGAGTGAGTATGTTCGCGGTGTCCGGTCGCGGAACTGGGCCAACACCACTCTCTACTGCGAGCAACTCGAGCAGGGCCGTCGGGCCAAGGAGTTGACCGAAGCCCTGTCGCCGCTGGCTCGCGCCGGTGAACTGGCGGCATTTGGCCTGCGCATGAATGCCGGCTGGCCCTGGGCCGAGTTTCGTGAACGCACCGGTTTCGATCTGCGCGAGGAATGGCGATTCGAACTGACCCAGCTCGTCGCCCGCGGCTGGGCGGAGGAAACGGAGGATTCATTCCGCCTCAACCGACCAGGGCTCCGGTTTGCCGATACGGCGGCGGAGATGATGGTCCGAAGCTCAAAGCTCGAAGGAAGCTCCAACGGCCAAAGTCCAAGCTCCAAAGAAGCTCCCAATTCCGAATCTTAATATAGAACCCCATGCTTAGGGTTCGGATGCGTTCTTTAAGTCAAATAACTCCCGTCGCGCAGGGCATCAGGATTCCGTCCTTCATTCCATGCACGATCTTTTTATCGGCCGGGACCACGGTGGCCAGTACACCACCCAGCCGGGGACGGGCCGCGTCGCCGTCGCCGCTGACAAAGTAATAGGGACACAACCGGACCCGGCCCCGCATCGATTGCAACACGCCACGATCGAAGTCGTACCAGGAGGCTTCCACCAACCGGGGCCGGTGAAACTTCTGTAGCACATAGGGCGAGTGCGGCCAGGCGGCCAGCGCCGTTTCGACCGCGACGCTCCAGTCGGCGGTGCTGAGATCGCTGCCGAGATACACTCCGCGGGCGCCCCAAGCTTGTTCGCTGTAGCCCGAAACTTTCAGGATCAATTCCCGTTCGCGCTGGCTCAATCCCTTCAACTGTCGCCAGTCGGTCAACTCCAAACCCGGGTAAGCCCCGTTGGGCGGCAGCGGTGTCGGATCCAGCACCCAGGTTCGCGGCACCATCTTGAGCAACCGGTGGAAGAATCCTTCACCCAGTTCCTGTCGCCAGAACTCGCGTAGATTCCGGTTCCACAACAACGCAAAGAGCAGCTTTTCCTCGAACATCGGCCGCGGCGGCGGGGTGACCCGGATTTGGTTCGCCTGCGCCAGTTCAAAGATACGATGCGAGTTGGCGACCTGGGCCAGATCGAAAAGTTCGAAGAACCGGTAAACCGTGTCGCCCGTGGCGAAGTCGGTGAAGGCGGAGTCCCGCACCCGGAGGTCGATGGCGGCGGTGCGGGTCGCCAGCCATTCCATTTCGGGCCGATAAGCGGCGGCTTCCTCGGAAACCACCACGTGGACTCGCTGGGCCGCCCCGAAGATGGAGGCAAAGCCGTCCCGCATTCCCGCCCCGCCTCCCAGCACTGACCACTGACGTTCTGCCAGGGAAGAGTAGGTTTCGTTCAGCCATTGGGTCATCCCGATGCCGCCCGGAACCGAGTCCAACTCCGACAGCGTCAGCCCGCCATCGGTGAGCAACACATCGGGCCGAAGGACGCGCGGAAGCTCGTTCTTGAAAGCTGGATTACGTTGCCAGGCAATCAATTCGGCTGGCTTTCCCTGATCGAGCAAGGTCGCCACCCAGGCCGGGGCTTTTCCTTCGACGCTACGCCGATAGAGCAGGTTCACCGCCCGGTAGAATTGGAGCACGACGCGTCCGAGCGATTCGAATTCCCTGGCTAGCGGAGCCTCCAGGCGAAAGGGCTCAGGGGAAATCCGCCACGTGGCTCCGTCGAACAATCCGCCCGCCGGAATCGCTGCACGGATCCTGGCCGCACGGTCGGCGGCGGACGAAGAATCGCTCATTCGAGCGGGAGGCTAGGAGGGAGGAGAAGAAGGCTAAAGTCCAAAGCGGCCAAGCCCGCCGGTCCTTCCATACGTGTTGATGATCAACGCATCAGGACAACTGGACAAATTCTGGTTGCCAGCTTGGTCGCTAATGGAGCAACGTGTCGTTGGCTTGCCAGCCTCCCATGACCCAAACGGCATACTTCCTCGCTGTGGCATGCTTTTGCCTGCCAGTAACTTTTGCATATTCAACCGATCATGATGGGTCGATAGAAGACCCTCCACCGGAAGGTCCTCCCATCGTGTTTCCCATCGAGGTCCTTGGCCCGAACAATACGGTGGAATCGGTCACCATCGACCTCCCGGAAGGGGCCTCAGCGACCTCGCTTTGGCTGCGGATCCACGGACTCACCTTCGAGGGCAAGGCCTCGGTCCGGATCAATGGTGGAACCTGGGTCACGTTGACCGACAGCAACGTCGTTTATCCCCGCTTGGAAGCCGCTTATTGGGGAATGGGCGGCCCGCTGAGTACGCTGCGGATGTCTGTGCCCACCACCAACTGGACCCTGGTTGATGGCGGCAATCAGCTTGAGTTCCGCTTCAACGATCTCGACCGCTTTACCATCGGGTATCGGGTGTTGGGGTTGCGCTTCCTGGCCGGCACCAACGAGCTGGCCCCGGCCAACCCCTTCGTGTGGGATGATCCGGAGTTGTGGACCGGACCCTCTTCCAATCCCTCAGATATCGCGTTCGGAAAGTTGGCGTGGTACAAGCAGCCCATCCAGGAACGCGGGACCAACCTCGTGGCTCGCTGCACCGACTGTCACGCGCACGACGGCCGCGATCTCAAATATTTCAATTACTCGGACCGGGCGATCATCGCACGGAGTGTGTTCCATTCCATACCCCCAGCCACCGCCACCAACATCGCCAGCTACATCCGCAGTCTGCCGATTCCTTACGAAGAGAACGGGCGGCCGTGGAATCCACCTTACCAACCCGGCCCCGGATTGGATTCCAAACCCGTGCGCAGTTGGGCCGCGGGCGCCGGGCTGGAGTGGGTTCTCGACGACGACCTGGAGACGCTCAACTACCTGTTTCCCGAGGGCATCAACGCCAGCGCCGTCGGAGGTTTTACCAATACTTTGAGCGCGCGGGAGATTCCGCTGGCCCTCCAGTTCCCCGACTGGAACCACTGGTTGCCACGCATCCATCCGCTGGATGCCTATTATACGTACTACCGGACCAACCGGTATCACACGATGTACGCGGAGCTGATAAGTGGCTTGGCCACGCGACCCGGACTGGCGGGGGCGGTTTTTGTCGATTCGAAAAAAACGGTCTGGGATTCCTACTCCAGAACCGGTGGCATCGTCCGTCCGCCCACCAGCGATCCCGGTTATTCCCTCTGGATCGACCGGATGGTAGGAATCTCCCACTGGAGAGTGGTCAAGACCTGGGAGATGATGAACGAACGGAACCTCCAGGAATATGGTACGCCCCTTTATGGCGCCCATTCCGCCAACCGACGCTGGTTTCACGGCGAGGTCTTCAACCTGGGGCCCCACAAACTGCAGACCCCACGGAACGACGCCTGGTTTGCCGAAAGCATGCAGTGGTATCAGCTTCAACTCGTCCTCAATGACGGCAACCGGCGCAACGGAACCAGCGTGCCGGTCGATTGGGGCTACTTGCATGCCCTCAACGTTTCCTCCTGGGAGAATCCTACCACCGATTTCGTGACCTACGGCATTATGATCTTGAACGTGATCAAGGGGACGGAAGGAAGCTGGAATGACCTGCCGCTCACTCATGCCCACGGCTGGGGTCCCTTCCGCGGCGAAATCTGGCGCACGGCACCGCTGATTTCGGCCCCCAAATACGAGCGGATCCCGCTGGCCACCCGCCGCGCCGTGGCGGAGGCCTTGGTGGAGCCGTGGCTCTCCCTGGCGGAGTCGTATACGCGCGAAGAGTACGACCTGGCCAAGAAGCTCCTCGACAGCACGGAGCTGCGCGGACGCGTGTACAACATGTGCGTGAAGTTCAAGGGCTGGGGTGTCAACCCGGAACTCGTCCACCGGCTCGCCACCTGGGGCCAATATATCTGGCCCAACCACAATTGGGCGCCGGCGTTCCCCTGATTGCCTCCCGGCGAGACGGGACCAGAACGACGGTCGGCCCAGCGTTCCAGACCGGCTCGACTCCACGGGGTAAAACGGGCTCGAGCCAGCGGTCCTCGGGGTGATCGAGCGGACGAGCCGTCCGCGCTCCCGACAGGGACCGCACCCTTCAGCAACGGTGCTCCACCGTCTCAGCGCTCTTAACGCCTCGGCGTACCAGGCCGGCTCGACTCCACGGGGTGAAACGGGATCGAGCCAACGGTCCTCGGAGTGATCGAGCGGACGAGCCGTCCGCGCTCCCGGCAGGGACCGCAACGTGCGCCTCCGAGGAGGCGCACGATTGTCTATCGGCCTTTGCGGTTTGGGATCGGTTCTCTTCCCCCTTCCCCCTTCCTTCCCCCTTCCCTACGTTCCGCGGCCATGCTCGATATCAAACTCATCCGGGAAAAACCCGACTTCGTCCGCGAACGACTCGCGACCCGCCAGGGCGGTGACGAAATGCGGGTGAACGACGTGCTGGAACGGGATGAACGGCGGAGAACGGCGTTGTCCGAGGCCGAGCAGTTGAAGGCGAAACGAAACAGTACCTCGAAGGAAATCGGGGCCCTGATCGGCCAAAAAAAACTCGCCGAAGCCGAGACTCGAAAAGCCGAAGTCCGCCACTTGGGGGATCGCATCACCGAACTGGACCAAATCGCTACGGAAGCCGAAGCCACGCGCGATGCGCGGCTAAGCGCCCTCCCCAACTTACCGCACGCCAGCGTTACCATCGGCCGGGAGGCCGCGGACAATCCGGAAATCCGAATCCATGGAAGCAAGCGAGGGTTCGACTTCCAACCGCTCAATCACATCGAACTGTGTGAGCAACTCCGGCTCGTGGACTTCACCCGCGGCGTCAAGCTGAGCGGGTCTGGCTTTCTGTTGTACACCGGGTGGGGAGCCCGGTTGGAACGCGCATTGATCAATTTCCTGCTCGACCTCCACGTACATGAGCACGGCTACCAGGAAGTCGCCCCTCCTTACCTGATCGGCGAACATTGCATGGTCGGCGTCGGACAATTCCCCAAGTTCAGAGATCAAGCCTATGCGGTGCAGGAAGGACTCGACTCATCGAGCCTGGGCCGGCTGTACCTGTTGCCCACCGCCGAGGCGCCCGTGGCCAACATTCATCGCGAAGAGCTGCTTGCCGAATCCCAACTGCCGATTCGCTACTGCGCCTATTCCCCCTGCTTTCGGGCCGAGGCCGGAGCGGCCGGAGTGGGGACGCGGGGGATGATCCGCGTTCACCAATTCGACAAAGTCGAACTCATCAAAGTGGTCACCCCGGAAACCGGCTATGAGGAACTGGAGCAGATGGTGCTCAACGCCGAACGGGTCCTCCAATTACTCGGACTTCACTATCGGGTGATCAGTCTCTGCACCGGCGACCTGGGCTTTGCTTCCGCCAAGACCTATGACCTGGAAGTTTGGGCACCTGGTCAGGGCATGTTCTTAGAGGTCTCCAGTTGTTCCAACACGGAAGACTTCCAGTCCCGCCGGATGAACCTTCGCTATAAGACCGCCACGGGCGAGAACCGTTTTCCCCACGTCCTCAACGGTTCGGGCACCGCCCTCGCCCGGTTGTTTGTCGCGCTGATCGAGACGCATCAGCAGCCCGACGGCAGCCTCCTGATTCCCGAGCCGCTCCGGCCTTATCTACGGACCGAACGGATCGTAGCCGGGGCCTAATTTGGCGGAGCGCGAGTCGGTGACTCGCAGCAACGTCCCGGCTCGCATGGCTCCAGTTCATTCCCCCCCGCCCTCCCGCTTACCACGCCGCTGCGGGTCGCAGACCCGCGCTCCTGGAGTTTGCGGCTTCGCCGCGCCGCTGCTCTTTCGTGGGCATTCCCTCTGCTTTTACACTCCGCCGATTCGTGTCCATTGGTGTCCATTCGTGGTTTCTCACTGCCGGGTGACGGCTCAGCGAGAAAACGGCTGCGCACTGCGCAGAAACGCAAAGAAATCGCGCAGTTGCTCCTCCGACAATCCTTCCAGGAGTCCTTCTGGCATCAAGCTTCGGCCCGTGGGCTCGATGGACTGGATCTCCCCCGTCCGCAGCGTGTGATCCTGGCCATCCAATCCACGCAGTACCACCACCTGGGTGTCGCGGTCGGTGAGAAATCCTCCCAACACCCGCCCGTCGGTGGTGGCCACCTCCACGTAAGCAAACCCTTCGCGAATCTCGGCGCTCGGATTCAGGATACTGACTAACAGCGTCCCTAAGTTGTCCCGCTGGTAGGCGGTCAGATCCGGGCCGACTCGGCCTCCTTTGAAAAACAGCTTATGACAGGCTGCGCAGCGTTCCGCGAAAATCGCCTCACCGGCATACGGGTTTCCGGGAGCCCGCTGCAACACCGCCTCGATCTGAGCGATCTGCTCGGTCATCGCCGCTGCCGGAACCGGCGCTCGGGGGAACACGCGCTCGGCCAGCGCGCTGACGGCGGGATCCCGCGATTGGCGCAACCGATCCACCATGTCTGGGCTGATCAGGGCAGCGTCGAGCCGTCCCGACGCCACCGCTTGCCCCAACTTCAAGCTCCCATGGGTTCGCCCCACCAGGAGGGCGAGAGCCGCCGGCCTCACCTCCGCAGGAAGGCTGGGAACCAACGTGAGCACCTGGTCGGCGATGGCTTCCTCTTCAAACGCAACCAGTGCGGCGAAAGCGGCTTGTCGAAGCGCTGAAGGTTCATCCGCCTGAGCCAGCTTCAGCAGGACCGGCGGGGCACTCGACGCCCGAATCTCGCCCAGGGTCCGCACCAGCAGGAGACGATCATCGAGCTGCGCCTGGGGGTCCTGGATGCGGAACACCGCTTCCGCCACCGCCGCCGGTTCCTCTTGTCGCACCCGAAGCGCCAAGGAGGTGTGTCCCGCCGAGCCCAGCGCCTCCAATAGTTCATCCGGAAGCCCGCTCAGAACCCGGCCGCGATAAGCCGCCTCAAAACCCTTGAGGAGCTGCGCCGTGGCCTGAGGCGACGGCGCCGTCCGCAGCAGTTGGGCGCAAACGAGCAGATCCGACCGCCGACCTTCCACGGCAAACCGCCGCATCAACCGCGGCAACAAATGCTCCCGCACCAGCGGACGTTCCCAGAGGTCCGGCGTTTGAAAGAGGGCCAGCACCGGCGGTGGATCCACGGCCAAGCGGTTCTCCAACACCCACCAACACAACAACGGTACGCACGGGTCCGCTACATCCGTGTCATGCCCCATCAGTGCCACCACCACCGACAGCGCCTGCCCGGAGGGTAATCGGCGTGCAGACGAAGCCATCTGCGCCCGGACCCGCACGTCCGGCTCCCGCCGCGCCTGTTCTACCAGTGCCTCCATCAGTCCCTCGGGAATCTCTCGTCGATCCCCGAGCAAACGAACCGTCCATTCCCGAACCGGCGCGGAAGAATGCATCAAGGCTAACCGTGCTGTCCCGTCGTCGAGCGCATCGGCTTGATGCAGGGCCCATAAGGCTTCGAGCGGAGCTGCGGAACCGGCCAGCCGCCCGCGCAGTTTCTCCACCACCGTCGGAACCGCGCGCTCTGCCAGCAGCCGGACGGCGGCCTGCCGATGCCACCGGTTCGGATGCTCCAGCAACGCCAGCAGTTCGTCCGGACTCTTCTTCGTCAGATCGACGTCGCGCTCCAGCGCCGAATTCCGGCCGCGCAGCCGATAGATCCGGCCGGTCGTAGGATCGATCTGACTCTGGTAATGCTGTCCATGCGCGATGTAATGCTCATAGAAATCCGCCACCAGCAACGAGCCGTCTGGCGCATGGACGATATGCACTGGACGGAATCCTTCATCTCCACTGGTCAGCACCGGGCCGAGATCGCGCGTGCCGAAGGTGGAGCCTTCCGGGCGCCGCTCCGAAGCCAGGACCAGACTGTGAATCGGATCGATCCAGAACAGTTGGCCCATTCGGGCGGAAGGCAGGGCGGTCCCTCCCACCACCGCCAGCATGTGGGTAAAGCGCTGAATCGGCGCCTCGGACTTCATCCAAGGCAACTCGCCAAACGCGTAGGGATTTCGGGGCGGGCCAAACTTCCCGGGATCCACCCCTTGCTTCAAATAATAACCTCCTTGCAGGTAATGCCACCCGCGCGTCTCCGGGCCATTATGTCCGCTGAAGAGCCGGCCTTCATCGTCGATCTCTAATCCAAATACATTACCACTGCCTTCGGCGAACAGTTCGTAGTCGCGCGTCACCGGATGATAACGCCACACCATACAGCCTTCGAAATAGACTCCCTCCGCTCCTTCCGGATCGAGCCCCGGTCGCACCACCCGGCTCGAGGTGGTGCTCCCCTGGCCTCCATAGATCCAGCCATCCGGTCCCCAGACCAATCCATTGGCCACTGAATGCGTATCTTCCAGGCCGAACCCCGCCAACTGCACCGTGGGCGGTCCATCCGGAACATCGTCGCCATCGGAGTCGGGATAAAAGAGCAGATAGGGAACATTCATCACCCAAACGCCACCGCGCCCGGGCAGGGCGGCGTTGGCTAAGTTAAGTCCATCCACAAACACCTTATGCCGGTCGAACTGGCCATCCCCGTCCGTGTCCTCGTGGATGGTGATTCGATCCCGACCGCGGGTGTGCCCCGGCGGCGGCGGCGGCACCCGGTCGTATTGGGCGCGGTAGTATTTGTCGCGACTCAGCATCTTCACCCCGGCCGGATAGGGATACTGCCGGTACTGCGCCACCCACAACCGGCCCCGGGCATCGAAGCTAAGGTGCGTGGGCTGAGCCACGAGGGGCTCATGCAAGATCTGCTCGACTCTCAGGTCCTCCGCGGGCTGGAGCTGGGCGAACGCCTCCGCTGGTTCCAACTTCGGACCCGGAACCGGCTGCGCCGCCTCTCCCAGAACCCGATTCGATTCGTGGTATTGGTCAAACGCGGCCCGGTCGGGCTTGTGCTTCGACGGCCCTTGGGTCGGGTTGGGCCGATCACCCCGCCACCACTCCCATTCTCCTTCCAGTACGCATTCGTTGAAATAATCCATGACAAAGGGAGCCTCGCTCAGGAAACCACCCGCACCGGATTCCGAATAAACACGGAACACGATTTCATTCCATTCGTCTTTCCGCAGAAGCCCCGGGGGAATCTTATGCCGATGATTGGCCGCCCGCCCGCTGCGGAACTCCGGTGGGAATTGGCCGCCCGTCCCCACGCGTGTGCCATTGACCAGCGCCTCGTGGGCGTCGGCTAAGTCACGCACATTCAAGGTCACCGACTCGGCAAACAGGTTGCGCTCGTGGGGAGTAAAAAAGCTCTCGTGCGGTTTCAACCACGCCCGATACCAGGCGTATCCCCCGGTTGAACCCGGTAACGACACCTGGTTCGTCGGCCACGGTCCCGGAACCCTCACCGTCCGCCCCTCCGGATCCGCTGGCTGCGCGTGCAAGACCGTCGCCGCGCTGAAAAGGGCAATCAGGACGAAGGCGAGCCAACAACGGATCATAGCGGAAAGGGAGGCTGACAGCAGGTCGTTCTGGAATCAAACATCAGGGCGGGCCCGCCCGGCAGGTTAAAAACCTGCGATACAGCAGACCAGGAGGTCTGCGCTACGCTGTACCGCAGACATTTCCTGTCTGCTGTTCCGCAGGCCTTTCAGCCTGCCAGCCGACCCCACGGGCAGGTTAAAAACCTGCGATACAGCAGACCAGAAGGTCTGCGCTACGCTGTACCGCAGACATTTCCTGTCTGCTGTTCCGCAGGCCTT
>CAYYSX010000087.1:13529-20640 GCA_964474315.1 uncultured Verrucomicrobiota bacterium | reverse complement strand
CATTCCATCGCCTTCCAGGTGGCCACGTTGCTGCGGGTCACAGACCCGCGCTCCCGCCCCAGGCGACTCCGCCCGCGCCGCAGAGTCAGCGCGTCCGGTCGTCTGCGGGCACCTGGTACCCAGTGCGGAAATCTCCCACTCTCCCTTCCGTGTTCGCCGCTCCCCCGTGGTCCAACATGAGGCAGCGGCGGGGGGCGGCCGAGGGAGGAGCACTTCTGGCGAGGGCGCCAAGGGTCGGTGGCGGGGCGCCCCCGACGGCACCCGAGGCGGGCGCGCTCCCCAGAGTAGCGTCCCGCGTCGCACCATCGCTGAACCGGCAGTGTAGCGTTGCGTGAGCCGGAGCGTTTGTCTGCCTTGGTGGAGCTTCTTTGGAACTTGGAATTTGGGTTTTGGGATTTCCACCTCCCTCCCTCCGTTTCGGGGATTGGTGAATTCAGCGCAACCGGTCAATCTGCCCACGCCAAGTACATGACGAGCACTCCTTTCACGGTCAACGGACGCCACTATACCCCACCTCCGCGAACGGTGGTGGCGGTCTGCCTGGATGGTTCCGCGGACGATTATTTCGACGCCGCCCTGGCCCGGGGTCGCATGCCGCAGTTTCAACGGATGACCGTCAACGGCTGGCGGGGGTTCGCCCGCGGTGCGATGCCCAGCTTCACCAACGTCAACAACAGCTCCATCGTCACCGGAGTACCTCCGTCGGTTCACGGGATTGGCGGCAATTTCTTCTTCGACACCGCCAGCGGGCAGGAAGTCATGATGAATTCCGCCCGGTTCCTGCGGGCGGACACGATCTTCCCGGCCGCGCAACGTTCGGGACGCCGGGTGGCGGTAGTGACCGCCAAGGAGAAATTACGGGATATCTTCGCCAGCGGCTTGGTGGAAACCGGGGGCATCGCCTTCTCCTCGGAGAAGGCCGGCCAGGCAACCCAGGCCACGCATGGAATCGCTGGGGTCGAATCGCTCGTGGGACCCACACCAGCCATTTATTCCGCCGAAGCGTCGCTCTACGTCCTGCGTGCCGGAGTCAAACTGATCGAATCGGGCCAGGCGGATTTTCTGTACCTGAGCACCACGGACTTCATGCAGCACAAGTTCGCCCCCGAGACGGTGGAGTCGCTCGACTTCTATGCGGCAATCGATGTCGAGCTGGGACGATTGCTGGCGCTCGGAGCAGTGGTGGGTCTGACCGCCGACCACGGTATGAACGCCAAGCAAAAGCCGGATGGTTCGCCCAATGTCATTTATCTGGAATCAGAGCTGACCACCCGGTTTGGCGCGGGATTCCGGGTGATCTTGCCCATCACCGATCCCTATGTGGCGCATCATGGAGCACTGGGATCCTTTGCCCAGGTGCATCTGCCGGTGGGCGGTCCCCTTTCCACCAAGGAAGTGGCCGCCTTCCTCGCCGGGCTTCCCGGAGTGACGGAAGTGCTGGAGCAGAGCACCGCCGCGCGCCGGATGGAACTGCCGCCGGACCGCATGGGCGACCTGGTGGTGTGTTCCGGCCGGGACGTGGTGCTGGGACGAACTCCGGAATACCACGATCTGAAGGCCATTGAAGGTGGCCTTCGGTCCCACGGCGGGCGCTACGAAGAAATGGTGCCCTTCGCGTTCAGCGAGCCGCTCAAGCCCGAATACGCGGCCCGCGCCCGGGCCGATGTGCGGAATTTCGATCTGTTTGATTTCACCATCAACGGGACAACGGCTGGGTAACCGGGAAATCAGGGTGTCAGCAATCGACCACCCATCACATCCATGAACAACCTGCACGTCGCTGAACCAGCGAGGGCCGTGGTGAAGGAAAGGGACCGCGGGCTTCAACTGGTTTCGCCGCGTGGAGGTGGGGCGACGGGGAAGGCTGAGGCCTTCGGAGCGATGACACAGAAGCACCCGGAAAGGCGCGGTCCGATCCGTTCACGGCCTGCCGGATGCTTCCCACCCGGGATGACGAGGAATCGTTTCCGAGATGTTTCTCCCGCGCGGTATGCAACGGCACGGCGCGGCTTCACGCTGATCCAGTTGCTGGTGGTCATCGCGATCATTGCCATTTTGGTCGGGATGTTATTGCCCGCCTTGGCGCGGGCTTTACATGGACGGCCAGATGGACACCGTGAAGTTCGAATTACTGTGGTACCAGAACTGGCACCGGACCTACCGGGTTCCCCCTACGCAACCGCGCTGAAAACACCGGACACGAATGAACACCTCAACGGATCGCCCGAATCGACACGAATGAAGTGGGCTCACTGTATTTAATCTAAGTTTTTCCCCATGCGTCATATCTTCTCTCTCCTGCTCCTGATTCCGCTCCTGGCCACGGCCCATCAAAACGCTCCGGAAGAGGCCTTGCTAACTCATTTCGCCACTGGAGCACGGCCCATCGAATTTCAGCGCTGGCCGGACCTGACCGGCCGGGCCACCGCCCAGGTGGTAGGCGAGCCGGTCATCACCAATGTCGGTCCTGCGCTGGCCCTGGTGCTGGATGGATTCACCGAATACCTGGTGGTGGCTACCAATGCTGCAGCAGCCGAACCTTTGTTGCCGAAAAAGGAGCTTTCAGTGGCCGCCTGGGTGCTCTTGAACGACACCCGTTCCGAGGGAGGTATCGCGGGATTTGTCCAGGATAACGGCGACTTCGAGAAAGGTTGGGTGCTCGGCTACAACCGGAGAGTCTTCACCTTCCGGCTGGCTTCGACCGGAGCCGACGATGGCACCGGATTGCTTACTACGGTTTCCGGACGCACGCCCATCGAGCGGGGTCGCTGGCATTACGTGGTCGCCACCTATGACGGCACGACCATGCGCCTCTATGTCGATGGAGCGCTCGACGGCGAATCCACCGCGCAGTCCGGAGATATTCTCTATCCCGCCCAGGGGCGCTATGCGCTGGCCGCTTATCTGGACGACGACGAGACCTATCCGCTGGAAGGAGCCCTCTTCGAGGTGAAGACGTATGGGCGGGTGATGTCGGACGCCGAAGTGGCGGGAGTGGCCCAACGCAACGCGTCCTTTCTCGCCTGGCGTTCACCGGTGAACCAGGATCTGCAGTTTCTCATTCCGCCCTACCTGCAGTTCGCCACTTCGAATTCCATCACGCTGATGGCCGAGACGGCGCGGCCGTCGCTAATGACGGTGGAGTATGGGGAGCTCCAGCCGCTGAAGCAGCGCGTGTCCGCCACGGCCCCGCAACTGATCAGTTCGGTGACCTTGACCGGTCTGAAGCCGTTCACCCAGTACTTCTACCGAGTCACGTGCGTGGATGCATCCAACAACGTGGCGCGGAGCGAGGTGACGTCGTTCCAAACGCTCCCGGGAGCCGATCAGGCCTGGGCCTTTGGCATCATCGGCGATACCCAGCGTAACCCCGACATCACCCGCCGCTGCACCGAGGGGGTTTTCGCCCTGCGGCCCAACATGCTGATCCACTGCGGCGACGTGGTGGACGACGGCTTTGCCAAGCAACAGTGGATCTATGATTTGTTCGTGCCGAGCAGCCGGCTGTTCTCCCAAGTAACGGTGTTTCCGGTGATCGGCAACCATGAGAAGAACGCCCATTGGTATTATGATTATTTTCATCTGCCCGATCCCGAATACTACTACACCTTCACCTGCGGCAATGCGCAGTTCTTCATGATCGATTCCAACAAGGACTGCGGGCCGGGCAGCGAGCAGTACAAGTGGCTGGAGAAGGAGCTGGCCGCCTCCAAGGCCACCTGGAAGTTCACCGCCCACCATCATCCGTGCTTCAGTTCGGACGAAGACGACTATGGCGACCACCTCAAGGGCAAACCCGACCGACCGTTTACCTGGGGCGACACCAACGTCCGGCGGCTGGTGCCACTCTATGAGAAACACGGTGTGGACATCGCCTTCGCCGGACACATTCATAGTTACGAACGCACCTGGCCGATCTTGCAAATGTCGATCAACCAGCAGAAGGGCGTGCGGTATGTCATCGCCGGTGGGGCGGGCGGCGGACTCGAACAGGCCGCGCCGCAGCGGTCGTGGTTCAGCATTCATGTCCAGCGGGGCCACCATTATGCCTTCGCCACGGTGCATGACCGGACCATCCAGTTTAAGGCGTACGATGTGGACGGGCGATTGTTCGACACGTTTGAACTGACCAAACCAGCCGACCGCTAATCTGCCCCGCCATGGAACCTGTCGCGGAGTCCCCTTCCCCATCCTGGAGAGAGCGTGCGCTCGCGGTCTTTCCGGCGGGATCCAACGGTGAATTCGGCATTCCTCCGGAGCTCATTCCGGTCATCGCGCGCGGGGAAGGCTGCCGCGTGTGGGATACCGAAGGCCGTCCCTTCCTCGACTTCACGATGGCCTGGGGTTCGGCGCTGGTGGGTCATGGCCATCCCCACGTCCGGGAGGCGGTCACCGAAGCCTTGGCCGATGGATTCAATTTCGCCGCTGTCAACCGTCGCAGCGTCGAGCTGGCGGAACGTCTCCAGGCGTTGGTGCCGTGCGCCGAGCGAGTCCGCCTCGTCGCCTCCGGAACGGAAGCCACGATGATGTGCCTGCGGGTGGCGCGCGCTGCGACCGGGAAGGCCAAAGTGCTGAAGTTCGAGGGAGCCTACCACGGGCAGCATCCGATCGGGGTGGCCAGCCTGTTGAATGGAAGACCAGTCGAACTGCCACAGTCAGATCCCAGCGGAACGGGAGCGCCTTGGGTGGAACGCGAGGTGTTAGTGGCGCCTTTCAACGATCTGGCCGCCACGGAACGCATCCTAACGACCCACTCCGACGAGCTGGCGGCGGTCATTGTCGAACCGCTGCACCGGTGTCTGACTCCCCTTCCGGGATTCCTGGCCGGGCTGCGGTCGGTGACGCAACGATTGGGAATCGTCCTGGTCTTCGATGAAGTCGTCACCGGGTTCCGCCTCGCTCTGGGCGGCGCCCAGGAATACTACGGCGTCGTTCCCGACCTGGCGGCCTTCGGTAAAGCGCTTGGCGGCGGACTGCCCATCGGCGCTTACGCCGGCCGCGCCGACTTGATGGACGTGGTGAACGAACATCATCTGCCGGGGCCGCGCTACGCTTGGTCGGCCTCCACCACCGGGGGCAATCCAGTGTCCTGTGCCGCGGCGCTGGCGGCGATCCGGTTGTTTTCCGAACCGGGGTGTTACCCCTCGTTGCAGGCGGCGGGGCAACGGTTCCGGGGCCACTTGCGGGAAGCGCTTCGGCAGGCCGGAGAGACCGGTCAGGTCCTGGGAGATGGCCCACTGGCTCAGGTCGCCTTCGCTGCGGAACCGGTCGTGGATCAACGGGGCTGGCTGGCCAGCAACCGGGCACGCGGACGCGCGCTGATGATCGAGCTGCTGCGTCGCGGGGTTTTTCTCAATCCGATGGGAACCAAGCTCTACCTCTCCCTCGCCCACGACGACGACGTATTGACGGAGTTTGCCGGACGCTTCGCCGAGGCCTTGAAAGCGACGGCCGACGGATGTTCGGAGTCCCGGCTTGAGGCGTGATCTTTACCCATAATCTAAGTTGCTGGAGACCGGCCCTTGGGCCAGGTCGAAACCGAGGGCCAGGTCGTGGAGGTGTTACCGCAGCCCGTACCAGCGAGTCTTCTCCACCACCGCGGCCACGCTCTCCACCGGCAGGTTGGTCCACAGCAGCCACTCCACCGGCTCGACCTCCGGAGGTGGGTTGAGCCTAAATCCGTGAGATGAAGAACCACAGATGGCTCGGATAACACGGATGAAGAAGGTTTTATCTAGAGCCTTATCCGCTCGTCGCCTTCACCCTCGGGAGGAGGGCTCATTTCGGTCTAACTCGCTTTTCATCCGTGCTATCCGTAATCCGCGGTTCCAACTCGCCTTTTCAGGATCAGCGGCCCGCAGTTCCTCCTCCGCCCAGCGTTCGGCGGGCGAGGGTCGGGGCGGATGCTGTAGCGCTGCTACCAGTCGGCGGGCAGGACTTGGGCGGCTAAGCCCAAGACGTGTGAGGCTAGCTGCGGCACCCGGCCCCAGGGCAAAGCCGGGACTCCGAACGCAGGATCCCTCGCAATTTTCCAACAGGCTCTCAAGCCGCGGGCTGAACCCCAATCTCGCAAAAATTCCCCGATCCCAACGAACCATCCGGTACCTGCCCCGAAAAGCGGCGCGATCACTCCGTTCGAGGGCTGGGCTTCGGGTCATTTCCTTCCGCCTTTTGGCGGCTCACATCCGAGTTTCCATTGGCACCTCGTTCCCTTGGCGACTACGAGTGGAAGGATAACACTGTGGCCATGAGCAAGATTCTCGGTGTCCTCTTTCTAGCCTTGCTGGCCGGGGCGCTGGTTCTTGGGGTCGGCGGCTGCCATTCCTACAATGGTCTGATCAACGCCCGGCAGGAAGTGGACGCGCAATGGGCGCAAGTGGAAACGACCTATCAGCGCCGCGCGGATCTTATTCCCAACCTCGTCAGCACGGTTTCGGGCAGCGCCAATTTTGAAAGTGCCACGCTGAAAGCAGTCACCGAGGCCCGAGCCAGCGTCGGGCAGGTCAAGTTGACCGCGGGACAACCTCCCAGCTCATCGGAGGAATTGAGCCAGTTTCAGGCGGCCCAGGATTCCCTCGGTTCCGCGCTGTCACGGCTGCTGGTGGTGGCGGAACGATATCCTGAGCTCAAGGCGAGTCAGGGGTTCCGCGACCTGCAGGTGCAGTTGGAAGGGACGGAGAACCGCATCACGGTTGAGCGTCAGCGCTACAACGAGGTGGTCCAGCGCTACAACACCCGCGTGCAGCGGTTTCCCACCGTGCTCCTGGCTCGGCTGTTCGACTTTCCGCCCAAGCCTCATTTCGCTGCGAGCACCGGTGCCGAGACGACTCCGAAGGCAGAGTTCAATTTCAACCCGCCCGACCGGTGAAGCGGAGGCTGGCGGCACGGCTGGGGTTTCTGGCGGGAGCGGTGGTGTGGGCCATGCCATTGGCGGTTCGTTGATGGTGGAACGGATGCTTTTGCCCGCCTCTTTCGTAGTGTTTCTGACCTGGATGTTCCTGGTGGTCCAGCGGCGGGGCGATGAAGTCACCCGGAACGGGAGGCGGCCCCATTACGGCGGCTGGGCTCCCCGGGGATGGAACTCGAGCGGATGGGGCGGTGGATTCGATGG
>CAYYSX010000087.1:6858-13429 GCA_964474315.1 uncultured Verrucomicrobiota bacterium | reverse complement strand
GGATTCCGAGGAGGCGGTGGACGCTCCGGAGGTGGCGGAGCCAGCGGCGGCTGGTAAGCTTACCTGACACCATGATGACCGCCGACGAATTCACCGCGACCCTGGGGGACGAAACGATCACCGCCGGAATCCGTCAGGCTGAGGAAGCCACCTCGGGCGAAATCCGGGTTTTTATCTCGCGTCATGAATCGTTCCATCCGTTGGAAGAGGCCCGGCGTGAATTCGTGCGTCTCCGGATGCAGGCGACGCCCTTACGCAATGCCGTGCTGCTCTACTTTGCCCCGGTGTCCCATCGGTTTGCGGTGTTTGGCGATGAGGGGATCCATCTCCGGGTGGCTCCGGAGTTCTGGTCGAGGACGACAGGTGAAATGGAGGCGTTGCTGCGGGCGGGCCGATTCCCCGAGGCGGTGCTGTTAGGGATCCAGCGGGTGGGGGTTGAACTGACGCGGCACTTTCCCAAGCACGGCATTGACCGCAACGACCTGCCCGATGCGGTGGTGCGCGACTGAGCGACCGTGAGCGTCATCGTTGTAGCGCAGACCTCTGAGTCTGCTGTGGCGCGGGTTTTCAACCTGCCCGCAGGGTATGCCGAGCCGGCTGCAAGCCTGCGGTACAGCAGACAGGAAAGGTCTGCGGTACGATGTCGCGGATGCGTTGCCGGGGCCACCTTGCTATCCACAGCATCAAGGGCAGAGCCTGTTGACTAGCCACCCGGATTTCCCCGGCCACTCTTCCATGCCTGACGAGCCATCCAAACCAGTCCCCCATCGCCTGCGGCGTACTTTGCGGGCCACCGTCTGGGGAGCCGCGGTCAACCTGGTGTTGGCGACGGTTAAGTTGGTGGCCGGCATTTTCGGTCATTCCCAGGCTCTCGTCGCCGATGCCGTCGAATCGTTCGCTGACCTGGCCGGCTCGTTCATCGTCTGGCGCGGACTCCAAATCGCCGCCCGCCCGCCCGACGACGAGCATCACTACGGACACGGCAAGGCCGAATCGATCGCCGCCGCGCTGATTGCCACGGTGCTGATGCTCGCCGCCGTGGCCATCGGGGTGCGGTCGGTACAGGAAATCCTAGTCCGGCATCAGCCTCCCGAGCCCTGGACCCTGGCGGTGCTGGTCGGCGTGATCGTCATCAAGGAGCTCCTGTTTCGTCATGTGGTGCGAGAGGCGGATGCGACCCACAGTCTGGCGGTTCGGAACGACGCCTGGCATCACCGCAGCGATGCGATCACTTCGTTCGCGGCGGGAATCGGCATTGCCGTGGCCTGGATTGGCGGAGCGCAGTGGGCCGCGGCGGATGACGTCGCTGCGCTATTCGCCGCCGGAATCATCGGCTGGAACGGGTGGCGGCTATTGCGTCCGGCGCTGGAGGATCTGATGGATGCGGCACCGAATCCGACGCTGCGGGCCGAGGTGACGCGGATCGCAGAGGCGGTGACCGGGGTGGACAACGTGGAGAAGGTACTGGTGCGGCGGTCGGGCTGGCAGTTGCTGGTGGATATGCATGTGCGTGTCGATCCCCTGATGACCGTCGCGGCCAGCCATCAGGTTGCCCACGCGGTCAAGGACGCCATCCGCGGAACATTCCCGCTGGTGCGGGATGTGTTGATTCATATTGAGCCCAGCCGCTCTGGTCCACCGCCCCCGGACCCGGGACAACGGCCTCCGGGTCCTTGCTGACCGGTCCGCATGGAGTCCCGGCTTCAGCCGGCGGAGACGCCCCTGGCCTCGAAGCGTCGGAAAACGGCCAACCCGGGGGAGAAGCCCACCGCTTCGCCGGCTAAAGCCGGGACTCCGTACCTCCGATCCTGCGGTCTCCGTAGTAAGCCTTCCGAAGATTCCCCTTCCCGCGCCTTCCGCCGTCACGTTCACTTTCGCCTGCTGTTTGCCTCGCATGAAAATCGTTCTCGCTTACTCGGGTGGCCTCGACACTTCAGTCCTCCTTTCCTGGATCAAAGAGACCTATGGCGATGCCGAGATGATCGCCTTCTGTGCCAACATCGGCCAGGACGACGAACTGAAAGGGCTCGACAAAAAGGCGCGAAAGACCGGCGCGTCGAAGATCTATATCGATGATCTGCAGGAGGAGTTCGCCGCCGACTTCATCTTTCCGATGATGCGCGCCGGGGCGATCTACGAGGGGCAGTACTTCCTCGGTACCTCGATTGCGCGTCCGCTGATCGCCCAGCGGATGGTGGAAATCGCGGGGATGGAAAAAGCCGACGCCATTGCCCACGGCGCCACCGGCAAGGGCAACGACCAAGTCCGCTTCGAGCTCACCGCCGCGGCTCTCGCGCCTGAGCTACAGATCATTGCACCCTGGCGGGATGCGCGGTACCGGAATCAGTTCCCCGGCCGGCAACAAATGATCGAGTACTGCGAGTCGAAGGGAATCCCGGTCCAGGCCAGTGCCAAGAAGCCCTATTCGATGGATCGCAACCTCCTGCACATCTCCTACGAGGCCGGAATTTTGGAGGATCCCTGGTACGATGCCGGTGATCTCAAGAACCGTGACTATTTCACCACCTTGTCCGTGTTGCCCGAGGACGCGCCGGATAAGCCCGAGTTGGTCACGCTGGAATTCGAGCGGGGCGACTGTGTGGCGGTGAATGGAAAGAAACTGAATCCGCTGGGTGTCATGCGGATCCTGAACCGGCTCGGCGGCAAGCATGGGGTGGGCCGAGTGGATATGGTGGAGAACCGGTTCGTGGGCATGAAAAGCCGGGGGGTGTATGAGACCCCAGGCGGCGCCGTTCTGAGTTTCGCGCACCGTCAGATTGAGTCACTGACCATGGACCGCGAGGTGATGCACCTGCGTGATTCGCTGATCCCGAAGTATGCTGAACTGGTGTATTATGGATTTTGGTTCTCCCCAGAACGGCTGGCCTTGCAGGCGTTGGTCGAGGAATCGCAGAAGAATGTCACGGGCACCGTGCGAGTGAAGCTGTACAAGGGCGGCATTCATGCGGCGGGAAGGAAGAGCGCGGTCAGCCTGTACAACCCGCATATCGCCACCATGGAGGCGGATCCGACCCAGGCCTACAACCAGGACGACGCGTCGGGCTTCATCCGGCTGAATGGGCTGCGCCTGCGGGTCAATTCCGCGGTGAACGGGGCGAAGAATCTGGCGCAGGTTCGCTGAGCTGGGGGGACTGGAGAGAGCCTCGGTGACCGCGCGTTCCAACACGGGGAGAAACGCGCTCAGAAAAATGAAACATTCCCCGGGGTTGGTTGGTCCTATTCATAACCGAATGTGACGACCAGGCTGACTCGCTCCCATCCATGAAAACCACCCGA
Organism: uncultured Verrucomicrobiota bacterium; assembly: GCA_964474315.1. GTDB lineage: Bacteria > Verrucomicrobiota > Verrucomicrobiia > Limisphaerales > UBA9464 > UBA9464. The sequence continues at coordinate 10,132 of CAYYSX010000087.1, read as the reverse complement.
TCTCCTCAGACTGCTTTCACCCTCATCGAGCTCCTGGTGGTGGTTGCCATCATTGGAATCCTCGCCGCTTTGCTGATGCCCGCTCTGTCCGGAGCCAAGTCCAAGGCCAACAGCATCAGTTGCCTCAATAACATCCGCCAGATCGGCCTGGCCGGGACGATGTACGCCAGCGACTTCGATGGATATTTCCCGCCCCGACGGGAGCCCACCAACGCCTGGCCCACCCCGCTGTTCCCGTACTACAAGGAACCCCGGATCCTAAGATGCCCCACGGATAGTGTTCAGTTCATGCTGCCGGGAACCCCCACCGAGTACCGGATTTCGTGGCAACGGAGCTACGTCATCAACGGTTTCAACGACTGGTTCGAGACCGAACTGACGGAATCCAACTACCAAGCCTTCCTATCCTGGCGGTGGCCGGTGGGAATGCGCGAGTCGGCGGTTCCTAATCCGACGGAGACCATTGTTTTCGGCGAGAAGAAGAAGGGATCCTACCACGTGCATATGGACTTCTCGCAGGGGCAGTTGGGCAACGACGTCGAGGAGATCGATCAGGGCCGGCATGCCACGGGCGGCGGTCAAAAGGGGGGCGCCAATTTTGCCTTCATTGATGGCAGTGCCCGCTATCTCAAGTTTGGCCAGTCCACGTCCCCGGTAAATCAGTGGGCGGTGACGGAACGCTGGCGGAACGCAGCGGTCAAACCGCAATGAACAGGTGCCCACCGTTCGCCGCCGTCCGGAACTTCTGGCCGGTCCTGGTTTTCGCGCTGCTCCTTCCGGCGGGCGTCGGGCGGGCCGCGGTGGTGCTGAATGAGGTGATGTATCACCCGCCGGACGATCGGGACGAGCTCCAGTTCATTGAACTGCACAATGCCGGGACCCAGCCGGTCAATCTGGCGGGCTGGAAGCTGGCGAAGGGAGTGAAAGCGGATTTGCCGGCAACGGTTCTTCCTCCCGGCGCTCTAGCGGTGGTCTGCCGCGATCCGGACGCCTTCCGGAATCATTACCAAGTCAACATCCTCGTTCTCGGCTCCTTTTCCGGGCGCCTCAAGCATGGGGGCGAACTGTTGCAGTTGGTGCGTCCGGACGGAACGGTCGCCGATGAAGTCCATTTCGACGACCGCGCGCCCTGGCCACTGGCGCCGGACGGCGATGGAGCCTCCCTGGAACGACGAACCCCTTTGGCTCCGGGGAATGATCCGGCGAACTGGGGCAGCTCTATACTACCTCGGACGGAAGTGGCTGCCGGCTCCCCGGGACAGACCAATTCGAACTACTCGGCCCGCGCTCTCCCTTGGGCAGGCGACGTTCAATATTCTCCGGCGCTTCCTCACCAGCCATTCCCAGTGACGGCCAGTGTGAGAACTCCGGTCGGCGTCACGGAGGTGGTTCTCTTGTGGTCGTCTTTCGCCGACGCATCCCCCATGACCGAACAGGTCCTCCGCATGGAACGGACCACCGGAGACGCCACCAATGGAACCTATCGCGGCCTCATTCCCCCTCCGCCCTCCGGACACCTGCTCCGCTTCCGCGTGCGCGCCACCGCCGGGGACAATGCGCAACGAATCATTCCCGATCCCAACGATCTGCGTCCGACCTTCTCAAGCTTCGTCATCGCCAACACCAACCAGGCGCTGATTCCCGAGGCGCGCCTATTGCGCCTGGGTTCCCGCGAACGTTCCGGCACCTCGCTCCGATCGAGGACTTCCGCGCAACCCGAGCCGGTCCGCGGGACGTCGGCGTTCGTCGTGCTGCCCACCAACGGGGCGCCCGTCCTGACCTTCGACCACATCCGGCTCACCCCGCGGCAGGACGGTTGGAAGGTGCGCCTGCTCAAAGACGAACCGTACTTGGGTCTCACCACCCTCAACCTCATTCATGAGGTTCCTTCGCGCTGGCTGCTTTCGGAGCCGCTTGGCCACGAACTCTTTCGTCGAGCCGGTGTGGCCGCGCCCCTGACCGGCCACCTGCGAACGTGGATGGATGGGCGATTGCTCGGTTACTGCCTGTACGTGGAGCAGCCGAATCAGTCGTTCCTTCGCCGCATCAACCGCGATCCGGACGGAAACCTGTACAAACTGCTCTGGTACGAGCGCGGGCTCGAAGCTCAGCATGAAAAGAAGAACAACGGGCCGTCCGGCCATGCCGATCTGGTCGAAGTGGAGGAGGGGTTGCGAACCCACCGCGGCGAGGCGCAGTGGGCTTTCATCGAGAAGCATTTCGCGGTCGAGGAATGCGCCGGATATTTCGCGGTCGGTCAATGCATCCAGAACTGGGATGGATGCTTCAACAATTACTTCGCCTACCACGGGCCCGGACCGGATGGGAGATGGGAGATGTTTCCCTGGGATCTCGACAAGACCTGGGGCGACTACGATGGCGCGTCGTCGAAATACGACTGGTACACCCTGCCGCTGAACTTTGGGATGAACGGGGCCAAGGAACCGGCGTCGTGGCTGGCGCGGCAGCGGCATCCCTGGGGTTCGGTGGAATGGTGGCGTCCACCGGGTTGGTTCTCGGGCCCGTTGCTCGCCAATCCGCAGTTTCGTCAACGCTTCCTCCAACGATTGGCCACCTTGTGCCAGACCGAGTTCACCGAGGAACGGTTCGGCCCGGTAATCGACGAGTTGGCAACGAAGCTCGAACCCGAGGTCCGCTGGCGAGCGGTGGCCCATGGGAACGATCCCTCTCGGGCTCTGGCTGAATTCAAGTCGGACGTGGACTCGTTCCGGCGTCAGTTGAAAGAACGCCGCGCCTTTCTGCTTCAAGAGCTGCGCAAAGCCGGAGTAAGGCTGTAATTCCCAACACCCGCTCATCCTGATGCTCCTCGCCGGACTGCGAGCCTTTCTCCGCCATGATGCCAATGATCTCGAAGGGCGCAGTGTCGAGCAGGAGGATGCGTCCCAGGGGATCTTCGCCATCGGGAAAAAACCGATCCCGGACCTTCGTCCCGATCACCACTACCGGAGCGAGGGCCTGGCTCTCGGCATCGGTGAAATAGCGCCCTTGCTGGACCGGCCACCGGTTCATGTCCGGAAGGATTTCCGTACTGCCCTGCGCATAGGCCGTCATGCTCCGGTTTCCGAAGCGTAGAGTGACCGGCTCCCCGAGCCCAGGCATCACACGACGCACCCGGGGTAGTCGTCGGATTTCTTCGATGTCCGCCCGGGTGATTTCGCCGATCGGCCCGCCCTCGGGCGGAACTTCGTGATAGATGTACATCGCGGTCGGCCCCATGGAGCCGATCTGCGAGAGCACCCGCTCACGGGCTCCC
>CAYYSX010000087.1:0-6758 GCA_964474315.1 uncultured Verrucomicrobiota bacterium | reverse complement strand
TGACGATCACAGACGCCACGCCCATGATGATGCCGAGCAACGTCAGGGCGGTGCGAAACCGATGGACGGCCATGACCCGCCAAGCCGCCCGTAGAGCCTCCGGGAGGCCGGCCATGGAACGGGTCCGGCGGGAATTCGGCACGGCCACCGGATGGGCCGCCGGAACACCGTGACGATTCACGGTCTCGCTGACGATTCCCCCGTCGCGAATCTCAAGAATCCGATGGGCCCGGGCCGCCACGTCGCGATCGTGGGTGATAAGGACAATCGTATGTCCCGCCGCCGCCAGTTCTTCAAACAACTGCATCACCTCGGCCCCGCTTCTGGAATCCAGCGCCCCGGTCGGCTCATCCGCCAGGAGGATGCGACCGCCGTTCATCAAGGCGCGGGCGATGGAAACCCGTTGCTGCTGTCCACCGGAAAGCTGATGCGGGCGATGATGAAGGCGGTCACCGAGTCCGAGTTGCTCCAACAACCGCACCGCCCGGTTCCGACGCGGGGCCGCCGGCATGCCCGCGTAGATGGCTGGGACCTCGACATTTTCCAGAGCGGATTCCGTGGCCACGAGGTGATAGCTCTGAAAGACAAATCCAAAGGACTCACGACGCAGGCGCGCCTTTTCATCCTCGGTCATCGCGGCCACGTCGCGGCCCTCGAAGCGGAACGTACCGCTGGTCGGACGATCGAGGCAGCCGAGCAGATGCATGAGCGTGGATTTGCCGGAACCAGACGTCCCCACTATGGCGACGAATTCGCCGCGGCGAATGGTCAGGGAGACACCCCGCAAGACCTCGACAGTAGGACCTTCCGGAGCGCCATAGCGCTTGCGGATATCCTCCATCGTGATCAGGGGAGGATCCGGGGTTACCATACGAATCTCGACGAATTCTCCCGTCGGCGTTCACCGACGACCAGTCGTTCGCTTTCGTGAAGCCCTTCCAGCACTTCGGCGACCCGACGGTTGCGCCGGCCAGTGCGGACCGTCCGCGAAGTGGGTTGACCGTCCCCGTCCAGGACACGGGTCTGAAAGGTGTTCGGTGCCGCCTCGACCGGAACCAGACCCGCGAGCGGCGCCATCACCACTCCCGTCGCCAGGTCGGTCTGGATCGAGACCTGAGCCGTCATTTGCGGTAGGAGAAACCGATCGGAATCCGCGACATCGAACAGCACCGTGTACTGCACTACCTTGCCAAATTCGGGAGACGGCGCCTCCGATGCACGCGGAACGGTCGGCATCGGCAGAACCTGCCGAACCACTCCTGTCCACCGGCGATCCTCATTCCCCAAGGTGGAGAACGACGCCGGCATGCCCGGCTTCACCCGGTGAATGTCCGCTTCGGCGACCGCAGTCCAGACCGTCATGAGGTCGAGATCCGCAATCCGGAGGACGGTAGGAGTCTGGTAAGTAGCGTTGAGGGTCTGTCCCTCCCGAGCCTCGAGCGAGACCACTGTTCCGGCCATGGGCGCGTAGATTCGGGTGTAGCCGAGTTGAGCCTCCTCCCCCTTGAGGGTTGATTCCCGCTCGAATGGGAATAAACACTGAAAAACGTCGTGAGGAGGTGCGAGTACGCCAAACCGAGGAATTACGAATTCCTCCCGTCTATATTCTCGGCGCAGAGTCAAGCAGATCCCTTCCGGCGACTGCTGCAGTCCAGTTGCAGAAAACTATCGTGTGGTTGCCGGTGACGAGCGGACCAGACGTCGGCGACCAGGAGGGCGGGACACGAGGCTCCAGTTGGTTCCCCATGGGCGCAACGTGGCACCGTCACTTCGGGTCGCCGACCCACGCTTGGCCCGTTACCGGTCAGGCGGCCGGCCGCCAGTCGAGGAACTTGAGCCGGATCAGGGGGCGTCCATGAAACACTTCGAGCTGGGGCGTGGCGGCCACGTCGAAGGTACCAGTCGGAGGCGCGTCGCCGGCTTCAGCAGCGCCCCACCACAGGGCGTCCAGGTAGAATTGCCCGTCGGTTAAGCGGAACCTCCAGTGCTGTTGCTGGCGTCCGAGTCGCTGAGCCGGAGCCGCCAGCGTCACCCGGGGGATCAGAAACTGCAGCGCGGGATTGCCCTGGCCGAACGGCTGGAGACGCATCAGGTCCGTAACGCGCTCGATCGTGAACTCCGCCAGCGGAAGGGACGCGTCCAGACGAAGTTCCGGCCGGAGCATTTCCGGGGGCAACGCCAGGCGGGCTGCCTCGTTGAGGCGTTCGCGTAACGCCGCCAACCGGTTGGGTTGAATCGTGACTCCGGCCGCCATGGCATGACCGCCATGTTTCTCCAACAAGTCTCCACACCCGCGCAACGCCGCGGCCAAGTCGAATCCGGGCACACTTCGGCCCGAGCCACGCCAGTACTCGTTGTCGCCACCGAGGATGATGGTCGGCCGGTAGAATTCCCTCAGCACGCGCGCGGCCACGATGCCCACCACGCCGATATGCCAGTGGAGCGCGCCTTCCACGATCACAAAGTCCCGTTCGGGATCGAACTTGGACCGCACCAGCCCGACGACCGCATCGGCCATCTGTTTTTCAATGGTCTGCCGCTCGCGGTTGGTGGTGTCGAGGGCGCGGGCGAGCGGAACGGCCGCGTTCAGGTCCGCCGCCAGCAGGAGATCCAGGGCCGCTTCGGCCGTTTCCAGACGACCGGCGGCGTTCAAGCGGGGGCCGAGCTGGAATCCGACTTCATAGACACCGATGGGCGAACGGGTTTGGGCCACTTCCTTCAGGGCGATCAGGCCGGGACGTTCCGTTGATTCCAACCGTTTGAGTCCCGCCGTCAGTAGGATACGGTTTTCCCCTCGCAACGGCACGAGATCGGCGACTGTTCCCAACGCGACCAGGTCCAGAAGGGGTTTAAGGTCAAAGCGGACGAATTCCTCCCGGGCCAATTCCCGGCCGCGGCGCAGCACGGCGTGTAGCAATTTGAAGGCAAGGGCCGCCGAACAGAGAGCGTGGGGATGCTGCGAATCGTTGGGGGCCAGTTGCGGATTCACCAAAGCCACCGCGGGCGGCGCCGGATCACTGACTTGGTGATGGTCCAAGACGATCACATCGACCCCCTGCTCCTTGAGCCAACTGATCTGTTCGCCGGCCGTGGATCCGCAGTCCACCGCCAGCAGAAGTGAGGTGGGAAATCGTCCGAGACAGTTCTCCACGCCGGCCTGGCTCAGGCCGTAGCCCTCGTCCATCCGGTGGGGCAGGTAATGGTCCACCTTCCATCCCAACTGAGTCAGGCTGCTCTCCAGCAAGGTGGTCGCCGTCACTCCATCCACATCGTAATCGCCGAAAATGACCAGGCCTTCCCCCGCTTCCCGGGCGGTGAAAAGGCGGTCCACGGCGCCGGCCATGTTGGGCAGGCTGAAGGGGTCGGACAACGCCTTGAGGCGTGGCTCGAGAAACACCCGAGCGGCGTCGGGGTCGGTCAGATTTCGTTGGATCAGGCACTGGGCCAGCAGAGGACTGATGCCGAGCGCGGATTCCAGCGGACGGGAGAGGAGTGGATTGGGTTCGGCGACGGTCCAGCGGTACTTCATGCCAAGAGACCGCGGAAGAATCCAATGAGGGAATCCGAAAAGCGGTGCCAGAGTTTAACGATCAAAGCGTATTGCACGACGAACAAGAAGGAGATGTACGCCAGGGCGGCCAGCGTGGCGCCATAGCCAAACCAAATGACCAGGCCGTCCTCCTCCATCATGGAGGCGGCGATCAGGATGATGCCGACGGCGGGAGCTAGGTTGGACAACGGAATGATGGGGGGAATGGGGGCCGCTAGGAGGAATCCTCCGAACATCAGGACTCCGGCATTGAACCGGCGCGCCGAGCTGCTGCGCACCCAGGTCGGCCCGCGGGGTTTGGTAAGCCGTTCGATGAACTGGATGACCCGGATGCTGGCGCGGATCACCTTGCTCAGGACCTTCCCCTCGATGCTGCGTTCGCCGATCCGCCGGGGCAGACGAGCGGGTTGGTCATGGAAAATCCGCCAAGCGAGCAGGATGATGACCACGCCGAACACGTTGCTGATGCCGGGAAGCGTCACGGGCGCCAGAAAGGGAAGGCACAAGAGGATGATCAGGCCATAGGGACCACGACCGGAAGTGCGGGCCAAGAGTTGGTTCAGGGTGAGATGCGAGCCGTCGTCGTCGTTGACCAGTGTCTTCAACTGAGTGGACAAGGCAACGAAGCCGGGCCGGGATTCCTCCGCGAGGCCCGAGGACGGAGGCGGAGGAGTGGGCACAGCGTTCATTTCGGGGGCTTCGTCGATGGGGGTTGCTCGCGCACGCCGATCAGCACCGAGGCCAACATGGAGGTCAGGATCGTCCCCACCACGAATCCCAGGGAGATATTGGTGAGATCGTCCCCGAGCCAGGCCTTGAGCCAGTTGTCGGCCAACATCTTGAAGCCGATGAACATCAGTACGATGGCCAAACCGTACTTCAGCAGACGAAAATAGCCCATCAGGCTGGCCAGGACGAAATAGAGCGACCGCAATCCGAGGATCGCAAAGACGTTCGAGGTGAAAACGATGAAGGGATCCTTGGTGACACCGAAAATCGCTGGGATCGAATCCAGCGCAAACACGACATCCGTCGTCTCCACCATCACCAACACCAAGGCCAGCGGGGTCAGCATCCTCCGGCCGTTCACCAGGGTCGTAAAGTTCTCGCCGTCGAAATGCGGCGCGAGCGGGAAAAACCGCCGGACCAACCGGACGGCCGGATTGTGTTCGGGCTCGATCTGATCCTCGTTGCCGCCAGCCCGCAGCATTTTGAAGCCGGTGTACACGAGAAACAATCCCATCACGTAGAGAGTCCAGTGGAACCGTTCGATCAGAGCCGCGCCCGCCACGATCATGATACCGCGCATCACCAGCGCCCCGAGGATGCCCCAGAAGAGTACCCGGTGTTGCCATTCCGAAGGGACGGAGAAATACCGGAAGATCAGGGCGATGACGAACACGTTGTCCATGGAGAGGGACAACTCGACCAGGTAACCGGTGAGGAAGGTGGTCGTCTGTTGGCTGGTCCATCCCGCGATGAGCCGCGGGGCGGCGACAAATGCGAACACCAGCGCGCAGGCGGCCCAGATGCTGGTCCAAATCAGGGCTTCCCGGAAGCTGATCCGCCGGCTTTCGCGATGAAAGACGCCCAGATCAAGTGCGAGGGCCACCAGCACAAACGCCGTAAAGGCGAGCCAGTGCCACGCCGTTATGGTGGCAAACACGGCGCGGACGTTAGCGAAGAAACCCCTGCATTCCAGTGTTGGACGCGTCCCAGAGCGAAAAATCGACCTTCCCCCGGGCGATTCCCCTCACGGAGTACCGTCCACTGCGATGTCGCTGTCGATCTCGCCAGCGCGCAGTCCCGGGTGAACAGCCATGCCTCATTCCGGGGACTTTCCGCCCGACTGGTTGGGTTCCAAGTACCGCCACCGCACCCTCGGCCACCCCCAGGGCACCAGTCAGCGTCTTGCACCGACTGGCCTTCTCTCCCGCCATCCGTGCCAGGCTCACCGGAGCACGAACAAGGAAGGCCCATTGGAGACCCAGAGGAACAACCCTGCGGGATGAATCCTATTTGGCTCCTTGCGCAATCCAGCGTTTCACCAACTCCACCTGCTTGGGCGGGAGACGATGTTTCTCCAATTGAGGCAGGTCTTCATCCAGACCCGAGATGATCGTGATCAACGAACTCTTCTGCGCGTCTCCCGGGATGATCACGGCTTGGTAGTTCTCTCCCCCTTGCAAGACCGCGGTCAACTCCAGGGCATTGAATCCGCCTTCAGGAGAATCGGCTCCATGGCAACTGCCACAGGCCGCCGAAAAGATGGGCTGGATGTCCGTGGCAAAGGTCACCGGTTTTTCCACATCGACCGGGCCGGCCGGCCAGTGGGCCCCTTGGTCGATCCAGGCGCGAAGAATCCCGATCTGCTCTTTGGTCAACGGCTCCGATTCTCCCGGCTTGTCACTCGGGGGAGGCATCAGCATTTCGTCCACCAACCCGGCCACCATATGGATCAAGGAGCTCTGCTCGCTCTTGCCCGGGACAATCGTGGGACCGTAATCGGTTTCCTTGAACGCGGCCTCCCGGGTGTCCATCCGGTACTTACCCTTCTGCCGTTCCGGGCCATGGCAGGAAATGCAGGCTTCCTTGAAGAGGGGATAGACCTCTCCGACGAAGTCCACCGGCCGCGCCACCGGCAGTGGGATTTTGCTGACATCAACCGGCTCGGCGGCCTCCAGTCTTCCGGCCAACAAGGCGAGCAGCGAAGCAAAGGGAATCACTTTCATGGCGGTGGCCAAGGCTAACACCGCCGTGAAGCAAGTCGAGCCGCCACCGCCAAGGCCAGCCGCCTACCTCCCCTGCCCTTTGGTCTCCACTGCAGTCGCGAGGATTGGAAACCCGCTTATTCGAACGTGGCGCCCGCTCCTCCCGCCGCCGCCTTCTCGGCGTACCAGGTTTCGAACTCCTCTTCGGAGACCACTTCGATCTCACCATTCATGGTCGAATGGAGGTTCCCACACAACTGGGCACAGATGACGATGAACTTACCCTGCTCAATCGGCTTGAAATGGAGAGGGATGGTCATGCCTGGAATCGCGTCCTGGGTCACCCGCATCCGCGGAACTTTGAAGCTGTGAATCACGTCCATCGACGAGATCCGGCAAATCACATCCCGATCGACGGGGATTTTGAATCCTTCCCGTCCAGTGACGACATCGTCCTTGGCATCCGGATCGTCCGCCACGATGCCGAAGGGATTGTT
>CAYYSX010000086.1:0-21117 GCA_964474315.1 uncultured Verrucomicrobiota bacterium | reverse complement strand
GGCGGAGTATCTGCGCCTGCGGGTGCGGTATTTGGTGGACGGAGCGGTGTTGGGAAGCCGGGAGTTTGTGAATGAGATCTTCGAACGGTACCGAAGCCGTTTTGGCGCCAACCGGACCACCGGAGCGCGGCCGGTGCGCGGGTTGGTCGATCCGGCCCTGAGTTGTCTGCGCGCGTTGCGCGTGCGGGTCAGCGATTGAGGGGGGCGAGTGGGCGGGATCGCTGGTGGGTGAGTGGGCGGGGTTTGCAGCGCTCCGGCTCCCTCTGGGCCCGTGACCCTGCCGGTAAGCGCTCCGCCCGTAGTAGTTCACCAGCCCAGCTCCGCGGACCCGCCTGACCAGAACCGATCTCAACCTCACGCCAGAGCTCTACCACCAAGACTGCCTGACACCCTAACGTCGAACCAAGCCATTCAACTCGCCGACTTGACCCGATTCGCCAGCCATTTGACCTGGCACTTTGTGCTTGAGGGACACACCTGGCGTTTGTGCTAATTTGACCTGGCACCTTGTGAGGGACGCACCTGGCGTTGGCGTCAGGCGCTGGAAAATGGCGAGATCGGGGAGCGCTTTTCCTATCCCAGCCTGATCGAATCCCGGGATGGACTGCTGCACGCCACCTACAGCGTCCATGTGCCGGCGGGAAAATCCATCCGTCACGCCGCCTTCAATCTGGAATGGGTCAAGGAAGCCCGGTAGGGGGCAGCGACCGCCGAATGGACTGGAGTGCCCGCAAAGTGCCAGGTCATCTATCACGAGGTCATCTATCACGGTAGCTTGACGGAGGACGGCGGATCCCAAAATCTGAATTCACCCTTGGCCCAAGCCTTTTGCGAAACGATTGCCCGGCAAGCCTCTCTAACTAACCGACCGTGCGCGCGGGTCTGGCCATTCTCGCGGGAGTGAACCTGCTGTTGATGACAGCACTCTTCACGGCGTTGCGACGCCCTCCGGGATCCGGGGATCCTGCTTCCTCCGCAGATGTCACAGGCGATCACTGGGTCAACCCCGCCGACCCGGAATCGGCCTCGGGGCCACAGCCGTCGGACGTTCCTCCAGCGTTTGACTGGTCACTGGCTCAAGCCGCCGACCTGCATCCTTTGGTCGCGGCATTGCGCGAAGTGGGATGCCCTGCGACCACCCTGGAGGATATCATTGTCGCTGAGGTCAATCGACGGTTCACCCCCCGGGAAAGGGCGCTCAAACTTCGGTCCCAGGACTACGACTTGTGGGATCCTCCGCCGCCCAGTCAGGCCAGTCTGCGGCGGCGACAAGTCGAACTCTTAGCGCTGTGGGAAGAGAAGCGGGCGCTGCTCCGCGATCTCTTGGGAGTGGACGTCGCGTTGGAAGAACCGGCGGCGTTGGTTCCGACCGCTGGATCGCGCAACGAATCCGCTTACCAAGCTCTGCCCGAGACGAAACGTGCCGCCGTGAAGGATGTTCACGAACGGTTCCGTCAGGCCGTCGAACGAATTCGCGCGGAAAGCTACGGTTTTCTGTCCGAAGAAGATTTGGTAAAACTGGACGCACTACGGAACGACCACCGCGCCGCTTTGAGCCGCCTGCTCACTCCCGACGAGCTAACCGATTTCGACCTGGCCACTTCACCCCTGGCGCGGCTGCTCCAAGCGCAACTACGTGGGGCGCCGGTCACGCCGGAGGAGTTGCGCGCGCTGTACCGTCGGATGCAAGGAGAGTTGGACGGACGGAGTCTGGCGGAACTGGCCGATCATCCGGATCTAATCGAGGCCAGGGCCTCGTTGTTTCAACCCGGCGGGCCGGCGGACGAGATCCTGGGGACCAGCCGCAACCGAGAAGTCCAGCGCGGACGAGATCCACTGTACCGCCAGTACCAGAACGCGTTCGCGCGCGCTGGGATTTCCGGCGCTGCTCTCGATCAAGTTTACGAAGCTCACCGCGCCGCCCTGCGGGAGCTAAGCCACGTCGCCCGTGACCCCAACCGATCGGGACCCGAGCGCCAGCAATTGATCCGGGATTCCCTCGAAGCCGTCACCCTCGGCTTGCGTGACGCAGTGGGAGAAGAAGCGTTTCAAACGTTGATGAACGATAACGTGCTGCCTCTCTTCTTGGGGAGAGGCGTCGATCCTATTGCGCCATGAGCGGACGAATCCCCTTGCTGGTGCTAAGCCTTTCGGGACTCACGTTGGCGGGAGCCCTGATTTACGTGCTTCGTTCTCAGCAAACGCCACCGGCAACGGAACTGGCTGCTTCCGAAGATTCGTCGAATCCCGTCATCCTGAATCCGGCGCCGAGGTCGGCGGAGCCCATTCCTGATCCGGAGATACACCCGGTCCCGGCGTTTTATTGGAGCGATTTGGAGTCGGGCGAGTACCGCCAGTACTTGACCAACCTGGCGTCGGTGGGCTGCCCGGAACAGATTCGGATCGACATTGTGTTGGCGGAGATCCTGCGTTTTTACCGGCCTCGCGAGGCGCCCTGGCGGGAGCGGATCGCCGCGTTGCAGCGGGAGGAAGAAGAGACCGGCGCCACCGTCGAGGCCAGCCTGGGGCGGGAACGCTATCAGTTGCGCAAAGAACTCCGGGTCGTGGAACTGGAGAAGCAGGAGGTGGTTCGGGAACTGTTAGGGGTCATTCTGCCCCTGGAGCCGCTGCGGACGTGGCATCCGCGAAGTTATGAGCGCTATGAATCGGCGTTGGCGATTCTCCCACCGGAGAAGCGCGAACGCGCGCGGGAGGTGTTGGAGAAATACTGGGAGGCATCGGATGAGCTGAACGACCACTATCGCCTCCAACGACCGCCCGAATATCTCGAGGCGTATCGAGAATTGAACCGGCAGCGCCAGGCCCAACTGGCTCAGATCCTCACGCCGACCGAGCTGGAGAACTACGAAATGCGCACCACGGGCATTGCCAGCCGCCTGAGCCAGGAGCTGGCCGAAGTGGGGGTGACGGAAGATGAGTTTCGCGAGATTTACGCGAAGCGGGCGGCACTCGAAGCCCCGTTCGGCGGCAGCGTGCGTGTGGAGATGACCGAGCAGGGGGAAACGCCGGAGCATCAACAGGCCCGTGAGGGGTTGGAGCGAGAATTTCAAGAGCTGCTGGGACCCGAACGATTTGTGGCGTGGCAGATGAACCTCAATCCGGAATTCCAAACCCTGGCCGACCTCGGGCAACGCTTTGGACTGCCGCCGGAAAATCTGAGAGAAGCGTTTAGTCTTAGTCAGCAAGGCAGTTTGCCGGTCGGTGTCTTTGTCTCTTCCTCCCGCTTCCAACTGGACCCGGCCCTGGTACCTGATTCGAATTCCACAGCTCGAGTGCAGGAGGTCCCCACCGATTCCGATCCAACCGAGCGACTGCGCCAACTGCTCACCGAAGAGGGGTTCGCCGCCTGGCAACGCCGCCAACAGCTTTCTCAACTCAACTGGATCCTGCCCCCATGAATCCCCTTCCTACCGGTCTTCGAGCGAGCGTCTCTGGCTCCCTCCCTTGGGCGTTGATGCTGCTGGCCTTCGGGTTTTGGACCACGGTGCTCACCGGGGCGGGACTCGCGCCGGTCCGGCACGAACCCCAACAACCCAAGCCCGGCGAAGCGGTTCGGGTCGTTGCCGAATTCCCCGCCGGCCAGGCTCCCGCTTCCGCCACGTTGGAATATCAAGTCGTCGCGCCTGGCCACTATCTGGCCCGGAACGATCCGCAATTTTCGCGGCAATGGACGCCGCTGACGATGACCGCTTCCGGATCCGGTCAGTTCTCGGCGATTCTGCCGTCCGACCGGCAAGTGAATCGCCATTTGGTGCGGTATCGGATCTGTTCGGCGTCGCAGGGACCGGTGCTACTGCCCCCCGCGGCCGATGCGCAGGGCAATTTTGCCTACTTTGTCTATGCCGGCGTTCCGGCCTGGCAGGGGGCGGTGAATCCCCGACAATCCGCTAACCAAAGTCCTCCGGTCACCTACCCCTCGGAAGTGCTGACCCGAGTCCCGGTGTATCACGTGCTCGCCACCCGCGCGGCGGTAGAAAATGTGATGTGGAAGGAGACCGAGGGCGTTCACGACGAGGAAGCCCGTCATGCTTATAAATATACCGGCACGCTGGTGTATGACGGTGTGGTCTATGATCATGTGAAGTTCCGCGCTCGGGGAGGCGAGTGGCGGCACGCCATGGGCAAGAACATGTGGAAATTCAACTTCAACCCGGGCCATCGCTTCGTCGCCCGGGATTACTACGGACGACCTTACCAAGGGAAATGGGACAAGTTGAATCTCGGTGCCTGCATCCAACAGGGAGACACCGGCATGCGCGGTGAGCAAGGAATGTTCGAGGCGTTGACCTACCGGTTGTTCAACCTCGCCGGTGTCGAAGCGCCCCGAACTCACTGGGTCCACCTCCGCGTCATTACGGAGGCGGAGGAAGCACCCCGGGATCAATATGAGGGCGACTTTTGGGGGCTGTATCTGGCGATGGAGGAAGTGGATGGAGATTTTCTGAAGGAACACGGCCTGCCCGACGGCAATACGTACAAGATGCAGTTCTATCAGCCCAAAACTGAACACCTCGCCCAAGGCGCGCCCGCGGATCAATCGGACGTGCGGGAATTTCTAAGGGAGTTGATGGCCGGTGGCCGCCGTCCGGACCTCGGCCCGCTCCGGTCGGCCGACTCCTGGTGGGAAACGAAGGTCGATCTGCCGCGGTATTACAGCTACCGGGCGATTCTGGAATGTGTTCATCACTACGATCTCGATGCGGGAAAAAACTATTACGTTTATCACAATCTTACCGCCCGCCGCTGGCAGGTGATTCCGTGGGATGTGGACCTCACCTGGGGCGATCATATGTTTGGCGGGGGCCGGGAACTCTTCTTCGCGACCGGCCTGTTGCAGCGGTCGCCGTTTCGCGAGGCGTATCAAGCGCGCTTGGCGGAGCTGCGTGATCTGTTGTTCAATCCCGAACAGACCGGCCTACTCATCGATGAGTATGCGACGATGATTTGGGATCCCCAAGGTGGCCCCTCTCTCGCCGACGCCGACCGGGCCCGTTGGGATTACCATCCGATCATGTCGTCGCCCTATGTCCATACGGGTAAAACCCGACCTGGGTTATTTTATTTCGGCAAACCCGACCTGCGCTTCGACGTCATGCCGGCGCTGATGAAGTCCTATGTGGCGCGTCGCCAGGCGCACCTGGACCGATTGCTGACCGGTTACCAGCCGCCCACAGCACCGGAGGTCTCCGGCCCCGAATCCATCGCTTCCTCCGCGGAGACCATTCCGATTCGGATCGTGTGGCCGGCCAACACGGCCGTGACCCGGCTGCGCTGGCGCCTGGCCGAGGTCACCGATTCCACCCGCGCTGCGTTCGATCCGCGGCAGCCGTGGCGATACGAGATCGAGTCACTTGGGGAGGACGAGATCTCCGCCGCACCCCAGGCTGACATTCCCGGGAAAAATCTGGTTCCGGGTCATACGTATCGGGTGCGAATCCGCTTACAGTCCGACGAGGGAACCTGGAGTCGTTGGTCTCGGCCGGTGCAGTTCACGGTGCGATGAATTCCGCGGGAAGCCCGGGAAGCGCATCTCGAATTGGTCCTGGCCGAGACGGCGATGAGGACCAGGAGGTGAAAGCTCCAAAAGCCCAAGCTCCAAACAAACCCCAGTCCCAGAGGATAAGACAAGCGGGAGCTTCGCGCTTGGAACTTTTTTGGAGCTTGGCACTTAGCTTTTGGAGCTTCCACCCTGGGCTTCCCTGAACGACCAGAAACGGCTTTCCTCCGTCCATGTCAGAATCTCCCGTGCCGGCCCAGGGTGATCCCGCTCCGTCGCCTCCCGTGCCACTGGTCCCTCCCCCTTTGCTGCCTCCGGTCCTACCCGTTCGAGCGCCGGGTTTCGGCGCATCCCTGGGGCTCCTTGGGATTTATGTGGGATTCCTGATTGGCCTGCAGGTGGTGATCACCGTGGTCCAGATGATCCGCCAGGCACCCCAGCCGGGAGCCTGGGCGATGTTTTGGTCCATGATCGTGGCGCTCGGGTTGACCCTGGCCTTTGTTCCGCTGCTGCTCCGGATTCCCTGGCGGGAGGTTTTCCCTCGTTGGTCTGCTCCGGCCGTGGCCCTTCCCGGAACGCTGTTGCTGTCGCTGGGCGGATGGCTCCTGGCGTTGGAGATCGGCGTGATGACGGAACGCCTGATACCCATGCCAGAGTTTATGGCCCGGGAGTTTGATCGCCTCTTCGTTCAGTCCACTCCGCTCGCGTCCCTTCTGCTGCTGACCGTGGCTCCGCCCTTGGCGGAGGAGATCCTCTGCCGGGGATTCATCCTGCGATCGTTACTCGCTCGCTGGCGGCCCGCCGGGGCGATCAGCGTCTCCGCCCTCATCTTTGGAGTGATGCATCTGAATCCCTGGCAGTTTTTCTATGCGGTCTGGCTGGGGATGTTGATCGGCTGGGTGTATTGGCGAACCCGCTCGCTGGGGCTCTGCGTGCTGATGCATGCTCTCAACAACTTCCTAAGCTGGCTGGCCACCCGGGCCCAGCCCACCTGGATGGGCCTGGATCGACCCGACTATTTGACCGCCCCGGATCACCTCGCCCCACTGCTCCAGGTCACGGGGGTCGGCCTGGTGATCGCGGGTCTGGCTTGTCTGGTCCGCATTCCCGCGGTTACTTCCGATCCAGGTTCTGCGACAGTTGCGCCCGGGTGACCGTCGAAGCAATGCCGTCGGCGGGAACCTCAGCCCCGGCAATCCATACCAGCGCGTTCAGCACGATCTTCCGGAAATTGTCGTCGGCCCAGTTCTTATGGAAGTGAGCGCCGGTGAATCCAAATCCCCGTCCGCCCCCCGGACGGTCAAACGCCCACATGAGAATCTGCGAATCACCGCGCTTGACCGATTCCCGCACCCACTGGTTCCCGGAATGCGGTCCGTCTTGGCGCTTCATGGTTTCCTCCGGGGCCACCGCGCTCAAGATAGGTGTCACCCCGTTCCGATCCGGCACAAAGCGCATGTGGAAATACCATTCGTCATTGATGGCGAAGGGTTTGACCCCGTGGGCGATGGGATGATCGGGGAAGGAATCGAAGCGGGCGGTCCAATGGGGATTCACACTCCAGAACGTCTCAAAGTACCCGCCGGTCCAGCGCAACATGGCGTTGCCCGGTTCGCCTTTGGGTACTTCCACCCCGTAGTGGGCGGCACCGATTCCCACTCCCTTCGCCGCCAATTCGTCCAGGAGCTTGAGTCGTTCGGGTTGGATCGCTGGATGTCCGCTGCCTCCGTCGGCGAACAACAGGATGGCATCGGCCGACTGCAAGATCGCCGGATCGGCGGGCCAGCCATTGCTGGCCACTTGAGCGCGGATGCCGGGCACTTGGTTGAGGACGTTGGCGAGAAGCAGGGCTCCGGCGCGAAACTCATGCTCCCCCTTGCCGTGACTGGGTCGGCCGGCGAGGAGAACGATCGATTTGTCGGCCCACGCATTGCTAAATGCAATGGTTCCCAAGAGAAGAAGGCTTAACAGTTTCATATGAACGGAAGGAGTCTGGCCTGGGCGACGGTTCCGCCCAAGGATTTCTTCATACATGTGGGTGAGGCAGTTGGAACGGTTGCCGCGACCGGCGTCCGCGGTATCGGGACCGATGCCTTTCGCGATTCTGCAAGGGCGCGAATCCTGCACGACATTAACCGTGACCTCGGTCCAAAATCTGGTATCTCGTCCGCGGATGCCCATGAACGTTGAGACCCGCGATCGGGCGGCGGTTCAGCGTCGCGTCGCGCAGAATTACTGGCGGATGTTTCCGACCGGTGACCAAGGGTTTGTGGCGCGCGTGTTTCCGTGGGCCTTCGCGTGTTTCGACGGGAAACATCCGGAATACCAGGCCATCGATGCCCGGTATCACGATCTCGAGCACACTCTGCAGGGGGCCCTCTGTTTTTCCACCTTGCTGCGGCGGCGCGCGGAATCGGGCGCCCAGCCGCATCTGAACGAAGAGACCTTCCAGTTGGGCCTGCTGGCCATCTTGCTGCACGATACCGGGTATCTGAAACGGCTCGACGACACCGAAGGCACCGGCGCCAAATACACCGCCACCCATGTCAACCGTTCGTGCGATTTTGCCGAACGCCTCCTCCTGCAGAAGGGGTTCACCATCCGGCAGATCCGGGCGGTGCAGAACATGATCCGGTGTACCGGGTTAGGAGCGAACATTGCGGCCATCCCGTTTGAGACGGAAGAGGAGCGGATCACCGGGTTTGCCTTGGGAACGGCCGATCTGCTCGGACAAATGGCGGCGCCGGACTACATCGACAAACTGCCGATCCTCTTCGAGGAATTCGCCGAATCGGCTGCTTACAACGCCGGCCGGGGGGGCGGTGGTCAAGTGTTCGCCTCAGCCAATGACCTGATGCGCAAGACGCCGGGGTTTTGGTCCAACTATGTGCGCCCAAAGATCGAGCGTGATTTCCTGGGCCTCTTTCACCATCTCGCCAATCCGGACGATGGCCGGAACGAGTACCTCGAACTCATCGAGGCCAACCTCGCGCGCCTGCAGCACCGGCTGGCCCAGGCGGCCTGAGCGGACTGCAGTCCTCGCAGCCGGTCGGACTTAGGTACAAGTATGGAAGGGTGCCACCGATGGTCTCTCCCCTGACCTCACAAGGCGGTGTACGGCCACAGCCGGTCAAGGCGGGGGTGCTTTATGGCCGATTCCCTTCCGCGGGGTCCACCACGGTCGGGGTAATGAAGATCACCGATCCGAGCGGCATTTCGGTGGACCGCTGACCCGGTGTGCCACCGGATCCCAGCAGCGCCAGGACCAGGGTCTCGCCGGACGGGACGACCTTCCGTCGGAGGATCTCCGCCGGTTGAGGATCCGGTTGATCCCTCGTCCGCCTCGGCAGCAAAGCCGGGCGCGCCACCACCTGTAAGTCGATGCTCCCGTCATCGGTCCACGACGGAAGTAGCTCCAGCAAGTTGGCGCTAAAAACATCCGCAGCTTGGGGCACGCTGGATTCATTCCCATCTCGCGCGGGAAGCTCGGCGGGCAGAATCGCCACCCATTCGCCATCCTGGGTCATCCGCCGGATGTCGGCCAAGGTCTGATGCGCACCGTTTCCCAACAGATCGGGCAAGGAGACCAGCCGGTCGGTGGCCACCAGCCCCAGGATATCCATTGACCCGCGCCCTAAGGAAACGGGGCCCGCCCCCCCGGATGGAGGCAAGTCCACCTCGCGCCCCGGGGTGTTCACCTCCATCTGATTGAAGCGCAGGGTCAGAGTCGTATCCAAGCCGATCGTGACCAACTTCACCTCCAACTGGATGAGCGGGCCCACCGTACGCAGCGATTCGACGAATCGGGCGATGGCCTCCATTTCCGGCTGGGGCGCCCGCACGAACAAGACCCCCGTCCGTTCATTGAAATACAACGAATGCCGGCCGTCACCCGCGGGCTGGTCCGCCGGAAATCCGATTCCGACGAGGTGAAACAATTGGCGGATCTGGTTCTGAACGTTCGCGTCACTGGCAGGCTGGGACACGCTCGTCTGGCCGGGGATGCGGCGTAGCGCCTCGATCGCTGCGAGCAATCGGGTGCGATCCACGCGAAACGACCGGGACTCAACTAGCGCGGGTTCCGCCGCCGTCGTCAGGACCTCGAGATTCTCTTGGGCCACCAATCGGTTAGCGGCTGTATCCAGCGGGATCGAGTCGGCTTTCAAGGCGGGACCGGTTGCAGCCGTGTCCATCAGGGACGACCGGGACCAGCCGGTGCTGAACTGGACGAGGCCGGGGCGACCGGACTCCTGCGCCCTGCGTACGATCTGTTCCGACCACGGCTGCCAATTCAGGGAATTGGCGGGCGTAATTGTATTGGGTTCCGTTGGGCGATTGCGGGCTGCTTCCATCCGAGGCACGAAGGCCATCGGAAGAGCGAGCAGCGCCGTGGTGGCGACACAGATCCAACCGGAGACGCCAAGGTGGGTGCGGGAAGGCCGGGGCGCATGGAGCAGCCGGTCCACCCGGGCGCGGAGAGAACGGCGGGAATCGATGATTCCGACGAAACCGAGGCCTAAAGTTGGCCGGCGAGCACAATGCCGCGCGACCTCCACCAGCGTGGCCGGGTACGACGTGGGATCGTCCCCGCGCAGGGCCATGACTTCATCATCCACCGCTTGTTCGCGGAGCCCGCGAATCCGGGCGTTGGCCAGCCACACCAAGGGGTTCCACCACCAGATGACCTGGACCAGGGCTTGCGGGAAACTGAACCAGAGATCGCGCCGCCGGAGGTGAACCAGCTCGTGCAGCAGCACGTCACGGAGAGCGGCCTCCCCGAGGCGCTCGGCCAATCTTTCGGGCAACAGGACAACTGGCCGGATCAGTCCGCAAACGGCGGGGCTATGGTGGGCGTGAGTGAGGCGGAGCTGCGGTGTGCCGCGCAGGCGAAGGTGAAGAACGGTCGCTTGGAACAATTCCTCGAAACCAGGCGGGGCCGGGCGACTCTTCCGAACCAAACGTTGTACGCCTTGCTGGCGGCGGATGAGGCAAGCAACCAGCCCGGCGGCACCGGCGATCCAGCCCAGCATCAACCCACCTTCCCAATTCAACGCAGAACGGGGTGCAGGGATCGGTAAGGAGGCCACCGGAGAGGTAAGGCTAATGACCGGAACGGCGGCCGGAGCGGGCTGGTAGGGAATAACGGGTAGAACAGGGGAAGGAGCCCGGACCGGAGCGGCGATCCAAGGTCCCAGCCAGAACCCGATGCTGGTGGGTGATTTCAACGAAGGCGGCAGGAGCAATTTGACGATGACCAACAGCCACAACGCGCAGAGCAGTGACGCTCGGATCCGACGGCGAAGGATCGCTTCAACCGCCAGCAATACCCCGACCAAGAGAATCGATTGAACCAGGAGTGATCCACCCGCCGGAATCAAACGGGCACCCAGTTCGTTCAACAGGCTAATCATGAGAGGATGAATTGAAGTTGAATCACCGCCTGGGCTTTCGGACGCGGGTGGAACCAGCTTGGCGACGGGCCTGGATTAGCAACTCCAGCTCGTCGGCCTCGGTCAGTTCGGGGGGAAGTGACGACATGGCTGTGACAGGAGTCATGAAATATCTACAATTGTAGAGTTGTCAACTCGTCCTTTTTTCCGCGCAGAAGAAATCAATCGCCGAAGGGGTGAGCGCCTGGGCCTGCACGATCGGAAAATGGGGAGCGTTCAA
Source organism: uncultured Verrucomicrobiota bacterium (assembly GCA_964474315.1). GTDB lineage: Bacteria > Verrucomicrobiota > Verrucomicrobiia > Limisphaerales > UBA9464 > UBA9464. The sequence continues at coordinate 9,929 of CAYYSX010000086.1, read as the reverse complement.
ACGCCAAGTTGCGTCCAGACTGCTGTCCTCGCGGAGGCGCCGCCGAAGGCGTACCGGAGAGTCATGCGGATGACGGTCACGCAAGCCGGCCAGCATGAACTCTTGCAGCGTGCGCGTGGTGTCCAGCATGAGGGAAACTTTCCGCGCCGGGGTGGCCTGGCGCCAGAAACCGATGAGCACACGTTCGGCCTCTGGGCTGGTATCTTCGGCAAGCGGACGCATGGCGGAATGGGGGCCGCAACACGCCGCGAATCAAAGGCCGAACCCGGGAAGCCAGGAGTCAGGCGGAGAGAGGCACCGGAAGAGGGAAGTAGCGCAGACCTCCTGGTCTGCTGTACCGCAGGTTTCTAACCTGCCCATGGGCAAGGCACCGGGTGACTAACCGAATTACGCTTGGGTCCCCCCAAGTGACCACCGAGGACCCGGGCGGGTGGGAAACGGGAGGCAAGGGTTAGGACGTTTCCCTCAGCAGTTGGCGGACGGTGAACGGCGGAACCAGTTCCCAAGCGTCGGCTGAGAATACGCCGATTAAAGTCGAGATCTTTCGCCCCCGGCACCGGTCGCGCCGCAGGAGGATCGACGCTGCCCTGCCAACGGCCGCGTTCCCGCGCTACGCGTGGAACGCGGGGCCGCCGCCGCACGACAGCCCTACCGGGCCCAAGACTCCCCTTTCCCCTTCCCTCATGGTTTCCCCCCTTCCAACCACCCGCTTCTTGCCTCACTGACGGCACCATGGATGCTGGCCAGCACATGGCCACCATCGGCGTTCCCAGAGAAATCAAGGACCAGGAGAATCGGGTCGCGCTGCTGCCGTCCGCGGCTTACCAGCTCCTCAAACGTGGACATCAAGTCCTGGTCGAACGTGGGGCGGGGGTCGGGGCAGGTTATCCGGATGCCGACTATGCCGAAGCCGGCGCTACCCTGCTGGACTCTCACGCCGAGGTGTTCTCCCAGGCTGGGTTGATCGTGAAGGTCAAGGAGCCGCTTCCCTCCGAATATCCGTTGCTGCGGCCCGGCCAACTGCTCCTTACCTACCTCCATCTCGCCGCCAGCCGGACGCTCACCGAGGCCCTGCTCCGCGCCGGAGCCACCTGCCTCGCCTACGAAACCGTCGAGGTGAACCACCGGCTTCCCTTGCTCGAACCCATGAGCGAAATCGCCGGCCGGATGAGTGTGCTCGTCGGCGGTTTTTTCCTCGCCAAACATCAGGGCGGTTCTGGCGTCCTGTTGGGGGGCGTTCCGGGTGTCCTCCCCGGCAAGGTGGTGGTCCTCGGCGGCGGCGTCTCGGGCATCAACGCCGCCCGCATGGCCACCGGGCTCGGCGCGGATGTCACCATCCTGGAAGTCGATATCGAGCGGATGCGCTTCCTCGACATCACCCTGCACACCGCCCACACGCTGTATTCGAGTGAGGCGCACCTCATTGACCTGCTCCCGGAGATCGATCTGCTGATTGGCGCGGTGCTGGTGCCGGGGGCGAAGGCGCCCAAGCTGATCTCCCGGGAAATGCTCCGGAAAATGCGCCCGGGCTCGGTGCTGGTGGACATTGCCATTGACCAGGGCGGCTGCGCCGAGACCTCACGTCCCACCACGCATCATGATCCCGTGTTCGTGGAGGAGGGGGTGATTCACTATTGTGTCGCCAACATGCCCGGCGCCTTCGCGCGCACGGCGACTCAAGCGCTCACCAACGCCACGTTTCGTTACCTCGAGGCGCTTTCCGACCACGGTTTGAGCGAAGCCTGCCGTCGTTTGCCGGGATTGCTCGGCGGAATCAACGTGATGAATGGACACCTCACCAGCCGGCCCGTCGCCGAAGCCCACGGGTTGCCCCTGGCGGACGCCGGGGAGCTGCTGTCGAAAGCGGTGACGATCTGAGGCCCTTGCCGAATCTCCGTCTGAATCCCAACGTCACCCGGTCCGATGCGCCCCTATCTCGATTTGTTGCACCAGGTGCTGGAACACGGGACGTCCAAGTCCGACCGCACCGGCACCGGCACGTGGTCTCTGTTTGGCGCCCAGACCCGTTACCGGCTGGCCGACGGATTTCCCCTGGTCACGACGAAGAAGGTTCACCTGAAGAGCATCATCTACGAGCTGCTGTGGTTCATTCGGGGCGATACCAATGTCCGCTGGCTGCAAGAACGCGGCGTCACCATCTGGAATGAATGGGCGCATCCGGAGACCGGTGACTTGGGGCGTATCTATGGCGCGCAATGGACGGACTGGCGTTCCTTCGACGGGCGTTCCCTCCACCAGCTCCACGAAGTCGTCACCCAGATCCGGAAGAACCCTGATTCGCGGCGGTTGATTGTGTCGGCGTGGAATCCGGGAGAACTGCACCTGATGGCGTTGCCCCCGTGCCATACGCTGTTTCAGTTCTATGTCGCGGAAGGGCGTCTCAGTTGCCAGCTCTACCAACGTAGCGCCGACCTGTTTCTGGGTGTGCCGTTCAACATTGCCAGCTACGCGTTGCTGACGCTCATGGTGGCCCAGGTGACGGGACTTCAGCCGGGCGACTTTGTTCATAGCTTCGGAGATGTTCATATCTATAAGAATCATGAGGAACAGGTGAAAACCCAGCTCGCGCGCGCGCCGCGTCCGCTTCCCCGCATGACGCTGAATCCGGAGCGGCGCGAACTGGCGGAGTTCGTGTACGAGGATTTTGTACTGGACGGCTACGATCCGTATCCAGCGATCAAGGCCCCGGTGGCGGTGTGAGCGTGGTCTGACCGCTGCATGAGGTCATCCGAGATTATTATCCGCCGGGCGACGCTACCGGACTGTCCGGGAATCCTCGCCATCTATAACGAAGCGGTGCTGACCACCACGGCTAGCTACGACTATGAACCGCAGACGCTGGAGCACCGGCAAGCCTGGTGGACCGCGCGGGACCGGGACCGATACGCGGTATTCGTGGCGGAAGAGCGCAGCGAGAGTGAGCCCGGGCGCATTGTGGGTTGGAGCGCCTTGAATCCGTTTCACGACCGGATCGGCTACCAATTCACAGCGGAGAATTCGGTGTATGTGGCGGCGGAGCGGCGCGGACGGGGGCTGGGCTCGCTGCTGCTGGCTCCGCTGATTCCGGCGGCGGAAGAGCGTGGACTGCACGCGATCATTGCGGCGATCGATGCCGCCAACGAAGCCAGCCTTCGGTTGCATGCTCGCTTCGGGTTCGAGCCGGTGGGGCGTTTCCGGCGGGTGGGTTACAAGTTTGGCCGGTGGCTGGATGTGATTTACTTGGAGCGGCTGTTGGCAGAGCCGGTCGGCCCGCGTCCATCGGGCGGTCTGGAAACTCAGAAGTGGGCCACCGTTCCGCCGACGGACGAGGTTGGTGCGGGCGAGAGGACTTGAACCTCCACTCCTTGCGGAACCAGATCCTAAGTCTGGCGCGTCTGCCATTCCGCCACGCCCGCCTGTCGGCTCCCGCCCTGACCGTGGCCGGAGGACTCCCTTCACCGCAAGCTTCCAATACCGAGAATCGACCCGTCGGGTGCCTCTCCGTTTTTGGCAAAGTGGTGGAGCCAGGGACAGAGGACGGAGAACGGAGGACCGAAGCGGATGGCCGGTAGCGTCGGCTATGCTCAGCCGACCGGGCGGGTGGAGACGCCTGGGGGCCAAGGGACGAAGGGGCGTGGAGAAAAAGATGCCTTGATGCTCTCGACGGTCAGAGGGCGGCTGAGGACAGCCGACGCTACACCCTCCCTCGCCACTTCCCCAAAACGGAGAGGCGCCCGGGCCAGTCTCTCCCGTCGGTACGCCCCGACGCGGCAGCGGGTCGGGCCGGGGTTATTCGGCCCAAACACCGGCCACTGGCGCGGTGTTCGGCACCTCCGGCACGATCAGGTGGCCGTCTTTATAATAGTACGAGTCGTACCAATTGGGCCGGATCGGCGCGCTGGCGCTGGACTGAGGGGAGTGACAACCGGCGCTCAGGGAGGCGACCACGACCGCGATGACGGCCAAGGCCATTCGAGAAAGGCAGGACGTTTTCATGTGGAAGGAGTTACTGAAACTCCCGCAGAGCTAACCGACTGGAGCGAACTGGTCAACGCTGCGGGTTGGTTGGACTGGCAGCGGGGCGCATCTCCGTTTTTGGGAAGTGGCGAGGGACGGTCTGGAGGGGTGTACCTCGAAGACTCGCGGCGCACTTTTTTCGTCACCCCGCTTCTTCCCGATCGCCTCAGGCCACTCCCACTCGCACGCCGAAGTTCGCGCAGCCGTCCATCCAACTGTGGAAACCGAGAGAAGGTCTGTTTCTTCCTTCCGTCTCAACGCCAACCGCGGAAGCCGTAGTACCACCAGCCCACCTGTTCATGGATCCAGTAGTTCAACACCAAGAGCGGTCCCACGCGCGGAATCCCGGTCAGTTTCCACGGCCCTCCCGGCGGATCGGGTCCGAAAAAGTCGCAACCGACCGGCACCAGGTTGGTGACCCCCGCGTGCCGGAACGTCGCCTCCGCCCGCCGGAGGTGATAGGCCGACGTGACGAGCAGGATCTGGTTCCAGTCGTGTCGAGCCGCGAACGCCGCGGTTTCCACGGCTTCCTCGCGGGTATTGCGGCCGAGCGGCAGGCGCGCGACCTCACCGCGGGGAAGTCCCCAGCGCTCCAACCAGACGGCGATGAGTTCGGAATCTCCCCGCAGTTCGCCGTCACGTAGGTAAGGGGCACTGCTCAACACGAGCAGAGGAGCCCGGCCCTGACGCACCAGTTCGACCGCCGTGAGGATTCGGTCGCCGGGTTCGCCCAGGTTGATGCCAAGGATCTCCCGTGGGCCGAAGTCGAGTGTGCCTCCCAACATCACCACCGCATCCACGCGGCTGGGCAGCGGATTCAAGCGGGGATCGTAGGGCGCTTCCAGCCGGCCAATCAGCAACCGGGCCAGGTTACTGCCGGCGATGACCTGGAGAAAAAGCAGCAAGGCAAAGGAAAACCCGAACAACGACCAGCGGCGACCCCACAACGCCCCCAAGGCCGCCAGGAGCAAAATCGCCCAGAGGAATCCCACCGGATCGATCAGAGCGCTCAGCGTGGACAGGACCGTTTGCACGTTGGACCAGCGTAAGGGGGCGGGAATGGCGGGACCAAGAGAGTTCCAGCCCGCGGACGCATCCGGAACTGGCGCTCAGCCACCGAACACTCATGGGCGCTCCGCCTGGTACCGTTCGTACTGACGCGAAACCGATTCCACATAGGCACGAGTGGACGGAAATCCGATAACGCCGAGGAAGGCTTCGCTATTCGTAGCCGGCGTTCCCTTGAGCCAGCGTAGGACGTTGCCGCGTCCCGCATTGTAGTCGGCCAGGGCAAACGGGAGGGCTTGGTCGGCGTTGGCGTATCGGCGCAGGAGTTTCGCGAGGTAATAGGAGCCAGCCAGGACATTGGTCCGCGGGTCCAACAGGTGCTCGCGGGAAAATCCGGGAACCCGGGTCGCCGTGACCCACTCCAGCGCGGCGTCCTCAGTGACTTGCATCAAGCCCAACTCGCCGACCGTTCCCCGGGCCGCGGGATCGAACCGGCTTTCCTGCCAGATGACCGCCCGGATCAGCGCCGGAGGAAGGCCGTGTTCACGAGCGGCAGAATGGATCACGTCGTCAAACCGGTGCTCACGGCGGAAGCGCCAATAGAACAACACCGCGGCGTCGAGGACGACGAGGACGATCAGGAGAATCCAGCGGCGGCGGTTCACTTCGGCAGGACATCGCGCCGCCGCACCCGGTGGCAAGCGACAACCGGGCCCCGACTCCAGCCGAGTCGGCTCTCAGCGCGTCGAGGCGGTCACGGTTCCTTCGGCCACGCAGTAGAGATTCTCGCGACCGCGCAGGAAGAGTTCTCGTCCCACCGCGGCTGGAGAAGCATCGAAGCCGTCGTCCAGCTTGTTGGTGGCGAGGATCTCCAAGGTCAGCGCGTTCTTGATCACCAGCGCACCGCCATCACGGCCGAGGAGGTACACGCGGTCCGCCGCGCCGACGGGTGAAGCATAGACTCCGGTAAGACCGTTCAACCGCTCCGCATCGAGTCCAGGCTTACCGGTGACCGCGTCGAAAACCGACAGCATGGCGTTGTTGTCGCTGAAAAAGAAGAGGTGATTTCCGTAGAGCAGAGGGGACGGGACGTAAGGCGTGTTCTTGTTGTGGCTCCAGACGATGGAGTCGGTGCCGGTGAGGTCACCGGAACCACCCAGCCGGATCACCTGCAGGGCGGAGCCGCGAAATCCGCTCATCACGATGACCTGACCGTTGGCGGCCACCGGGGTGGGGATGGCATTGACCGTCTGCCCTCCCACCTCCCACAAGAGCCGGCCGGTGGCGAGGTCGTAAGCGCGAACCTTGTTGGTACCGTTGACCACGACCTGGGGTTTGCCGTCGTGCTCGACGATCAGGGGCGTGCTCCAGCCGGTCGGCTCGTCGCGCTTCTGGCGCCACAGTTCCTTCCCGTCGCGGATATCCAACGCGACGATGAAGTCATCGCCTTCATGGTCCCAGAGCACCACGACGGTGTTACCGTGCAAGGCGGGGGAGCTGCCTTCGCCAAAGCTGTTGCGGGTGCGCATGTCCCCCAGGTCCTTCTCCCAGCGCGGCGTCCCATCCAGGCCGAAGGCATAGACGCCGTAGGAACCGAACGACGCAATGACGACGTTGCCATCGGTAACGGGCGAGGCGGAAGCGAAACCATGGTCGCGATGATGCCCTTCATGCGGGATCTGAGTTCGGGCGGTGCGTTCCCAACGGATCTTGCCGGTCGCCCGGTCGAAGGCCAGGACCGTGAACTTCTGTGCCTGGGTGGGTTGTTCTGACTGGCCGCGTCCGCCGCGTCCGCCACCTCCGGACGGAGCGACGGGGGTGGCCGGGGTGCCTGAGTCATCCGGAATGGCGGTGAGAATGAAGACCAAGTCGTTCCAGACCACCGGGGTCGAACTGCCGCGCCCGGGCAGGGACACCTTCCATTTGACATTCTTGGTCTCGCTCCATTCCACCGGCGGACTGGCTTCAGGGGCGACGCCGTTGAACAGCGGGCCGCGCCAGGCGGGCCAGTTCCTGAGAGAGTCGCTGGCCAAGGCGGGCGAGACGAGAAGGGCGGCGACCAGCGAGGCGGCGAGGGAGGTAGGCTTCATGACGGAAATCAGTAATGTGAGGGACAGACCGGGAGTGCGGGCTCAAGGTTACTGGTTCTCCCGCGGGCCGCGGGCCGTTGGCCATCGAACCGCACCGTGAACGTCCTCTGACTCGGGCGCGTCTTGAAGTGGTCCTCAAAACAGGCTCTCAGGCTTCCAGTGCCTTGGGAGGTCCGAGGACCACCGCCGCCAACACTGCCTGACGCGCTGCCGGGCGGGATCGCAGGCCGGCGACGAAGGCCGCGATTTCCGGCGCGCGCCCGGGACGCGGCGGCGGCGGCAGGGCGGTCGGTCGGGCCTGGGCGTGATGGAGATAGCTCTGAGCGCGGGACTTGAGGCTGGCGGTGCTGGCCGGAACCGGCCGGGCAGAAACCAATGTGACCAGGGGCGCCACCGGCGTCGGCTCCGAGTCAACCGCGACCCATTCCGCCACGGGCGGAGGCTTGACCGGCATTTCGCGCGCCGACCACAGCGGTGGCGGGACCACCGGAGGGGCCGGAGCCACCGGTTCCGGACGAGGAGGGGACGGGGGGGAATCGCCCCGCAACAGCCGTTCCAATTCTTCTTCCCAAGGCGTCATCGAAGGGGGCGCGGGCGGAACGGTTTCCGACGGGGAGGGACGAACGTAGCGGCGGACCACCTGCCCGCCTTCAACTCGGTCGCCTTCCTCCAGCGTCTCGCCTGGCCGGCCCCATCCACCCGGATCGCTCGGATCCGACCGCTGGCTCCGCTTCCAGGCCGCATGCAGAAGCGACAGCGTCAGAAAGACGAAGAAGATGACGAACGGAATCAGCGGCTCGAAATTAGCGGACAGCAGTGGGTTCATGGAGGCGTCGGTTACCCCGGGAGGTCCCGGAGTTCATTGATTGGGCGAACCGCCGGCGATGTTGTCGCGCATCGCGGTATCCGCCTGGATGTTCTTCATGCGGTAGTAGTCCATCACCCCGATGTTTCCGCCCCGAAACGCTTCGGACAACGCGAGGGGCACTTGCGCTTCCGCCTCGACCACATGGGCGCGCATCTCCGCCACACGCGCCACCATCTCCTGTTCGAGGGCCACCGCATTGGCACGTCGCACTTCGGCCTCGGCCTGAGCTTTCAGCTTGTTCGCCTCGGCTTGTTCCGCCTGGAGCTTGGCGCCGACGTTCTCGCCAATGTCCACGTCGGCGATGTCGATGGAGAGAATTTCAAAGGCGGTGTTCGCATCGAGCCCTTTATCCAGCACGGTTTTGGAAATCCGGTCGGGGTTCTCCAACACCAGCTTGTAGGTGTCCACCGAACCGATGGTGGAGACGATGCCTTCGCCGACGCGGGCAATGATCGTCTCCTCCGTCGCGCCGCCGACGAACCGGTCGAGGTTGGTGCGGACGGTGACGCGGGCCCGGGCTTTGATGACGATACCATCCTTGGCCACGGCATCGATGGTGTGTTTGCCGGTGCTGGGATTGGGGCAGTCGATCACGCGAGGATTCACCGAGGTCTTGACCGCATCCACGACGTTTTTGCCCGTGCCCTTGGTGGCCAGGTCGATGGCGCAGGCGCGGTTGAAGTCGAGGTGGATGCCGGCCCGCTGGGCGGCAATGAGGGCTTGAACCACCATGTCCACCGTACCGCCGGCGAGGTGATGGGTGGACAGGTCGTCAATGGTGAGCGGTAGGCCGGATTTCACAGCGGTGATTCGGTTGTCCACGATGTAGCCGACCGGGATGCCGCGGAGCCGGAGGGCGACCAACTCCACCAGACCCACGGGTGCGCCGGAGGCCAGTGACCGGAGCCAGACGGAGCCAAAACTGGCGATCAGGAACAACAGCGCTAATCCGGCACCGCCGAGAATGGCGAGGATGATGACGGAACCGATTTCACCTTGGGCGGCAAAGAGGGGAATCATGAGAAAGAAACGGGAGGTAGGTTAAGCAATCAGGAAACTCATACGGCCCGGACCAGGATGCGGGAACCATCCACGCTGACCACCCGGACCCGTTGTCCGCGCTCCAAGGGTTCCCCGGAGGTGACGACATCCACTCGTTCGGCGCCGATCTGAGCCACTCCGCCCGGACGCAAGGGGGTCACGGCGAATCCGTCCGAATCCACGAGGTGGGTTTTGGCCGCGGTCTCGGTGGGGATGACATGATCTGACTGAACACTGCGTCCCAAGCGGGTGGCCGGCAGGTGCTTGAGGTACCACCACACGCCGATCATGGCGAACGTCAGAACTCCGACCAGGCTCCAGTTTCCGACGAACAGCCCGTAGCGGGTGTAGATCATCATGACCGCGATGGCCCAACAGACCAGGCCGACCGCGCCGGCGACGATATAGGGGAACAACGGTTCCAGAAGCATCAACACCGCTCCCGCCACGAGAAGGAAGACGATGGTTTCCATGAGTTCCAAAGGCTATGGCCAGGTTCCCAGCCAACAAGCGCAATCTCGCCGGGGGCAGGCGCATCTTGGATCTGTCCTTACCGGCAGGAGCGCGGGCGGCTCGCCTGCAGGACACCCCCGGGGAAGCTCCAAGCTCCAAAACCCAAACTCCAAAGAAATCCCAAACTCCAAGCGACCGGTTCCCGTCCAGATCGCGGCGAAGCGGACGTTGAGGTACAGCGCTTCGGTCTCCCCTGCCCGTCGAGCGGTGCCACCAATCGGGGAATTGGGGAGGGGCTTGGACGTTGGTCTTGGGAGTTCTCCATGAACCGTCCCTTCCCACCTTGTAGAGTCGTCTCTCCCGAGACGACAGTCGTCTCGGGAGAGACGACTCTACAGCCTGACTTCCACCTCACTTTTGTACACTAGGAATTGAGAAGCGACTTGTCGATG
>CAYYSX010000085.1:1407-21340 GCA_964474315.1 uncultured Verrucomicrobiota bacterium | reverse complement strand
GTTCGGATTGTAGAAGGGAGTGGACGACAAGGTGCTGAAGTCCCGAACCGTAACGTCGTGGTTGAACGACGGCGGCAGCGCAAGAGCGGTTCCGGCCGCGGAGCAAGCGACGACTGCTAGCGTGGAGATTTTCATAAAAATATGTCGGGTTTGGGCCACCGACGGAACACGGAATCCCAGGTTCTCAGGCCAATGTAAAGATAATTCTCGCGATGAATTCATTTGCGAACATCGCCTTGGAACTGCGCCGCTTCGGTCGTGGCCAGATCTCTTCCTGTCTCAACCGGGCGCCAAGACCATTCGGGACACGGAATCGAGTACATGTAGCATTGATTGGGGTCACAGTTCGGTGGACCACAAGATGTTGGTAATGCCGACGTCGTTGTGTCTTCAAGAACCCGAGCGGAGGAGGTCGGAATGCATGCGTAACATGCTCTTTTGAAGCCACTTTCGGTCTGGGTCAAATTGACCAAGAATGGACCCGTGTTTCACCGGCCATCGGTCTCGAATTTATGCACAATCAATGTTATATTCAAAATATGAAGCGATTGGTCACCTTCATCCCCCGGGCCGGAACGCTCACTTCCAGTATCCTAGGAGGCGGCTGGGTCCAAAATCGGGACCTTGCACCCCTTTCGTGGCGGCCGCCTTCAGTTGGAAGGCCACGCCCACCGTCCAGTCCATGCCGTTGGGGCCATTGTCCCGGATGCGGATCGTGATCGCGCCCACCCAGCTTCGGAAATCGCGGGCCAAGGTGTAGTACTGCGCCTCCATGGTGTCCGTTCGCGCCTCGAATTGATGGGTCATGTGCAGGCTCCAGTTTTCGTTCATCCGATAACCCAGGCTGGAAAAGAAGAGGCTGCTGTCGAGCATGCCGAGCTGGGGATCGGCCACCAGGTAGCGGTTGCCCACGGTCCAACTCCAGACATCGTTGGGAGTCAGCCGGACGAGGTTGTCGAACTCCGCCACCCGGCTGTCCTCGACGTCATATCGCAGCAAGGTCCCATACCCGATCCAGGTCCGTGGCTGGATGGTGAGCCGCGAATACACGTCGCTGAACCGCGTCCGGTCTTCCTTCAGATCTCCGACATTCCAGTCGTTGTACAGCAGCCACGAGGCGAACGGCTGCACGGTCCCGCCCCGTTTGGTCTGCAGGAGGTTGAACAGGGACAAGCGCACCACATTGCGGTAATCCAACGAGTCGATGGAGTTGTTGTCCGGGAAATCCACCGGCTCCAGCTCCAGCGAGGGCACTCGGCGATCGAATTGGGGAAGCTCGTACGGCCGGACATTGGGGGTGGGCACGTAGGCATAGTTGACCGCGGGCTGGAGAATATGCCGCAGACCGTCCAGCTCCAGCGCCCGGTTTTGGACACCCTTCCACAGTGCCGATGCTTTGCCGCTGACTTCGGCGCCCGTGTTGAAGATCCAGCGGTTCTCCGCCTCCAGATCCAGTCCTGACGGATCGGAATAGTGGGTAAACCGGCCGCCCACGCGCGGCACCACGTTCAGCCAGCCGAAGGCCGTGTAGGGCAAGGTCAGTTGGTGAAACGTATCAGCTCGAAACGCCGAGTAGTTGGTGGAGGTGTAATCTCCACCCCGAAACTCCAGATAGCCGGCCGTGCTCTGCGACTCATAGAAGAACGGCGTCGGACCCACTTGCTGCCGGGCCCCGTTCAACATCACCTCCGGCAAGCGTTCCACCTGTTGTTGGAAGGAGTTCACCTGGGGGGTCACCAAGGCGCCCAGGGTGAAGTTTTTCCACAGTTGCTGGCCCTCGAAATAGGTCAACGGCTGGGTGTTCGCCCGATACTCGTCCTCGAAGAAATCATGGATGATGTTGGCATCTGCCTGGTAGCGGACCGCGGACCGTGCATAGAAATCTTCCCATGGATTGGCCAGATGGGAGAAGGTCACGCGCTCCCGGTTCTTACTGATGGAGCGGCCAAAGAAGTCGGTGCCGGGTTCGTCGTCGTGGATGTAATAGAACTGTGCGCTCCCCTGCCCCCACTTTCCCAGGTCGTAGCGGACGGCAGGACCGATTCCAGGTCCGCGCTTGGTGTAATAGTCGAGGGCGATGGCGGTCTGGACGGTTTCGTTCCAGTTCTGGTGATAGGCGCCGAGGATGAAGGCGCCCCAGGCGTTGCGATAACCGGGAAGCGCTTTCCAATAAAACCGTCGTTCCCCCAAGGTTTGCGAGTAGCGCGGGAAGTACATGATGGGAACACCGCCGACAAAGGCCGTCGCGTCCTCGGCGGTCACGGTCTTGTTATTGGTGACGGTGATCGACCGGGCTTTGATCCGGTACGCCGGGTTCTCCACGTCATCGGTCGTCACCAGCGCCTGGGTGGCGGTCTGCACGGTGTTGGTTTCCCCGGCGCGGAGATTTTGGCCGGCGGCAAAGTACGGTGGCTGACCGAAACGAAATTCATCGGCCTCGACGGTTCGGTTGACGTAGTCGTAGCGGACTCGGTCGCCGCGCCACAGAACCGTGCCTCCGTCGGGACGGGTCTCTTGCACCGAAACATCACCTTCGGCCTCGATCACAGTAGTGTCCGGGCTTATCCGGACCTGCTGCGCGGTGAGGACGGCGGTGCCGTAACGGGCCACCACCCCTTGGCGCGCGGTCGCGATATTGGTTTTCCGGTCCAGCTCGACTTCTCCCATTCCGTCGGCCGAAGTGATGACGAGGTCCGGCTGAGAGGGAGCGACCGGCACAGGATCCTGACCCAGCGCCGCGGCGGTCAGCAGCACGGCGAGGCCCAGCGGCGTGAATCTCATTCGCGAGTCGCGACGCTACGGAGGCAGCCGCAGGCCGCCAAGCCGAAGAATCCACCGACGGTATCGGCGAAGGAAATCCAGGCGCAGAACTCTCCTCAATCCGGGCTCCCTCCCCTACCCTGCTGGCGTGGCCGAACTTGTGCAGCGTGTTCTCCAGAACCTGAAGGTTCACCAGTTGGTGCCGCGGGATGGTCAGATCTTGGTGGGGGTTTCGGGCGGACTGGATTCCATGGTGCTCCTGGCGGTGTTGAGGCAATTGGCTGCGAAGCACGAATGGCGCTTGACGGTGGCCCATGCCCACCACCAGCTCCGCGGCTCGGAGGCGGATGCCGATGAACGGCTCGTCGTGGAAACCGCCCGCTCCTACGGCCTCTCGGTCGTGGTCGAACGGCTCCCCGTCCGAGAGGTGCGGCGCCAGACCCGGGAATCACTGGAGATGGCGGCGCGCCGGCTGCGGCACCAGTTTTTCGCCCGGTCGGCGGAACGGGCGGGAATTGGCACTATCGCCCTGGCCCACCAAGCGGACGATCAAGCCGAGCTGGTGCTACTCCGACTTCTTCGCGGCTCCGGAGGTGAGGGGCTGGGCGGAATGGAGTGGTCCGATCCCTCACCCGCTCATCATGATTTTCGGCTCATCCGGCCGTTCCTGGACCTGACCAAGGCCGAGTTGCAGGAGTTCGCTACGCGGGCGCAAATCTCGTTTCGTGAGGATTCCAGCAATCAGGACCCGAGCATCCTGCGCAACCGAATCCGCCATGAGGTCCTCCCGTGGTTGCAACAGAAGTTCAATCCAGCCCTGGTGCGGGTGTTGGGACGGACCGCCCAGGTGGTGGGTGCCGAGGCGGATTGGGTCGCGGCGTCGGCCCGTCAATGGCGGCAGGCCCGCCGGCGGAAGGCGTTCCAGCAACTCCCGGTCGCCTTGCAACGCGCCGTCATCCGCCAGCAGTTCTGGGAGCTAGGGGTGCCGAGTGACTTTGAGTGGGTGGAACGCCTTCGTTTGAATCCCGCACCCGCCAGCATCGGTCCAGCCACCCGAGTGGAGCGAACCTCATCCGGCGAAATCCGGCTGCGATCCCTACCCTCCCGGGAATCCGTCCGCCGGGACGCGGTTACGCTTCGAGTCGGTTCGAAGCCACGGACCGTGAGCCTGTCGGGAAGGAACGTCACGATTTCGGCCGGCCCGTTTCGAAGTGTTCCCCGGTCGTCCCTCTCCGGTGAAGAGTCGTTTGATGCACGCGCGGTGGGTCGCGCCATCACTCTACGTCATTGGCGGGACGGAGACCGGTTCCAGCCCTTGGGATTCCCGGCGGCGACCAAGCTTCAGGATTTATTCGTCAACCGAAAGGTGCCCGCGGATCGACGACGGTCATTGACCCTGGGCGTGACGGCGACCGGCGAAATTTTCTGGGTGGAGGGGCTTCCGCCGGGCGAGCGATTCAAGGTCCAGTCGGCAACTCGGCGGGTTTTGGTGATCCAGTTCCACCACGAACGTTGATTACCGGGGGGAAACATGCCTTGCACCGGTTGCGGCCAATGATAGTTTGCCATCACACTTCAACATGGCCGACGACGATAACAACAGCCGTAACCAGAATAGCAGCGGATCGCCCATCCAGGCGCGGACCTGGTTGGTGTGGATTGCGGTCGCCGCATTGATTCCCCTGCTGCTCTTCTTCCAACGGTCGGGCCAGCAGCGGTATCAACCCATTTCGCAGAAGAAGCTCTTCGAGCTGGTGGCCGCGGAGCAGGTGGAAAGCGGAGAAATCAACTACAGCGCCCAATCGCAGAATCTCCGGGTCGTGCGCGGCCGCTACTACAGCGTGGAGGAGGGCAAGACCAACCTCGTCGCCTTCTCCGTGGACGCTCGGCTGACGCCCGCCAAGGAAGACATCCTGTTGGACACGGGCCGCTTTCGGGCGGTGGACAACAACAACGTGTTCCTGCAAGTCATCTTGGGATTGCTCCCGATCATCATCGTCGGGTTGCTCATCTGGTTTTTCTTCATCCGCCAAATCAAGGCGGCGGGGCGCGGGGCGCTCAGCTTCGGCAAATCCAAGGCCCGCTTGCTGAGCAAGGAGAAGAACAAGACCACCTTCAAGGACGTGGCGGGCGTGGAGGAGGCCAAAGAAGAGGTCGCGGAGCTCGTCGAGTTCCTCAAAGATCCCAAGAAGTTTCAGAAGCTGGGCGGGCGTATTCCCAAGGGCATCCTGATGGTCGGCCCGCCGGGTACCGGAAAAACGCTGCTGGCCAAAGCCATCGCCGGCGAAGCGGACGCGGCCTTCTTCAGCATCAGCGGTTCTGACTTCGTGGAAATGTTTGTCGGCGTCGGGGCCAGCCGGGTTCGCGACATGTTCGAGCAAGCCCGCAAGAACACCCCTTGTCTGATTTTCATCGATGAGATCGATGCGGTGGGCCGCGCCCGCGGTCATGGCTTGGGCGGAGGCAACGACGAACGGGAACAGACCTTGAATGCACTCCTGGTGGAGATGGACGGCTTCGATACCCAGGAGGGCATCATCATCATCGCCGCCACCAACCGGCCGGATGTACTGGACCCTGCCCTGCTCCGCCCCGGCCGCTTCGACCGGCAGGTGACCGTCAACCTGCCCGATGTGCGGGGTCGCGAAGCCATCCTCAAGGTCCACGCGAAGAACGTGAAGCTGGATAGCACCGTCGATCTTTCGGTGATTGCGCGAGGTACTCCGGGATTCTCCGGGGCGGAACTGGCCAACCTGCTGAACGAAGCCGCCCTGATCGCCGCCAGCGCCAATAAGAAGGCCATCGGAATGCGAGAACTGGAGGAGGCCCGAGACAAGGTTCGCTGGGGACGGGAGCGCCGCAGTCTGGCGATGTCGGAGGAGGAAAAGCGGGCGACCGCCTGGCACGAGGCCGGCCACGCCCTCGTGAACGTCCTGCTCCAGCACACCCATCCCCTGCACAAAGTCACCATCATTCCGCGTGGCCGCGCCTTGGGAGCGACCATGTCCCTGCCCCGGGAGGATGTCTTGAACATGCGCCGGAAGCAGGCCCTCGACATGATCACCATGACCATGGCCGGCCGGATCGCCGAGGCGATGGTCATCGACGACATCTCCAGCGGAGCGGCGGGTGACATCCAGCAGGCCACCTCCATCGCCAAGTCGATGGTCATGCATTGGGGCATGAGCGACAAACTCGGCCACGTGCTCTATGGCGAAGCCCAGGAATACGTCTTCCTGGGACGCGATATGATGCGTTCGAAGGACTACAGCGAGCAGACTGCCGAAGCGATCGACGCCGAAGTGAAGCGGTTGGTGGGTGAGGGTTACAATACAGCCAAACGCTTGATCGACGAGAACCGGGACAAGCTCGAGATGATTGCCAAAGCCCTGCTGGAGTACGAGACGCTGGAGGGTTCCCAAGTGGAGGACATTGTCAGCACCGGCCGGTTTACTCCGCCTCCGGTCAACCCGACCAATGTCGATCCGCCCAGCGGAGCGGCGGCTGCGACTCCGGTTCCGGAAGTCGTCAAGCCCCTGCCCCCCAAGCTGCCTGGGTTCGGTTCACCGGCGCCCGCCGCCGCCTGACGGGTCCTTCCAGTACCAAGTGTTGCTCATTCGGCCGGGTTGATTGACCCGGCCGTTTGGCTTCCGCACCCTGCCGCCGCTTGATGATCATTGCACCTTCGCTGCTCGCCGGGGACTTCGGCCGGTTCGCCCATGAGGCCGCCCGCGCCCACCGCTCGGGTGCCGAATACCTCCATCTGGACATCATGGATGGCCATTTCGTTCCCAACATCTCCTTCGGGCCGGAGGTAGTGCGGGTGGTTCGTCCGATCTTTCGCCGGTATCTCGACGTGCATTTGATGTGCTCCAAGCCCGAGATCCTGCTCGACGCCTTTGTCAAATCTGGGGCCGACGGAATGACGGTGCATGTGGAGCTGGGAGCACGGGTGATGCCCCTGCTTTGGAAAATTCGCTCGTTGGGCAAGCGCGTCGGCTTAGCGGTCAATCCGCCGACGAACATTGCGGAGGCGAAGCCTTTTCTTTCCCACATCGACCTGCTGCTGGTGATGACCGTGAACCCGGGATTTGGCGGACAATCATTCATTCATGAATGTGTGCCCAAAATTCAACAGGCCGAGGCCTGGCGGCGGGAGACCAAACTCAGGTACCGGATCGAGGTTGATGGCGGAATCAATGACGACACCGCGCAAGAATGTGCCCGGGCCGGCGCCGACACGTTCGTGGCCGGCACCGCTTTGTTTCACCGGAGGAATCTCGGTGCGGCGGTCAATCGCATGCGGCGGTTGGTGAGAGCGGCCGCAGAGACACCGGCGCTTCCGGCCTAACACATCCGCTCCGGTCACGTCCCTTCCATGTTTGCCGCGACGCTGGCCATGGTATTATTTGCCGTTTCGTCGGTCTCGGCGAAACGGTCGGTCGGCTACCTCGGATCCACCCATGCCAGCCTCTTCCGTATCGTTCTGGCGACACTCGTTTTGGGCCTCTGGGCTCATACGTTCGGAGCGGGTTTCAGCGGACCGTCCCTCGGCTGGTTCGTGATCAGCGGGCTCATTGGTTTTGGCCTCTGCGACACGGCCCTGTTCCTCGCGCTTCCCCGCCTCGGAGCCCAGCTCACCAGTTTGATGGTCCAGTGCCTGGCTGCGCCCATCGCCGCGTTCACCGAATGGGTGTGGCTGGGCACGCGCTTGAGTCCATCCCAGCTCGCTGCGGGTACCTTGATCCTAGCCGGAGTGGCGTTGGCCCTGATGCCGAGCCGAACGGAAGGTCCGGTGCCTCGACCCGGCTGGATCGGATACGCTTTGGGGATCGTCGCGGCGGCGGGTCAGGCCGTGGGTGCAGTGCTGAGTCGGCATGGTCAGGTTCTTGCCACGGAAGCAGGACAACCCATCGACGGGCTCTCGGTGGCGTACCAACGCATCTTCGCCGGGCTGGTGTTCACTCTCGTGTGGTGGTTCTGGGCCCGTCGTAACCGGATTGGGACGCCGCCCACCGGACCGCTCCTGGTCCGCGCCGCGGTGCCCTGGATTCTCCTGAACGCCTTCAGTGGTCCCTCCTTCGGCGTCGCCGCCTACCAGTGGGCCCTGCAGCTCCAGCCCACCGGAATCGTCGTGGCCATCTCCGCCCTGACTCCCTTGGCGGTCATTCCGTTGGCGTGGTGGATCGAAGGAGAGCGCCCCACCAGGCGCTCGATCGGCGGCGGTCTGTTGGCCGTCAGTGGTGCCGTCTGGCTGGCCTTACATTGAGACGCTCTCCTTCCCGCTCCGACTACACCTGCCTTTGATCAGAAAACTCATAGTTCTACCCGTCGGGGAAGGTCGCGGTCGCGGGGAATCTCAAAGTCCGGCACGGGACATTCGCGCAGAACGTCCACGAGCTTCTTGCGCTGAGGTGACCGCTTCATCCATTCACCAAAGGCCACGACCACCACGGCGTCCTTGCCATGGCGCGTAATGACCTGCGGCCGGTTTGTCAGGGCATTTTCCACGACTTGGCTTAGCTGATTCTTCGCTTCCTGGAGCTGCCAACGGTTCTTCATCACTTGAAGACGGTGAGTCACCTCTGCTGGGCTGTCTAGCCAGAATAAGGGAGTGCCGCCGCAGGGGCAGGCCCTCCGTCGTGCGTCGTCTCCCGAGCTGAAATTCTGTTCTGACGCACCCAGTTGTTTTCGCCTCACACGGCCTCCCAATGGATGACCTGTCCCAATCCATTCGGTCTGGGGATCGTCGCGGCGGCCGGTCAAGCCGTGGGTGCGGTGCTGAGTCGGCATGGCCAGATTCTGGCCGCGGAAGCGGGGCAACCCATCGACGGGCTCTCGGTGGCGTACCAACGCATCTTCGCCGGGCTGGTGTTCACTCTCGTGTGGTGGTTCTGGGCCCGTCGTAACCGGATTGGGACGCCGCCCACCGGACCGCTCCTGGTCCGCGCCGCGGTGCCCTGGATTCTCCTGAACGCCTTCAGTGGTCCCTCCTTCGGCGTCGCCGCCTACCAGTGGGCCCTGCAGCTCCAGCCCACCGGAATCGTCGTGGCCATCTCCGCCCTGACTCCCTTGGCGGTCATTCCGTTAAGTCCACCCGGCAGGAATTTCTTGATCGCGTGTGGGGCTGCACCGCCTTCCCCACCACCCGCACCGTGGACCGGCACATCGCCGGCCTTCGCCAGAAGCTGGAGAAGGATCCGGCCCGCCCCTGCTGGATTCATACCCTCCACGGCATCGGATACGTCTGGGAGCGCCGGACGCCCCCGGAGTCGTCCTGAGTTATTAGATTCCTGGATGGCCTTTGGGGATGGCGGCGGTGATCGTTGTTTGTATCACTGTTTCATGGCTTACAGCGGACCTGGAGGAAGCAACGCTAAGTTGGTTATGGAGCGGGCCGCTGTGTTTTCTGACATCCGCAGCAACGTCCGGGGCTTCCAGCCTTCAGTTCATTCCCCCGCTCTTCCGGTCGCCACGCCGCTGCGGGTCGCAGACCCGCGCTCCTGGAGTTCCGGTTTCGTCGTGCGCTAATGCTCCGTGAAACGGAGGTGCCTGCGCCCCCCCCGGGTTGTAGCGCAGACCTTTCTTGTCGGCTGTTCCGCAGGTCGTTCATCCTGCTTGCGGACCTCACTGCTGTGCCAGACGACGGAGGTCTCTCTCTCTGCTCTCGTTCCCTCAAGGCAGAGGGCGGATGCGGAAGAATCGGGTGTCCGTTTCGGAACCTGGGGGCGCGATCCAGCCGGGATTGCCCAGGGCGTTGGTGGCAAAGGGGACCCAGCCGCCGAGCTGATCGCTGTGCTCCCAGGCAAACCGGGCGGGAACGGCACCGGTCGCACGGAGAAGAGGGCCACCCGCCGCGTCGTTGCCGGTCACCAACCGCGGCCCGGGTTCGTGCCAGATGGCCAAACCGGCGGATTCCAGGTCGGAGATCAGACGACTTATTCCCACGAGATACAGATCATGGCCGTGCCAGACACAGTCACGGATCGACTCCGGCGCCGGAATCGGCCGCCAGTTCTCGGGAAGCTTCCACTCACCATTCCGCCGAAACCAAAGGGGGATGCCCGTGGGAGTTTGCGGAATCCCCACCGCCGCGAGCAGTCCGTCCTGGCTGACACTGAACCCGAGCAACGTGTCCAGTGGGAGTCCGCTTCCAACTTCTTCGGCGCTTTCCCCATTCCAGACCAGGATCGAGGGCTTTCCGTTGGTATGGCTGCCGATGTAAAGTCGTCCTTTCTCCGATTTGAGCAGCGTTGCCGGGCCGGAAAGGGACAGGAACTGCTCCCAGGCAGAACCATTCCAGACCACCAAATTGGATCGAATCTGCCCCTCTATCGAGGCGGTACCGCACCCGGCGTAAATCCGCCCGTCGTGCCACGCCAGACTGTAGAACTGCGCCGCCGCCCGTTCGGGAGGCGCTGGGGTGGGAACGGGAGACGGATCGAAGGTGCCACCCAGACGCTTCCAGTTGACGGCGTCCCATTCCCAGATTTCACCGTTCGTCCTCGTTCGTTCGCCCGCGGCGTAGATGCGCCCGGGCGCCAAAGCCAGTTGGTTGATTTCCCTCAGCGGCACGACCGGCGTGGCCGCCTTCCACACCTCGCCTTCCAACCGGGCGATCAGCCGATCGTCCAGACGATCGGGCCACCAGGCGGACGCGTACACCGCGTCACCGGACCCGACCAACGCGGGACCGATCCGCAGGCGCGCGTTCGCGGCATTGCTGTCGCCGAGGGTGGTCCGAAGAACCGCTCCATCGTGGAGGAACGGGTAGGGATCAAGGCTGAGGGAGAATCCCCACAAGACCGCTCCTTGCCTGGAGCGGACCACTTGGGTCGGCGGGCTAGGGTTGGGGGAAAATCCGCCATTGACCGGAGTCCAGCGCGAGCCGTCGTGCTGCCAGACCACCAGTTCATTGGGACGCTGAGAGATCCGCGGCGCGGCACCACTGATCACATAGGCTTCCTGTCCGGTACCGCACAAAGAGAACGTGTTGAAACCGGAAAACTCGGGTTGAACCCTCCAGCCGTCCGCGTGCAGAGAAACCATTTTGACGGCCGCCGAGCCCATGACGCCCGGTTCATGGAAGCGTCCCGTCGCCCAGAGCCGCCCATCGACGAAGGCCAGGCGGTTGACGAAGCCGGGCAAGGAATGTTCCGAGACGCGTTCCCACTGGCCGTCATGCCAGCGCGCCACCGAGTTGGCCGCGACGCCATTCACGGATTGAAATTCGCCCGCCACATGGAGATCTCCGTCCCACCAGAGCAGAGCACCCACTCCCGGGGATTGGGGCGGGTCGGCGGCCAGTTGGGCGAAGATCTCCCACTGCGTGCCATCCCAACGCTGGACGGTGTGGCCCACGCCCGCATAGAGGATCTCGCCCACCGCGACCAGAGTCCGAACGATCGCCGGAAGTCCTTCACCGAGCGGTTTCCAGGTGTCCGAGTCCGGATCCCATTGGGCAACCCGATTGATCGGGCCGGTGCTCGAATGGGTGAGAACGGAGCTCGCGTAAAGCCGGTCTCCGGATACTGCCAGGGTCTGGAGAAAATCCTGGGGCCCACCGAGTCCCGGGCCGAGCGCGTGCCACCGGGTTCCGTCGAAGTGGGCCACATGATTGCAGAGGAGTCCGTCCACCTCCCGGAAGAATCCGCCAACGTAGAGATTGCTTCCCTGGGTGACCATCACTTCGACCCCGGGGGCGTTGGTGGCCAGGATCTCCCAGGTTCGACCATCCCAGCGGGCGATGTCGGCGAATCGGAGGCCGCTGATTCCCAATCCGGTGCCCGCGACGATCAGGTTGCCCTGCTCATCCGTCGTCACACTGGAGAGGGGTGGATAGCGGAGTCCCGTGCGCCACAGCCTTCCGTCAAAATAGCCGGTTTCCTCCGCGGGAGCCGAAGTTGCCTGCGCGTGGATCGGATTCAAAGCCTCGTCGTGGAGGAGCAAGAACAACAGGAAGCAGGCCGCGAAACGAAAGGAGCGGAGACAATGGTTCATGATTCCGAGTTGGGATGTCGGGAGCAACCCAAGCGGAATTTGAGTTGGCACTCAATAGCCAAAGGGATGACGGAGACCGGTTAGGGCGCATCTATCGCAGTTCCCGCCCTCGTTTCCTGCGCCGCGGCGAGGTGACCCAACCTCATTCGTAGCGGAGGGATTCGATCGGATCGAGATTGGCGGCTTTCCACGCCGGGTAGGTGCCGAAGATCACTCCCACCACCGAACACACCGCCAGGCCGATCAGAGCCCAGTCCCAAGGCAGCACCGCCGGTGTCGCTAGAAGCGACGCCGCCAGGTTCCCCGCAACAATTCCCAGAGCCACTCCTAATACTCCGCCAATCTGGCACAACACCACCGCCTCCAGGATGAACTGGGTCATGATGTTCCGCTTTTTTGCGCCCACGGCGCGACGGATGCCAATCTCCCGCGTCCGTTCGGTTACGCTTACCAGCATGATGTTCATGATCCCGATACCGGCGGCGACCAAGGCGATGCTACTGATCACCCCCGCCCCGGCCCGCACCGTCAGCGTAATCGAACGAAATTGCGAAATGAGAGAATCATTCGACACGATCTCGAAGTCGTCCGGTTCTCCGGGGGGCGTTTTGCGCAGGGTGCGCAGGATGCCCCGCGCCTGTTCCATCACATTATCATAGCTCGCCTGGTCGGGAGCTTGGATCTGGATGGAAAGCGATGTCTCACGCCCGTAGCGATTGAGGACGGTGGTGATGGGCACGGCGAGAAAACTGTCCTGACTCTGGCCAAAGATGCTTCCCTTGGCTTCCAGAACTCCGACGACAGTGTATTTCACACCACGGAATTGCACCCAGTCGCCCAGGGCGGATCCGAACGGGAAGAGCTTCTCGGCCAGATCGGCGCCGAGGACCGTAACGCGGCGCCCCGACTCCAGATCGGCGTCCGTGAGGGCGCGGCCTTCCTCGACGTTCAGGTTGCGGGTTTCAAAGGCCGACGGGGACATGCCGTGGAACGACACGTTGGGGGCCGTCTTGGCAAAACGAGACGTTACTTCGCCTCGATCCACCTCGGCGGTGACTCCCACATGCCGGGCCAACGTCGCCCGTTCTTCCAACGCCTCGGCCGTGCCCAGATAAAATCGTTTCCGACGCCGATACTTTTCCTCGGAGTCAAAATCATCCTCCACCTGGATCGCCGGAAATCGCTGCACGGCGAACGTGTGGCTCCCCAGTTGGGTCATTTCCCGCTCGATGTTCCCTTGCAGGGCCCGAATGGTCGTGGCGACGATGATAATGCTGAACACGCCAATCAGGACCCCGAGCAGAGTCAGCGACGAACGAAGCTTATGCGCACCGATGGCGGTGAGCGCCATGCTGAAGGCCTCGCGCAATTCAGAAAGAAGCGGAAGAAGAAGCCTCATGAGTCCGTTATTCTTCGTTCGTCATCCTGGTTGGGTCGTCATGCCTCACGCTTCAGGGTCTCCTACTCCGCCCGCAAGGCCTCGACCGGATCGAGACGGGCCGCTCGCCACGCCGGGATGAATCCGCTAATCACCCCGGTCAGCACCGACACCAACAACGCCACCCCGGCCAGCCACCAGGGCATGGAGGCGGCGAGGAACTGATCGATCACCAGCGTCAGCGGCCAGGCAATCACCAATCCCAGCAGGCCGGCGCACAGGGTGATGGTGGCGGCCTCGACCAGAAACTGAACCAGGATCGTTCGCCGCTTCGCTCCGATCGCCTTCCGAATTCCGATCTCCTTGGTCCGTTCGGCCACGCTGACAAACATCACATTCATAATACCGATGCCCCCGACAAAGAGCGATAGGCCGGTGATGAACAATCCAACCAAGGCGATCGTTCCACCCACCCGATTGAAGAACGAAATTAGCGCATCCTGCTGGTTGATAGCGAAGTCATCGGGTCGCTCGGGGGGCACGCGACGGAGTTTGCGCATAATCCCGCGCAATTCCTCTCGGGCATTCTCCATCTGCTCCGGATCCCGCACTTTGACCATGATGGAGAGATCGGGCCACCGGGAGAGATCCTCGGTGAACTTGGTAATCGGAATGACGATTTGGTTGTCGAAGTTGAATCCGGTGAAAAAAGCACCCTGCTTATCCATCACGCCAATCACTTCGTACGGCAGGTCGTTCAGCTTGACCCGGCTGCCCACCGCACCGCCAAACGGAAAGAATCGCTCCGCCAGGTAAGCGCCAATGACACAGACCGGGCGCCCGGCCTGGGTATCCGCCGGCGACAACCAGCGGCCGGCGGTGAGGGTCAGCCCGCGCACCTCCAAGCTCTGGTCGGTGTTGCCCACCACCCACACTCCCCGGGCTTTGCGTCGCTCGAATTCCACGGTGCCGTTGCCCTGGGTTTCCACGCTGACCGCCCGGGCGAATTC
Organism: uncultured Verrucomicrobiota bacterium; assembly: GCA_964474315.1. Lineage (GTDB taxonomy): Bacteria > Verrucomicrobiota > Verrucomicrobiia > Limisphaerales > UBA9464 > UBA9464. The sequence goes on along the minus strand of CAYYSX010000085.1, from coordinate 7,192 downwards.
CGATAGCCGCTCGACCTCTCGGGCGTTTTGCAGCGTCAGTTCCCGACGGTTCCGGCTCATCCGCCACTCCTCCTCGCTGGTAAACCAGGAAAAGCGTTGGATGAACAGAATGTCCGCACCGATTCCGGCAATGCTTTTCCGGAAGGCGGTGTTGAGCCCCGTGATCGCTGTGCCCATCAGGGTCACCGTGACGATGCCGATGACGATGCCCAGCGTGGTCAAGGCCGACCGGAGCAGGTTGGAGCGCAGAGCGGCCCATGCGATGAGCACCGCCTCCTTGAACTCGGTGACAATGGACATGGCGGATCAAACCGTGGACGCCGGCTCGGCCAAGCCCGCCAGCCGGGCGGTCCGGGGATGGAGATTCTTCTCGTCCGCCGCAATCAACCCGTCGCGAATCCGGATGATCCGGCGCGCGTGCTGCGCCACCTCCTCTTCGTGGGTGACCACGATGATGGTGTTCCCCTTGCGGGCCAACTGCTCGAACAGGCCGAGGATTTCTTCGCCGGTTCGGGAGTCGAGGTTGCCGGTGGGTTCGTCGGCCAGGACGATGCTGGGGTCGTTGACCAGGGCGCGCGCGACCGCCACGCGCTGGCGTTGTCCGCCCGAGAGTTCGTTGGGCCGATGATGCATCCGGTCGGCCAGGGCCACACTGGCCAGGGCCTGGCGGGCGCGTTCCTTCCGCTCGACCACCGGCACGCCGGCATAGATCAGCGGAAGCTCGACATTGTGCAGGGCATCGGAGCGGGCCAGCAGATTGAAGCTCTGAAAGACAAACCCAATCTCGCGATTCCGCACCTCGGCCAGCGCATTGTCGTCCATTTCCGCCACATTGGTGCCGTTCAGTTCGTAGGAACCGCTGCTCGGCGTGTCCAGGCAGCCCAGCAGATTCATCAAGGTGGACTTGCCCGATCCGGAAGGGCCCATGATGGCCAGATACTCGCCTTTGCCGATCTCCAGCGAGACCCCGCACAAGGCATGGACCGTCTCGGCGCCCAGGACATAGTGCCGGGTCAAGTCGCGGATGCGGATGAGAGACATGGGAGCAGGCGGCGAGGCAGGAGGGAATCCCCGGGGATCGACTCAGTTCTTGGTCTCGCTTTTGGGGCCTTTGGGCTGGTTGTCCACCTTGGCTTCCTTGCCGTCCTCCAGTTCCCGCGCAATCGCCTTGTAGCTTCCGCTGACCACCTCAAACCCTTCGGTGATGCCCTCGATGATTTCGTAATAAGAATCGTCACTGATCCCCCGTTTGACCGGCGACATCTTGGCTTTGCCGTCCACCACGGTGAACACGACATCCATAGGCTTCTCCGACTTGTCCTTGCGCCGGCCGGCCAGATCCGACAGCTCCTGCAGCTCCTTTTGCTCTTCCTTCTCTTTCGCTGCGACCTTCGCGTCGGGCTTTTTCGCGCCCGCCGGCAAGCGGGTGGTCACCGACTGAATCGGTACCGCGAGCACGTTGGTACGGTACCGGGTCTCGATGTCTGCCGTGACGGACATTCCGGGAAGGAAACGTTCGCGGTCGAGGATGCGGATGCGCACTTCGAACTTGGTCGCCTCCTGCTGGCTGCCGGCCTGGGTGGTCTTCGCTGAGTTGGCGATCTGGGTCACCTTGCCGGCAAAGGTCTGATTGCGGAACGAATCGACATCGAGCCGTGCCACCTGTCCTACCTTCACCAAGGGCACATCCACTTCCCCGACTTCCACCCGGGCTTCCATGTCATCCAAGTCGGCGACCACCATGATCTCGGTGCCGGCCATCATTCCGGTGCCCACGACCCGTTCGCCGGCTTCGGAATTCAGCTTGGCGACCGTGCCATCGATGGGGCTGTAGATGGTGCATTTCAAGAGGTCTTCCTCGGCACGACGAACCGCCGACTTGGCATTGTCCACGCGGTGTTGGGCCGCCGCGGCCTGGGCGGTGCGGACGTCGCGCGCTGTTTTGGCCGAGTCGAACTCCGCCTCGCCGACGATCTTCTTGTCGAACAGGTCGGCCACGCGGCGCAACTCCAGTCCGGACTGGAGCAGCTCGGCGCGGGCCGTGCTCCAATCGGCTTCCGCTGACCGAAACGTGGCCTCGGCGGAATTGCGGGCGGCCTCGTAATAGTCCGGCCTGATCTTCACCAACAAATCACCCTTGCGGACTGTCTGCCCCTCCTTCACTGGCAGCTCGATGATTTCCCCGGCCACTTCCGGGCTGATCTTGACCTGCAGGATGGGCTGGACCTTGCCGGTGGCGGTCACGATTTCGGTGAGCGTGCGGCGCGCCACCTTCTCGGTTTGCACCGTGAGGACGGGCTTCCGTTTTTTCAAGAAAGCAGCCGTGCCCGCAGCCCCCAAGGCCACCACGATCAAGCTGAGTATGAGAACCTTGCGCCCTGTATTCCGTTTTCCGATCGCCATGTGACCCCTTCAAGACACTCGAACCTGGTGATGGTTGCAGAAAATTCGCCCCCGCCGAGCCGCCTTCAAGGCCGCAACATCGCCAAGCCGGCAAATAGCAGGGTGAACATCAGATAGAGACCGAACAGCCATCCCGCCGTCACGCCGAACGGTCGGCCGGCGAGGCGGGACAGTCCCAAGGCCAACAGACCGGTCCACCAGAGGAAAATCGGATTGAGGCCACTCAAGAGGGTGAACAGCGGCTTTCCCGGCGGGAGGTTGGACATCAGCATCGCGACACTGAGGTTCGCGTTGATCGAACCGCGGTACACCACAAGGAACAGGGTCAAGATGGTTCCCACCAGGTTCACCAAACTGCTCAGTCCAGCCACCTCCATGCATCTCCAGTAGCCGACCGGACTTTTCAACGCCGATCGAGCCACCAGCCACAGGAGGAAGGCGCAGAAGAACGTGCCCGCCACGGTCACCAGAATGACCGCCAAGGCACCAAAGACCCGGCCAAACGTAGCGATCATCGGGCGCATTTGCTCCATCTGCCCCCGGGCGGCGTCCGCTTGGGCGTCCGTCATCTTCCCGGTTTCCACCGCGCGGTCGAACTGCGCTGCCTGCTGTTCGATGATCTCGTCCACCACCGCCGGTTGCGCGAACGCAACGAGGATGAACACCAACCCAGCCACGGACGCCAGCAGGAGCGGCACGATCCAGTTCGCTGCGCGGTACGGCGAAGCGCGCACTTCATCAAACGCCTCTCCCGGCGCGGCCAGTACATTCAGCATTCGGGCCGGGAGCGAGGAGGTCGAAGCTGGCACCGAGACAGGATCACCGGGGTTCATAGCGATGGCATTCACCCTGAGAGGTATTCGCCCGCCCCGTCAAGGAGCGGGAGGGATGTCTCGCTGCGGCGGGCGCCTCATGAGTACCAAGTCAAGACGCGTCCGCCTGCCCCCGGACCGTGTCACCTCCCCTCCAACCGTCAGAAGTCTCGCGGCCGAAACCCTGGCGGAGCCGGCAACAACTCGAAGTTCTCGTCGGCACCCGTGGCCAGATACAGTCTTTTGATTTCCACCATCATGACCTCATTCCGGTCGCCGTTGGCGACTCCGAGCAGGTTATACTCTTCGCTCTGTCCGTCGGCTCGCTCGACTTCGATCTCAAGGGCCGTTTGCTCCATGCCGAAATACTCCCGCAGAATCCGTTTGCACGAGCGGTAGGCGATCTCGTCGGTGAACGAACCGAATTTGGTACTCAGGCCACCGATCTGGCGATTCGTCTCCGCAATTTGCCGATCGGTTTCCGTAATGGTTTCCGCCATGATTCGCTCCGTGGCCGCCATCTGTTCGGCCAGACTGGCCAACCGCTGGTTGAGTTCCTCCGTCGTCATGGACCAAGGAGTAAGTCGCTTTCTGTGCGGACAACCAGGCAGCCTTCTTAGCGAGATTTAGGGATCAGCGGGAGCCGCCGTCCAGCCCAGCCTGCTCCCCACCTCACCACTTCATGTCCGCCACGGTCCGGCCCGCCGGAATGAACGGCAGGACGTGTTCCGTGTACGGCGTGATGATGTCCAGCACATAGGCGGTGGGCGACGCCAGCATCCGTTCCAGCGCCGGACGCAGATCCTTTCGGTACACCACCCGCTCGCAGGGCACGCCAAAGCTGGTGCAAACCTTCACGTAATCGGGATAGATTCCCGAACGGTTCTCGGGATTGCCCAGGTAGGTGTGGCCGCGGTTGCCAGCGAAGAAATTGTCCTCCCACTGCACCACCATGCCGAGATGCTGGTTGTTCAGGATCATCGCCTTCGCCGCGATCTTCTCCACGTGCGCCGTGGCCAGCTCCTGGACGTTCATCAGGAATGAACCGTCGCCATCGATGTCGATCACCTGCTTGTCCGGACGGGCCACCTTGGCGCCCAAGGCCGCCGGATAGCCGTAACCCATCGAGCCCAAGCCGCCCGAAGTGATGAACGTTCGCGGGTCGGAATACTTGAACCACTGCCCGGCCCACATCTGGTGCTGCCCCACTCCGGTCGTGATGATCGCGTCGCCTCCGGTGAGCTTCCACAGCTCCTCGATGGCCATCTGCGGCAGGATGAACTGCTCCCCGTGCTTGCGGAAGGGCTTCACGTGGTCCGAATCGATGATCTCCGCCTTGGTGGTGTAGCGGAACGGCGCCTTCTCCTTCCATTCCGCAATCTGGGCGTGCCACGCCGGATAACGCTTTTTGATGCCCCCAGCCCGCGTAATCAGGGCGTTCAACCGGTCCAGAGCGTCCCGGATGTCACCATGCACGGTCAGGTTGGCCCGCTTGTTCTTGTTGTGCTCCGACGCATCGATGTCGATATGCACGATGGTCGCCCCCTTGGCGAACTCACTGAACGCCCCCGTCACTCGGTCGTCGAATCGCACCCCAAAGGCGAGCAGCAAATCCGCCCCGTCCTTCAGTTTCACCAACGGCTCGGACGGATCCTGGCGCGGCTGGAACTCGCCGTTGACCGCCCAATTGGCCACCGCGGATCCATGCATCCCCAGCCAGCGCATTGACAGCGGATGCTGCTCCGGAAAGCCGCCAATCCCCATCAGCGTCGTGGTGACCGGAATCTGCGTCGCCTCGGCAAACTGCTTCAGCGCGGGCGCGGCTCCGGCGGTGATGATGCCGCCGCCCACGTATAACACGGGACGCTCCGCCTTTTCGATCAGGCCAATGATCTCGTTCAACGCGAGGTCATCGGCATGGACGTCGGGATGGTAGCCCCGCAGGCCAGCCTTGATTTCATCGCGGGTCGGCCAGACGGGTTGGGCTTTCTGCTGCTGGATGTTCTTCGGGAAGTCGATGACCACCGGGCCGGGGCGCCCCGATTCGGCAATGTAGAACGCCTCGGCAACGATCCGGGGAATGTCCTTGATGTCGGTGATGAGATAGCTGTGCTTCACGATCGGCAGCGTCACGCCGACCATGTCGGTCTCCTGAAATGCGCCCCGGCCGATCATGGCCTGGGTCACTTGTCCGGTGATGGCCACCAAGGGACACGAATCCATGAAGGCATCGGCAATGGCGGTGACCAGGTTGGTCGCGCCGGGACCGGAGGTGGCCATGCAGACGCCGGCTTTGCCGGTGGCTCGGGCGTACCCTTCCGCGGCAAAGCTTCCACCCTGCTCATGGCGCGGCAGGATGGTGCGGATCCGGGACTTGGTCAGCGACTGGTGGATCTCCATGCTCGCGCCACCCGGATAGGCGAAGATGACCTCGACGCCGGCGCGTTCGAGAGCCTCCACGAAGATGTCGCGACCCAGCTTCAGCGGGCCGACCTCCTTGGCCGGGTGGGCGGGAACAGACTTGGGATTTGCGGTGCTCTGGCTCATGTTCTTACTGGTGGATGAGGCGG
>CAYYSX010000085.1:0-1307 GCA_964474315.1 uncultured Verrucomicrobiota bacterium | reverse complement strand
ACAGACTTGGGATTTGCGGTGCTCTGGCTCATGTTCTTACTGGTGGATGAGGCGGGAACGGCGTTGATCTTCTGGCGACAAAAAACCCACGGCCGTTACCAGCCGTGGGTTCCTGTGAAAAATCGTTTCAGGCACGACAGGTCCCCGCGGCGGCATCGCCACCTCCTACAAGGACCGTTACTCGCTTCGTGCGCATCATTGTTCGGACCGAATAAAACGAAGAGCCCCGGGTGGGGTCAAGCATCCACTTTGCCGCGGCGTCTGTTCCGCAGGGCGCGTCCGTTGAGTTTCAGAAGTCAGGGAGGGATGGGGATGTAGAACAGAGGAGCGAATGGAGGCGCTTGGGGCCGTGGGTGGCGGAGCGGAAGTATTGCTGGAAGCGGCGGGTGTTGAACTGGGTCTTTGGATTCTTCCACTCCTCGGACACCAACTCGACGCGGACCCAACTCCTCCTCAGTCGGCACCCCAAAATTTTGGCTCCCACCTGTCCCTGCCCAATCTCTCTCCACCTTGCGGAATCCCTGATTCCCCCCCACTTGCTTCGCAACTCCCCTCGCCGCACGCTATCGCTGGACGCGGAAGCCTCAGTCTTTTCTGGCCACATCACATCGGTGACAGCGGAGCGCCTCACGGTTCGGGAATTTCGAGTTGCCGGCACGCGGCGCGGACTGTGCCTTCCTTGACTTCGCGGTGCCGGGGAACCGGTGCAACCTTGCCGTAGGCAGGATTCTTCCAGATGGCGTGGGCCGCCTTCGCGGGCCAAGAAGCAGCCGTGGACACGCAAGTGGCGCGCCAGATCGAGCCGTTTCACAAGACGGCGAACTCGAGCTCCTCACGCACCGCTCCGGCGACAGCCTGTTTGCCGGCTTCTTCGCGGTGCCAGGCCATCACCTGCTCTAAAGCGTCCCAGAGGTTGGCTCTGGCCTCATCCACCGTCTCCCCCTCAGAAAAAATCTCGGGCAGTTCTTCGAAGTGACAGGTGAAGCCACCCTCCGGCGCTGCTTCAAAGACCGCCGTCAGTTTGAATCTCCGTTCTTGAGGGCTCACTGGTTCAGTTTCGACCGGGAGTAAGTTGAATTCAAGCTCTGGGATGAGAGGATCCATCCTGTCCAGAAGACAGGAAGTGACGGCACCTTGCGGAGTCTTCTCGGCGCTCTCTGCGGTGGTCCGTCCGCCGATTCAAGTCGCCGCAAACAGATCAAAGAACACAGAGAAAAGGTGTCCAGAGGGTCGGTCCCTCGCCGTCTGCGACCGGTGAGAGTAGCCACCGCTCCGCCGCCTAAAGGCGGTACTCCGTACCCCGTCGC
>CAYYSX010000084.1:1602-21344 GCA_964474315.1 uncultured Verrucomicrobiota bacterium | reverse complement strand
GTCACGTCGCCCATAGCTATGAATCGATCTCGTTTCTCTCCGGTCTTCGCCGGCCTCCTGGGATTACTCCTGCCAGGCTGGTTGCTGGGTCATTCCGCCCTGGAACCCGTTCCGCGAAACGACGAATGGTGGAAGAATCGCCACGAACTGCTGAACCAGCGGGCGGCCGAAGCCGGAGAAAAAGCGGAGGTGATCTTCATCGGCGACTCGATCACCCAGGGCTGGGAGGGCGAGGGCAAGGAGGTTTGGGCGAAATACTATGCCCCACGCCGGGCAGTCAACCTCGGCATCGGCGGCGACCGCACCCAACACGTCTTGTGGCGACTGGAGAACGGCAACCTCCGGGGGCTCAAACCCAAAGTCGCCGTGGTCATGATCGGCACCAACAACTCCGGCGGAGAGGATAACACCGTGACCCAGATTGCCGAGGGCGTCGCGGCCATCGTCCAGAAACTCCGGCAGTCGCTTCCCGAAACCCAAATCCTCCTGGTGGCCATTTTCCCGCGCGGCGAAAATCCCAATCCTCAACGCGGAAAAGTCCTTCAAGTCAACCAGGTGCTGGAACGCCTCGCTGACGGTCAGTCCGTCCGATGGATCGATTTCGGATCCCAGTTCGTCGATGCCGCCGGCCTGATCCCCCGATCCTTGATGCCCGACTTCCTGCATCTTTCCCCGCCAGGTTATCAACTTTGGGCCGACGCCATCGAACCCACCTTGACGCAGCTCATCGGGCCGCCCGTGACGCCAGTGGCCAGCGACCTGACCGGCGAATGGGTGTTCACCACGCCCGGGCCGGAAGGCGAGCCGATCTCCTTTCCCCTGGAGCTCAAGCAAGAGGGAGACAAACTCACCGGCCGCTTCGCCCGGGGCGAAGGCCAATGGCTTCCCATCGAAGAAGGAAAGGTCATCGGCCCGGAAGTCTCCTGGACAGTGAAGCGGGACCGGCAGGAAGGCGGGTCGATGACCTATTTGATGCGCGGCCGCTGGGAGAACGGTCAGCTTTCCGGAGAGACCCGCACCGAGTTTGGCGGCAACGAGGTGACCAGCGCGTGGAGCGCCAAGCGAAAATAAGTTCAGACCGGCCGCGCCACGCCAAAATGCGCCAGCACGTTACGCATCAAGGCCTGAAACTTGGGATCCGCCGCCAACGCCCAGCCCGATCCGATACTGCCCGCATTGAAGACGCGTCCGCCTTCGGGACGTTCCCAGTAGATCATCTCGCCTCCCTGGTCGGTCTTCGGATGGATCGGCCGGAAAAAATAGTCGAACGCCGCGCCACCCTCCTTCCACGGAATGATGCCGTTGGCCAGCGGGATGATGCCGTCGGGATCGCGCGGGACTTCCCCGCCGGCCGGCGAGGGCTGTTCCTGCAGGGCCGCCAGGGTCGAAAGCCGCAGGTCGAACTCGTGTCCATTGGCCAGCGGCAGGGTCCCGTCCGGTCCCTGACCAAACCGGTCGCCGGGTTTCAAGCCAGTCTCCTCCGGTTGATGAAAAAGAAAGTGCTCGGTTCCGGTCGCGAGATACGGACCGAAGTTTTTTGGATTGGACTGGTTGTTCCACCCCAGCGTTTCCAATCCGATATACTTCCATCCGGGATGGCCACACTCGCGCAACAGTCCGCCCCGCAGGCCGTCGTGGCTGTGCCAGCACTCGCCTCGTTCGCGGGGCAACATTTGGTCGCCCGGTGCATCTACCTTGCGGCATTCCATCACTGCGGTGCCCGGATCGAAGCTGACTCGCCAAAACAAAGAGTTGCCGGATAACACCATCAGATTGCCCCCGCCCCGCAGAAACGAATCGAGCCCCTGCAACATCGGCAGCGACCAGTATTCGCTATGTCCATTGAGCATGACGACCCGATACTCCTTCAACCGGGCCGGTTCGCGATGCACATCGTCGTCGGCCAGGACGTCAAAGCGGTAACCCGACCCTTCGAGCCAGGTATGCAGAAATCGCTCGGCTCGCATCAGGTGTGAATAACGAGTCGGGCCGCCGTACAAAACATAGGGGCCGGCCACCGGCCACGGCAGACGCAGTCCGATCTGATAGGTCCCCTGCCCCGCCGCGTGACGCCGATATAAGCAATAGGCGGGAGGATTCCCCGCTGAATTAGGCAGTCCGTCTGTGCCAATCACCGCATGCAAGGAGTCGGGCCAAACCCCGAACGGTGCTCCATTGTAAGCTCGCCACGTGTTGGTCGAACATAATACGAGAATGGGCGCGGGTGCCCGGCGGGGCGGGCGTCGGACCAGGAAGGTCACGTCATACTGCCGGGGTTTTTCCGGGTCACCATAATAGGCTCGGGCTACATAAATTCCCGATCGGGCGTCGCGCGGTGTTCTCCAGGCGAACGTGGGTCTCCAGCGACAGTCATAGAGGTCATCCGAAGCGAGCCGCAACGCATGTCCGCGCATCGGGTCCCGCGCCGGATCATACTCATCGAAACGCGGCACTTCGTCGCCAAAGGAGGGTCCCCCCACCATCCAGGTGGCGTGGTTGATGATGCGTCCAGGTCGCCGGCCGGACGATACATCGCGGACTTCCTCCCCTCGTTCGGCCGCGAAATCCCAGCAGCCCAGCACGTCCGGTCCGGCGGCCGGCTCTCGTCCGCGTTCGTGGAAACGCGCCTGAACCTCTTCGGCCGTCAACGCCTTCCCATACAACACACACATCGCGAGGTCACCGTCGAGAAACCGGGTGGCGGCTCCGTCCTCCCCCATCGCCCCGAGCCGGAGCGGGTGGCGCCCCGGTTTTAAGAGGTTCGCAAAGGCCCATTCTCCCGCCCGAGCGCCATTCACAAAGATTTGCTTGCGGGTGCCATCGAAGATCCCGACCAAATGATGCCATCGTCCCCGCTCCAGCCGGCCCACTGGAGTCCGATGAACCACGGCCTCATCCGGGGAAACGCCGTCCCCGACAAAGAACCCGACATAGCCGTCCGGGCCGATGCCGAGGGCGAAACCTTCCGCATCCTCCTTGTCCTCCTGGGTGATGATTCCCTGGAGGCGTTCCAGCGACCAAGGCTGGACCCAAGCCTCGAGGGTGAGCGCACGCCGGTTACCGCGGAGGCGACGTTCGATATGAACATACGATCCCGGATGAATGGGCTGGGGATGGGCGGGAAATCGGCCTGCCTCGAACACGGCTTCGTCGCTCGCCGGTTCGTCCACCTGCTGGCCCAACCGGCACATCTCCACGCGGAACGGGACGTCCGAGCTGAAGTAAAACCGGATGGTGCTGCCAGCGGCGACGCTATGGGCATCGGCATAGCCGTGGATTCCGCTCACCAGGAGCGGCTGATGGGCAGGAATGGGGGAAGTTGGTTCGGCGGCGGCAAGGCGGGGCAACGTTCCGAGAGCGACGGTCCCGGCGGCGGTCGCCTTGAGAAATTGTCGTCGGCTGGCTTTCTTCATGGGGTCCACGAAGCGTGCGAACGCGACCTCCCGGCAGCCAGTCCTTTTTCCGGAAACCGGGACCTCGATCTTTGCTCATAGAGCGCGGACGGCTCGTCCGCTCGATTACCCAGCAGGAAGCACAGGCTTCCGCCCGCTTGACCGCCTCGAGTCGAGGTGGCCAAGCGGGCGCGGGTGGTGACGGTGGAACATCTTCCAGGAAGCGGTCCTCTCCGGGAACGAACCGCTCGTCCACACCGCTCAGCCAGCGCGTCCTGCCGTCCGCCGCTACCTCGTCGCCGAGGGCGCGAGGCGATCTCTTTTCGTCTCGCTGCTTCGCCTCAGCTTACCCTCGGCGACTTCACACGCGCCGCAAAAGAGGGCCTCGCCCCCTTCTGCTCTCAGGAGGATTTCACTCGCTTGAGCGTGGTGGGCTGCTTGTCCATTTCCTTGCCGTCCATAAACGCCCGGCAGTCCAACGTGATCGTGTCCGCGTCGTCGAAGCGGATCGTCAGCGCATGCATATGGGATTCCTTCGCCGGATTGATCCCGCAGGCCTGGTCGAAGTCCAGAGTGAGCGTTCGATCGTCGGAGGACGCCAGCCGCATGCTCGGCCGATTGCCCAGCACGCAGTAGTGCGTCATCGCCAACCGGCCGCCCTGGTCGTAATACATCGTTACCATCTCCTGGGGCGTGCCGACGAAGACGCGTTCTTCCACCACGCTCCCGCCGGCCAGCAGACGGTACTGGGCGATCAATTCGACCGGTCCCTGCCCCATATCGGTTTTTCCCTGCCAGGTACCGACCAGGGTCTTCATCCGTTCGAATTCCGGTGAACCCGGTTTAGGCGACGCGAGAGGTTCCGCCTTCAATCCGGTGCAAGCAGCCAACAGCACGGTGGCGCACAGTGAGACAATCTTTGGTTTCATGGTTTTCCTTTGTTTGGTGGTCTTGATGTTCCGGCGGGTGGGCCGGTTCATTTGGGCGACGAACGAACTCACGCCGTCAGGACATCAACCTCCGCCCCGTTCCTTCCTCCCTTCGCTTCAAATCCGCTCGGCTTCAGTCCGGCCGGCTGCTAGAAACCCGAATTCCGACGGACCAAAACATTCATTTGGTGCCGGCTTCCGCGTGGGCTGCGTTCCTCTTGTGGGTGGCCGGAGAAGTCATGCGGAGTCGTCCTACCGGTTCGTCCCCCGGGATCGCCCGGTGGCTGTGGCGGTTCGGCGCCGCGACGTTGATGCTTCACCTGCTGCTCGCCTTCGGCCTTCGGCACCACTGGAGCCACGCCTCGGCCGTGGCGGAGATCGCGCACCAGACGCAGGAGCTCTTCGGGTTGAGTTGGGGTGGCGGGATCTGGTTCAACTATCTGCTCGTCGCTTGGTGGACTTGGGATGCTTGGCGTCCCACGCAACCGCCGACCGCGCCGTTGCGCCGGGCTCCAACCGAAGGGGTTCGCCGTGGGTTTTTCTGGTTGATGTGGTTCAACGGCGCCGTGGTCTTCGCGTCGGGCACCGCGAGGGGGTTGGCCCTGGTGCTTTGTCTCGTCGTCCTGATCGCTTGGTGGCCGGTTCGAACTCCTGGCGGCGCTTCGCCCCTTTCCCGGTGAAGCGGGAAGGAGCCGGTGGTCCCCCCCTGGGTGATCGGGCGGACGAGCCGTCCGCGCTCCCGAAGGGCTGAAGCATCTCGTGGTGTCCGGCGTGGACGACGCAGGACTCCGCCTTACCCTCGTCCGCCAATGACCGCCTGCGCCGCGCCGCTGCGATCCCTCCCCCCGCTCGCCAACCGCCTCCCCTTCTACTATGGCTGGGTCAATCTGGTCGTCGCCGCCGTCGCCATGGTCGGCACGTTGCCCGGTCGCACCCAGGGCCTGGGACTCATCACGGAGTCCGTGCTTCAGGATCTTTCCCTCAGCCGCAGTCACTACGCCCAGATCAACCTCTGGGCCACGCTGCTCGGATCGCTCGCCTGCCTGGGATTCGGCCGACTCATCGACCGGTTCGGCAATCGGGTGATCCTGACGGGCCTGGCGCTGGGGCTGGGGTTGGTCGTGCTGGGAATGAGCCGGGTCGAAACCGTGGCCCTCTTTGCGTTGGCCGTCACCCTGACTCGCGCCTTGGGACAGAGTGCGCTGTCCGTTTCCAGCCTCAGCGTAACCCCGCAATGGTTTTCCCGCCGCCTGCCCGGAGCCATGGCGGTGTACTCCATTGTGCTGAGTGTGGGGTTCATGGTGGCCTTCCCGCTGGTGGGCGCCGTGGTCCTCGGGTCGGGATGGCGTACCGCGTGGACGGCCATCGGGGGGGCTCTGGTTTTGGGACTCGCACCGCTCGCCTGGTTGCTGGTGCGTCGTTCACCGGAAGCGTGCGGACTCGAAGGGGATCCGTCCGGCACCTCCGCTTCCGCTTCCGCGGACCGTCCCGTGCTGAAGGAAGCGCGGCTGATGGAGGCGGTGTCCACCCCGCACTTCTGGATCTTCGGGGTGGGCTCAGCACTCTATGGCTTGGTGGCGTCCGGCATCGGCTTGTTCAACGAATCCATTCTGCAAGAACGGGGCTTCGCCGCTTCGATCTATCACCTGACCCTCGCGGTCACCGCTTTGGCGGCGTTGGTGGGCAATTTCCTCGGCGGCTGGCTGGCTGGCCGAATCCCCCTCCCCCGCCTTCTGACCGCCGCGCTCGGGTTGCTCGCCGTCGGACTTTTGACCCTGCCGCAACTGCGCACGCGGGGTGAGCTGATGGGACAGGCGGTGCTCATGGGACTTTCCGGCGGTTTGATCACGGTGCTCTTCTTCCTGGTCTGGGCGCAGGCCTATGGCCGGACCCACCTCGGGCAAATCCAGGGCGCAGCCCAGATGCTGACGGTGGTGGGGTCCGCCGTGGGACCGCTGCTGCTGGCCTGGATTGTTTCTGCCACCGGTTCCTACGCGTCCGCGTTCTACAGTCTGGCGGCGGTCGCCGTCGCGATCGCGGTGGCGGCGTTCTTCCTTTCCTGGCCGGGGCGACAGGCGGCTTTGGAGGCCGTGAGGGACCACGAATAAACACCGATGGACACGAACCGACGGAGGGGAAAGGGACCTCGGGGTCGGTGGCCGGTACTCCCGGCTTACACCGCGGCCGCAATCGCTTCACCCATGACCCGCGTGCCGACCTTTTCGGCTCCCGGCTCGGCGGGATGGAAGATGTCCCCCGTGCGCAGGCCCTGGGAAATTACCTGCATCACGGCCGACTCCACGGCTTGTGCTGCGCTCTCCTGCCGGAAGCTGTATCGCAGCATCAAGGCGGCACTGAGGATCTGGGCAATGGGGTTGGCCAGATCCTTCCCGGCAATATCGGGCGCCGTTCCGCCCGCCGGTTCATAGACCCCAAACGTTCGCTCCCCCTGGCGGGTCCCCAGACTCGCACTGGGCAGCATTCCGAGCGATCCAGCCAGCGCGGCGGCCTCGTCGCTGAGGATGTCGCCGAACAGGTTCTCACACAGCATCACGTCGAATTGGGTCGGCCGCAGCATGAGTTGCATCGCCGCATTATCCACGAACATGTGCTCCAGTTGGACGTCCGGGTAATCCCGCCCCAGGCGCGTCACCACCTCGCGCCAGAGGATTCCGTTTTCCAACACGTTTGCTTTGTCGATGCTGGTTACTTTCTTCCGCCGCCGTTGCGCGGCCTCGAACGCCACCCGGGCGATCCGTTCGATTTCCGGACTGGTGTAAACCATGGTGTCAATCGCGCGGAACAGCCGGCGCGGTTCGCCCGCTCCCTCGGGAGCCTCGACCACCTCCTCGGTCTTCTTCGGCTGCCCGAAATAGAGTCCGCCCGTCAACTCCCGCACCACCAGCACGTCCAGCCCGTCTCCCTGCCGTTCCGGACGCAGCGGACAGGCATGCGCCAGAGCCTGGGGAAGGCGGACCGGGCGCAGGTTGGCAAACAGGCCGAACTCCTTACGCAAGCGCAACAGAGCCGCGCGTTCCGGACGTTCCTCCTTAGGCAGTGTGGGATCACGATCCGGAAGACCCACTGAACCGAACAAGATGGCGTCGGAGCTGCGGCACAGTTGGAGGGTGGCATCGGGCAATGCCTGGCCGGCGGCATCGATGCCCGCCCAGCCCACCGGCGCCTCGCTGATCTGAAGATCCAGCGAAAAGCGGACGGCGGTCGCGCGCAGCACTCGCAGGGCTTCGCGCATGACTTCAGGACCGATGCCATCGCCCGCCAGGGCGGCAATCTTGAAGGAAGCGGAACTCATGTCGGGACGCCGAGTTTGGCGGGCGGGTTCCTCTGCTCAAAGCCCAAACTCACCCGTGGAATTCAAGATGCGCCCGGCTGGACCCCCATCCCTAAAATCAGGATAGCCGTCCTCCGACGCGTGCAGTACCCAAGCGCGCAGCATGGCCGCTGCGTTTCCTTCTTCCGCCCAGGTTGTCATCATCGGTGGTGGCATCATCGGCACGAGCCTGGCGTATCACCTGACCCTGCTCGGTTGCCGGGGGGTGGTCTTACTCGAACAGAAGACCCTGGCCGGCGGCACGACCTGGCATGCGGCCGGACTGGTCGGCCGGCTGCGAACGTCCACCAGTCTGACCGCCATCAACCAATACAGTGCCGAGCTGTACGCGCGACTCGAAGCCGAGACCGGACATCCCGTCGGATGGAAACAAGTGGGCAGCTTGATCGCCGCCACTACGCCGGCCCGCCTGACCCAGCTTCAGCGGACCTGCGCCATGGCGGAGTATTTCGGTGTCGAATCCCACCTGATCGACGCGGAATCCGCCCGCGCCAAGTGGCCGCTGTTGCGGGTGGACGACGTGCTGGGAGCGGCGTGGCTGCCGCAGGACGGAAAGGTGATCCCCAAGGAAACCACGCTGGCACTGGCCAAAGGAGCCCAGGCTCGGGGTGCCACCGTCATCGAAGGCGCTCGCGTGCTCGACATCCTTCATCGCGACGGGCGCGCCACGGGGGTGAAGGTGGCGGTTTCCGCGGCGGACGGTTCTGGATCGGTCGAGGAACGAATCCTCACGGCGGAAATCGTCGTGCTGACGGGGGGCATGTGGGCGCGGCAACTAGGGCTCCGCTGTGGGGTGAGTTTGCCGCTCTATCCGGTCGAGCATCATTACTTGGTCAGCCACCCGATCGAGGGGGCCTTCGATGAATTGCCCGTGGGGCGGGATCCCGACCGATGCCTGTACTTCCGCGGCGAGGGAAATCGGGTGGTGCTGGGAGCCTTTCAGGCGGAATCGAAACCCTGGCTGGTGGACTGCGTGCCGGACGACTTTTCGTTCCAACTGCTGGATCCGGACTGGGCGAAGTTCGCCGGGCCGCTGGCCGATGGGAAACATCGGATACCGGCCCTGGCCACCAGCGGGTTTGAGAAGTTTGTGAACGGCCCGGAAAGCTTCACGCCCGACAACCATTTTCTGATGGGCGAAACCCCGGAGCTGCGACAGCTCTTCGTTGCCTGTGGGTTTAATTCGGTGGGTATCGCCAGCGCCGGTGGGGCGGGAAAGTATCTGGCCGAATGGATTCTGGCCGGGCAGCCCTCGCTGGATCTGTGGAGTGTCGATGTCCGGCGCTTCGGTCCCTGGGCCAACAACCGTGCCTATTTGCGGGCGCGCGTCGTTGAAGTGTTGGGATTGCATTACCAGATGGCCTGGCCGAACCGCGAGCCGGAGACGGCCCGAAATGTTCGCACCAGCCCGTTGCATGATCGGTTGGCGGCGGCGGGAGCCAGCTTCGGAGTGAAGGGCGGTTGGGAGCGACCCAACTGGTTCGCCGGTCCGAACGGCGCCCCTGTTCCGACGATGGACTACAGCTTCGGCCGCCAGAACTGGTTTCCCAATCATGCGGCCGAACACCGGGCCGCTCGCGAGGCCGTGGCCCTGTTCGACCAAACGGGGTTCGGCAAACTCCTGGTTCGGGGTGCCGATGCCGCCGCCGTCCTGCAGCGCCTGTGCGCCAATGACGTGCAGGTCACGCCGGGGCGTGTGGTTTATACCGGTCTGCTCAACAGCCGCGGCGGATTCGAGAGCGACCTCACGGTCATTCGCACGGGCCACGAGGAGTTCTTTTTGATCACGGGCACCACCCAGCCGCGCCGCGACCAGGACTGGATCCGGCGTCATCTTCAGCCCGGAGAACGGGTGGACGTTTCGGACGTCACGGGTGCGTGGGGAGTGATCGGGGTCATGGGGCCACGATCGCGCGAGCTCTTGAGCCGGCTCACGGAATCCGACTTATCTTTGTCCGCCTTTCCCTTCGGCACCGCACAAACGCTGAGTCTGGGTTGGGCGACCGTGCGGGCCGTCCGGATCACTTATGTCGGTGAACTGGGTTGGGAACTGCATGTGCCGATGGAGCAACTGGCGACCGCCTACGATGCGCTCTGGTCGGTCGGAGCCGATCTCGGAGTCACCAACGCCGGTCATTACGCCATCAATTCGTTGCGTCTGGAGAAAGGCTACCGCGCCTTCGGCGCCGAATTGTCGCCGGACGAAACGCCCCTCGAGGCCGGGCTGGGTTTTGCGGTGGCGTGGGATAAACCGGGTGGGTTTCTCGGTCGCGACGCGTTGCGGCAACAGAAGGAACAAGGCGTGCGAAAGCGTCTGGCCTTGTTGGCGCTGGAGGATCCGGAGCCGGTCCTGTGGGGCAGCGAACCGATCCTGCGGGACGGGGTCCTGGTAGGCTACACCACCAGCGGAAGCTACGGACACACGGTGGGCGCGGCGGTGGCCATGGGATATGTGCGCGATCCCGGCGGCGGGGTCGTGGGAGACGTTCGGTTCGGCCGGTATGCGATCCGGCTCAATGGTGCCGACCGGCCCGCGCGGATTTCCCTCCAGTCGTGGTACGATCCGGAGCGGAAGCGAATTCTCTCGTAAGAGAGACTATCACCTTGGGTTTTGGCCTTGCGAGCTTGGCCCGCCTTTCTACTTCCGGCCGAAAGGGCTCGGGCGCGTTGGAAACTAAGCGGTGCCAATTCACCCGTGGTTCATGAGACGGTCTCCCCATGCCCTACGCCCTCCTGCAACGTCGCCTCGAGATTCCGGACCTGGAACGCCTGCGCCGCGCTTTCCGCGGCGTGGGAGGGATGTCGCCCGCCGACGCCCCGCATGTGGCCCGGGACGCGTTCGGAATCCTGGTCAAACAACTGGAACCCGAAGACGCCTTGGCGCTGCAAGCAGCGCTGCGGCGTGAAGGGGTGGAGACCGACGTAGTGGACCACGCCGCCCTGCCGGAATTACCGGCACCCAAGTGGTTCCGCCGCGTCGCGGCCCGCGAATCCGGATTTGTCGGTTGTGACCCTTACGACCGGGAGCTCACCCTTCCGTGGGACCGCATTGCGGTGGTCGCCGGTGGACGGGTGCAGAACACGGAGTTTACCCGTCCCCGATCGCCAGCGACCGATTTTCGCGAAGTCGAACTACCTTGGGCGGTGGGTTCCTTCCTGGATCATCCCGGCCTTCATGCGAAACTGTGCCTGGGTAGCTCACTGGGCATGATGCAAACTTCCACCTCCGCCTCCACCCAGGAACGACAGGTCTGGCGCTGGACGGCGGACCTCTTTCTGGCGGGGGGTGCCGCCCGTTTTTCGCTGCGGGCCGATCAGATTCATTTCCTGGATTCGCGGCCCCAAGGTGAGGCCGAGCGGCTATCGGCCTTTCTCGAACTCCTCCGCACCATCGCCACTCATTCCCGTCAGGCCCTGTTGAACCGGGTGGCGTTTTCCCTGCGGGAGGGCCAGACCGACACCATCGCCTATCCCTCGCGTAACGCCTATCAGGAAGAACTGTTGTGGCTCTTATGGCGGCTGAAGCGGGTCGATCGGAGTGGATAAAATTCCCCGGAATTCCCCGGTTGGGAAAGAGGCGTCTCCGCTTTTCCGGTCCGCGGGCAGGTTAAAAACCTGCGATACAGCAGACCAGAAGGTCTGCGCTACGCTGTACCGCAGACATTTCCTGTCGGCTGTTCCGCAGGCCTTTCAGCCTGCCAGCCGACCCCGCGGGCAGGTAAAAACCTGCGGAACAGCAGGCCGGGAGGCCTGCGCTACGCGGTAGCGCCGACCGTTCCTGTCGGCTGTGGCGCAGGCTTTTAGCCGGCCGGCCGGCGGCGGTCTGGTTCCCGCCGAGCGGTCGGGTCGGCAAATACCGTTTGACCACGTTTTCCAGGGCTCGCTAGGTTTGCCCGCTCCGGTAGTCCCGATTTTTCCCGGTTAGCCGCTTTATGTTCGCAACCATTCGCAAGCACCAGCGCTGGCTGTTGATGGTCATCATCACCGCCGTCATCATCAGTTTTGTTATCTATTTCAGCCCCAATCAGTCCAGTGGCGCGTTCGGCGGCGGGCAATCCACGGTGGGGGATCTGGATGGCCGGCCGGTGTCGGAGCAGCAGTTGCGCGAGGCTAGTGCCCAGGCGGAGTTGAGCGGCTTCCTCCGCTTCGGTGAGAATTATCGGCGCGCCGCCCAAATGGGCTTCGATAAGAATCGGGAGACCTTGCAACGGTTGTTTCTGTCGAACCGGCTGAGAGAGTATGGAATCGAAGTCGGCGACGGCGCGGTGGCCGCCTGGATTCGCGAGTACCTCAAGGATCCCCAGACCGGCAACGTGAATTTCGATGGATTCGTCCAGAATGCCCTCAAACCGGCCGGCTTCACCGAGAGCCAGTTCTTTGACTTCGTGCGGTATGCAGTGGGGGTACAAGAGCTGGAGCGGCTCATTGGCATCAGCGGTCAGTTGGTGACGCCGCAGGAAGCCGAAGCCGCGTTTCGGCGGGAAAATGAAACGTTGGCCATCTCCCTGGTTTCTTTTGCCGGCTCCAATTTTCTGGCCGGTATCACCCTGGACGACGCCAAGCTGGGCGAGTTTTTCACCAACCGACTGGCCGCGTACCGCATTCCGGAACGTACCACCCTGAGTTTTGTCCGGTTCGACCCGACCAACTTCACCGCCGTGGCGGAGGAGGAGCTGGCCAGCCGGGCCACCCTGACGGCGGAAATAGAGCAGCTTTACCAGCAGCAGGGTCCCGATGCCTTTCGCGACGAAGCGGGGGCGCCGCTGGCGAAAGAGGCGGCCGTCGTCCGGATCCGGGAAGCCACCGTGCGGCAACGCGCTCTCCAACTGGCGGCACAACAAGCCAATGAATTCGCCAGCGAATTGTACCAGATGGAGCCCGTGTCCGCCGCCAACCTAGCCACCCTGGCCCAGCGCAAGGGTCTGACAGCGGAACAGACCGAGCCCTTTGTCGAAGGCGGCCAACCACTCGCGTTGAGCGGCGTCAATCCCAGCGCACTGACCCAAGCCATGACGCGGGTCACGGCGGAGCAGCCGTTTTTGACTCCGATGGCCGGGGCTCAAGGCGTGATTGTGGCGGCGGTCATCGGCCACGCCCCCAGTACCGTGCCTTCGTTCGACACGGTCCGGGCCCGGGTCATCGGAGATTTCAATCAAACAATGTCCACCGAAGCGGCGCGCAACGCGGGCCAGGCGTTTCACCAGGCGGTCACCAATTCGCTGGCGCAAGGCCAGACCTTCGCCGATGCCGCGGCGGCCGCCGGCGTCCTGGTCTCCGACTTTAGCTTTTCCGTCAGCTCTCCCACCATTGCTGGGCTCGATGGCCGGCTCAATCCCAGCCAGGTCAAGAACGTGGCGTCCCGGTTGTCCGCCGGCCAGGTGAGTGACTTCGTCCCCACGCTGGATGGGGGATTCATTCTGACCGTGCGGGAACGGATCCCGGCCGCGGATGAGATCGTCCAGGCCGGGTTGAACTCCTACCTGGGCGAGCTGCGCCAGGAACGGGAACGCGAAGCCTTCAATTCCTGGTTCGTGACGGAGTTCGAGAGTTCCGGAGCCCGGCAGTTCGGGGAACGGATCGGGTTGTGACATGAAACCGGCCGGGCCGGTGATCAAACTGTCGTCGCGTGCGACGCAGGAGTACTGGCCGGTGCCGGTGCGGTTTGAAGACGCGCATCTTCTCGCCCTCGACAAGCCCGCGCGGTTGCTGACGTCCCCGGATCGCTATGATCCGCGGCGTCCCAATCTCATGCGTCTGCTGCACGAGGGAATCGCCGCCGGCAAACCTTGGGCCGTGGAACGCGGCCTGACCTACCTCGCCAATGCGCACCGCCTGGATTTCGAGACAACGGGGGTAATTCTGCTCGCCAAGGACCGGCCCACGCTGGTGACGCTGGCCAATCACTTTGGTTCAGAGATTCCCCGCAAGACCTATGTCGCGCTCGTCCGTGGAACCCCTCACGCCGACACGTTCACCGTGGACAAACCGCTCGCGTCGGATCGCTTCAAGCCGGGCGTCATGCGCATCAGCCGCACGGGCAAGAAATCGCTCACCGACTTTGTGGTCCGGGAACGGTTCCGCGGGCTGTTCCTGGTCGAGGCGCATCCGCACACCGGCCGGACGCATCAGATCCGGATTCATCTCGCAGAGGCCGGTCATCCGGTCGTGGCCGATCGGGTTTATGGAGGGGCTCCACTCCTGCTGTCGTCACTCAAGCGGGGTTACCAGTTGAAGCGAGGGGATTACGAACGCCCGTTGATCGGTTCGCTCGCCCTGCATGCTTGGAAGTTGGAACTGCCGCATCCGATCAGTGGCGCCCCGGTGACCATCGAAGCGCCGTGGCCGCACGATCTGGAAGTGGCGCTCAAATATCTGCGGCGTTATGCGCCAGGATAGGGGCGCATCTTGAGTCTGTCCGTACCGCGACGGCTATGGGACAGGGGAGAGGAAAGCTTCAAGTTCCAAGCTCCAAAGAAGTTCCAAAGACCCAAGCTCCCGACACCCGGGTTCCGCTCGAACCGTTCCTGGGAGCGAGGTCTTGGGGTGCTTGGACGTTGGAACTTGGAGTTTCTTTGGAAGTTGGAGCTTGGCTTTTGGAGCTTGAAGAAGGGGCTCGGCCCGCGGCTTTAAGGACAGACTCAAGAACGCCCCGTCCCTACTAAAATTCCTCGCGGTCCTTCCGACCCACCCGCAGAGTTCACCCACGTTTTCCGGGCTCCCGGTTGTCGCTCGCATGAAGGCCAAGATCATCATCACTCCCA
The DNA here is from genome assembly GCA_964474315.1 of uncultured Verrucomicrobiota bacterium. Lineage (GTDB taxonomy): Bacteria > Verrucomicrobiota > Verrucomicrobiia > Limisphaerales > UBA9464 > UBA9464. The sequence continues at coordinate 6,910 of CAYYSX010000084.1, read as the reverse complement.
AAAAAGCGGTCCTCGATCCGCAGGGGAAGACCGTCCAGAACGCCCTCGAACACCTGGGCTACGCCGGCGTCACGAGCGTGCATGTGGGCAAGTATATCGAGATCGACCTCGCGCCGGGAACCGACCGGACCGCCGCCGAACAAGCGTTGAACGACGCGGCCCACACCTTTCTCAGCAATCCGGTGATCGAGGACTACCGGCTCGAATGGGTCGGCTGACCGCTCTTTGGAAGTCCGACCTGTTGCGCTGATTCCCATGCATGTCGCCATCCTTCAGTTTCCCGCTAGCAACTGCGACCAGGACTGCCTGCACGCCGTGCGCGTGTTGGGACACACCGGCGAATTGGTCTGGCACAAGGACACCTCGCTGGGGGCGGCGGACGCAGTGATCATCCCGGGCGGATTCAGCTATGGGGACTATTTGCGCTGTGGCGCGATTGCGCGGTTCAGCCCGGTGATGCAGGCCGTGCAAGCGTTGGCGGCCAACGGCGGACTCGTGCTGGGAATCTGCAACGGCTTTCAGATTCTGTGCGAAGCCGGCCTGTTGCCTGGAGCGCTGGTACGCAACCGCGACCTCCAGTTCCACTGCGAGCAGGTCTTTCTCCAAACCGCCAACCACGACACCCCGTTTACCCAGGAGATCCCGCGTGAGACGCTGCTCCGCATCCCCATTGCGCACGGTGAGGGATGTTATTTTGCCGACCCGGACACCCTCAGCCGATTGCAGGAACGGCGGCAAATCCTCTGGCACTACTGCGATGCCTCCGGAGCGATCACCGAGGCCGCCAATCCCAACGGCTCGCTGCTGAACATCGCTGGAATTGCTAACGAACGCTTCAACGTGGCGGGGCTGATGCCGCATCCGGACCGGGCCAGTGAGGCCCTTCTCGGCAGTGCGGACGGCCGTTGGATCTTTGCCAGCATGGCAAAGGCGTTGGAGCAGGTGCGGAGGGCGGAGGCGGCGTAGAGGAGGCGGGCTCTGACGGAGCGCGGGTCTGCGACCCGCAGCCACGTCCCGGCGTTCCTGGCTCCGGTTCATTCCCTCATCCTCGCGGTTCCAGATACCCTTCCAGGTTCATCGTTGCCTCCCGAGGCAATCCGGCAACATGGACCCGCAGTATCACTTCCTCCATGCTCCTTTGGTACCAGTCGGTGGTGTTGAACAAGAGTCCGGCCTGCTGTTCCCTTGGCCCGGATGAAACTAACGTTCCGGCGATTTGACTTGGCGCTGAGACATCGCTGGGCGATTTCCACCGACCTTCAACAGGGCGGCTGGAAATCCCATTATCCCGTGGTGTTGGTGGAGCTTTCCGACTCGGAAGGCCGCCGAGGCGTTGGGGAAGCTTCTCCTTCCAGCCAGTATCACGAGACCCATGCGACGGTGACCGCTTTTCTGTCGCGCGTGGATCCGGCCCGGCTCTCCTTCGCCGATATTCCGGCCAGCATGGCCTACCTGGAAACCCTCGGACCGGGAAACAACTCGGCCCAATGTGCCCTCAGCCTGGCTCTATTCGATGGAGCGGCCCGGGCGGCGGGCCAACCGGTGTATCAGTTCATCGGACTTCCGGCGGCGGAGGGAGCCCATTTCACCTCGTTCACCATCGGCATCGATGCTCCTGAGATCATGGCGGCCAAGGCGGTCGAGGCAGCCGCCATGCCGGTCCTAAAGCTCAAGTTGGGAAGTCCCGATGACCGGCAGAATTTTGCCGCGGTGCGCGCCGCCGCCCCCGACAAGCCGATCCGGGTCGATGCCAACGCCGGCTGGAAAACGGCGGAGGAATCGCTCCGGAACATCGAGTGGCTGGCGGCAGATGGGAACGTCCAGTTCGTCGAACAACCCCTGGCGGCCGACCTGCCGGAAGAAGACTGGCTCTGGCTCAAGGCCCGTTCTCCGCTGCCCATCTTTGGCGACGAATCGTATCACAGTGCGGCTGATGCCGACCGTTGTGCCCGCTGTTTCCACGGAGTGAACGTGAAATTGGTGAAGAGTGGCGGGATCTCGGCCGCGAAGGTGGCTCTCGAGGCGGCCCGGGTCCGAGGGCTCAAGACCATGATCGGTTGTATGATAGAAAGTTCGGTGTTGATTACCGCCGGAGCGCACCTGGCGGCATTGGCCGACTTCCTCGACTTGGATGGAAACCTCCTGATCACCAATGATCCCTATCGGGGGGTGCGTTGTGTTGGGGGGAGGTTGACCTTCATGGGCACCCCACCGGAGCCGGGACTGGGAGTGGAACCGGTGGAGAATTGAGAGCATAGCGAGGGTCCGTCCCTGCGGCTTCCGGTCCCTGCGACCTCCGCGGACGTTCATTTCCCCGACACCAGGGCATAGACCATCAGGCCCACCGGGGTGCCGATGACATAACCCCACAGCCCGGCCAGCAGACCGGGCAACACCAGTCGCGACCAACCGCGGGAAACGGCCATGGCCGCGGCCGTGGGCGGTCCCCCCAGGGTGGCGTTGACACTCAAGAGCAAGGGCTCCAACTCCAGGCGGAAGAGTTTCCCCAAGACCAGCGTTCCCACCAGATTGCCCACGGCGATGATCCCGCAAAAAACGAAGAGCATCGGGCTCTCGAGAAGCACCACGCGCAAGTCCGCCGGCAGTCCGATGCTGAACAGGAAAAGATAGAGCAGCATCGAACCGATCCGCTCCACGCCGTGCAGCGGGGCCAGCCAGCGAGGAAAGACCGTGGCAGCGATCAGCGATACCAAGGTGATCAGCACGAAGCGATTGGTGGCCAGGGTCTGGACCAAGTGCAGGGCGGAGCCGGGTGTCACCTGGGCGGGAAAGAATCCTTGGAAGCCCCGACCGATGGCCAGGGCCAGCGCCACCACGCCGCACGCATAGGCCAAGGCGGTGGTCAGTTGGGTCACCGTGAGCGGACCCGACGGAGCCTCCTCCGGATGGGACACACCATTCCCCGCGTCCCCGATATGGGGGTGCGGATAGTGCCGGAGAAAGAACCGGCTGCCCACCATCGCCAGCAAAATCACAAAGAAACCCGCCATCACCAGGTTGTCGGCCACGATCAACGCCCCGATCAGGTTGCCGGACGCTTGCACGCTGTCCTGGACGGCCAGGAAATTGACCATGCCGCCGACATAGCTGGCGGTCATGATGCCGGCCGCCTTTTCGATCTCCGGGATCCTGCCCCTTAGTCCTTCTGCGGTTTGCTCCACCGCGGGCGAGGAGGGGGGCGCAGGTTCACCGGCCGAAGGGGTTCCCCCCAACAACGCGACCGCCAGGAAGGCGCCGACCACGGTTCCCAAAGTGCTAAGATGCACGGCCAGGAATAGTTTGCCGGTTTCGCGGGCGATGCGGATGACATTGGCCTGGAGCAACAACAAGGGCAGGGCCAGCGGCACCAGCCAGGTGCCGATGAAATCATAGGCCGGCGCATCGGTGGGCATGACGCCGGTGTTGGAGAGCACCATGGCCAGCAGAAGGGCGAGCACCGGGGCACTGATCTTGGCCGCCCAGCGATAGCGCGCTTCCAGCCAGAGCGAGAGGGCGGTGCCGGCCGTGATCAGCGCCCAGAGGGTCCAACTGTCGCTGGCGGAAATGAGAGGAAACATGTGACGGGGAAATGACGTGGATAAAAGACGCAGGATGTTTCGGGCGGGGCCGCCGCGTCACAAGGACGCCACATCAACGCATTTCCAGCAACCGCTTGCAGCCGCGGGTAAGAGGCAAGAGGGGCGTATCTTGAGTTTGTCCTTACCGGGACCACGATGGGAACAGGGAGGGAAAGCTCCAAAGGCCAAGGTCCAAACTCCAAAGAAGTTCCAAGCTTCAAGCTCCTGGTTCCCGCCCGAACCGTCCTGAAAGTGGGGCGTTGGGGAGCACCGGGCGCGTCTTGTCCCACTCGTGGCTACGCTTGCTTTCTTCGTCACGTCGCACGCCTCAAGGACCACGAACAGCATGCGCCTCGCACCCTCGGCGGCTACGGTCGGAGGCACCGACAGGTCAACCCGTCCCGTTTCTGCTCGATCGCAAAGACCGAAAATGAAACCGCAACCCCAGCCGTTGGGATTGGCAAACAAATCCGCCAGCACAGAGCGTATTACACAATATCAGGAATCTCATCGCACGTGACGGCATAACATTATCAATCAGCACGACCGCGGAGCGGTCATAGTACTGATGCTGCGGAAACGGTGAAGTCACGATCAGATGTAGTCGAGGCGATTCCTGCAGAAAGCAGGGGGTGTTTATCATGGGGCGACTGGGCAAGCAGGTCGCACGAACCGTCTGGCCGTAGGTCAGGCGCAGTTGTGGGTTGAAAGTGCGGACGGCGCGGATGGGGCAGACGACGGAGATCAGGCGCGCCGCCGGGGAGCGGAGGCAAAGGGCTCAGCGGGCCGGTTAAAAACCTGCGGAACAGCAGACCCAGAGGTCTGCGCTACAACAGTAGCGTAGGAGAGCCGGTTTGAGCTTCTTTCCACCCGCCCTGCCCGCTAACCTGACACTTTATGGCGGATGATCCGATCGTCGTGATTCGCGACCTCTCCAAGATCTACCGGCAAGGCGAGATCAACGTGACCGCCCTCGACCAAATCTCCCTCGACATCCAGCGCGCCGAGTTCCTGGTGCTCATGGGACCGTCCGGTTCCGGCAAGTCCACTCTCCTGCATATCATCGCCGGGATCGATCGGGCCACCACCGGATCGGTCCTGGTGCAGGGCATCAATGTGGCGAACTTGAACGAGTCCCAACTGGCGGACTGGCGCAACCAGAACGTCGGTTTCGTCTTCCAGTCCTTCAACCTCATCCCGGTTCTTACGGCGGCGGAGAATGTCGAACTACCGTTGTTGCTGACCGCGCTCAACCGGGCCGAGCGGCGCCGGCAAGTGGACGTGGCGCTCGACCTGGTGGGCTTGAGGGACCGTGGGCACCATCGTCCCGATCAGATGTCGGGCGGACAGCAGCAGCGGGTGGCGATTGCGCGGGCGCTGGTCACCGACCCGACGTTGATCGTGGCCGACGAGCCCACCGGGAATCTGGATGCCAAATCGGCCAGCGACGTGTTGAACATTCTGCAAGCACTGAGTCGCGATGCGGGCAAGACCGTCATCATGGTCACCCACGATCCCAAAGCGGCCCAATTCGGCACGCGCAGCCTGCATTTGGAGAAAGGGGAAATCGTGGAATGATTTGCGAATTTCGATTTTTGATTGGCGATTGGAAGGCGGGAGACGCGAACGGAGAGATCGGATGCGGCCCGCTGGACTCATTATTTTGACGATTTTCGGATCTCAGAGCCGCGTGAGATGGTGGGCGATGCTATGAATGAAACGGAATTGAA
>CAYYSX010000084.1:0-1502 GCA_964474315.1 uncultured Verrucomicrobiota bacterium | reverse complement strand
CGCTCCTCCACTTCGGTGGCGGCCAACTACCGGGCCGCCTGCAAGGGCCGGTCAAAGGCCGAGTTTATTTCCAAGCTGGGTACCGTCGAAGAAGAAGCGGACGAGACACAGCTCTGGCTCGAACTGATCGTGGAGCGGATGCTGGCTCCCACGGCGTTGGGCATGCCGCTTCTCTGCGAAGCGAAGGAAGTCACCGCGATCATCGCCGCGTCCCGGAAATCCGCCTCGCGTGGATAGGCCACGCCCATTGGAAATTGGAAATTGGAAATTGGAAATGCCCATGACTTTGCCCTCCTTCGTTATCAAGAACGCCTTGCGCAACCGGCGGCGGGCACTGCTGACGGTGATCAGCGTGGCGATCAGTTGCGGGCTGCTGGTGACGTTGCTGACGCTGCAGCGCGAGCTGACCATTCCGCCGGAGTCCGAGGCGGCCTCCTTGCGGGTCATCGCTCGCAATAAGGTTTCACTGGCCCAGCCGTTACCCGCCAAACAGCTCGCCACGCTCGACCAAATCCCCGGAATCGTGTCGGTCTCACCGTTTTCCTTCTTCGGGGGCACCTTTCGCGATGAGACAGTCACCAGCTTCGCTCAGTTTGCCGTCGATCCGAAGCGGTTCCAGGGCCTGATTGTCGAGGGGAGGATGGTGGACGGCAGTTACGAAGACTTCATCCAGGACCGCCTTTCGTGCCTGGTGGGGGCCGACACCATGAAGCGTTACAATCTTAAGATCGGGGACCGAATGAAGTTCACCGGAACTTTTTATCCGGTGGATCTCGACCTAAAGATTGCGGCGGTGTTTGCCGGCACGGTGGATGACCGGGGCGTTTTCTTTCACCATAAGCTGCTCGATGAACTAACGGGTGATCCCGGAACGGTGGGGACCTGGTATATGCGGGTGGAGTCCGCGGAAGTGGCGAACGAAGTCATCGCCCGGGTGAACGCGGCGTTTGAGAACACCGCCGCCGAAGTTCGCGCGGAAACCGAGCGGGCGTTCCAAATGGGCTTTGTTAGTATGCTGGGCAATGTGAAGATGCTGGTGATGTTCATCTGCGGTGCGGTGGTGTTTACGCTGCTGTTGGTGACGATCAGCACCATGAGCATGGCGATCCGGGAGCGCTTCCGGGAGCTGGCGGTGTTGAAGGCGCTGGGCTTCCAGCGTCGGGAACTGTTCAGTTTCATTCTGGCGGAGAGCTTCGGACTGGCCGCGGTGGGCGCCGTGGTGGGGATAGGGGGTGCATGGGCCTGGTGGACGTTTCTGGACCTGCAGGCGCTAACGAATGGATTCTTGCTCTATTTCGAAGTGACGCCCCGCATCATGGCCTGGGGGGCAGCGGTGGCGGCGCTGATGGGAATCCTGGCGGCGCTTCCGCCGGCACTGCAGACGGCACGGATGAGCGTCACCGAAGGATTGAAGACGTTGGACTGAAACGGAACGCTCCCGCCGCTCATGGCCCTGCCCTTGAAATACAACGTCCGCAACGTGGTGGTCCGCTGGCGGACCA
>CAYYSX010000083.1:0-21697 GCA_964474315.1 uncultured Verrucomicrobiota bacterium | reverse complement strand
TGCGCTGCGTACTCCGGCAGTCACGACACCAACACGACCGTGGGCTGGTTCCGGCACTTGCGCCCCGCTCAACAGCAACGGGTGCGAACCTACACCGGGGCATCCGCTTCCAATCCCCATGAAGGCGCTCTCCGCACATTAATGGCGTCACCAGCCAACCTGGTCATTGTCCCAATGCAGGACATCCTCGGGCTCGACCAAAGGGCGCGCATGAACACTCCCGGGACGCAGAGGGGGAATTGGGAATGGCGAATGCCGACGATGTCGCTCGACCGGCCCGCCCGACATTTACGGCGGCTCACCGAAGTGTTTGGCCGAACGTCGAGCGCAACGCTCGGAAAAAACGACGGCCCGCCCGGCGCCTCGGTTCGCGGGCGAAACCGCGAGTCCACAACTCCACTCGCAAAGAATTATGAGTCCCTTTGATCTCAAACGACACGAACTCGTAATCGCCGAAGTCCACCGCAATCTCCTGCCCTGCTCGCTCTACGAGCATGCGATCCGTTTCGAGAAGGACTCCAGGAAAGCGCTGGGATTCTGCGCGAGGCCATCGAATCGCTGAACACGAAATGAATTGGTTGTTCCAACTGCACACCACGCAGCCGGTCGCTCATGCGATCGGAGTGCTCGCGTTCGTCTGCCTGGCGGGTATGGCGCTGGGCAGTGTAAAGGTGCGTGGCATAGGATTAGGCACGGCGGGTGTGCTGTTTGCGGGCATCATCACGGGCCACTTCGGCAAGCCAGTGGATCATGGCACTCTCGACTTCGTAAAGGAGTTCGGGCTGATCCTGTTTGTGTTCACGATCGGCCTGCAACTGGGCCCGGGCTTCTTCGCTGCGTTGAAGAAAGACGGACTTCGCTTCAACCTCCTGGCCGCCGGCATCGTGCTAATCGGCTCCGCGCTCGCGGTGGGCATCGGCTGGCTGTTCAAGATGGATTTCGCCGCCGTGCTGGGATTGTTGGCCGGCGCGACGACGAACACGCCCTCGCTGGGCGCGGCGCAGCAGACCCTCGCTATGTTGCCCGGTGTTTCCGACGACCGGCTCGTTTTGCCGGCGCTGGCCTACGCCGTGACTTATCCCGCTGCGATTGCTGGCATCATCGGCACGCTGCTGGCCCTGAAAGGCATCTTTCGCATCGACCCGGCGAAGGAAGCCGAATCGTTCCAGGAGGAACAGCGCAGTCATACCGAACCACTGGAGAACCGCACGCTGGTCGTGGACAATCCCAATCTCGCCGGATTGACCATCGACGCGGTTCCGTCGCGCCGCGAAACCGGTGTCACAATTTCGCGTCATCGCCGCGCCGGCGAAACCGATGCCCGGGCCGCGACGGGGAAACTCGTTCTCCAGTTTGGCGATTCCATCATGGCCATCGGTACGCGTCCGATGTTGGATCAGTTCCAGCGCGTGGTCGGTCGGCGCAGTGACGAGGACCTACGTCAGGCGCCTGGCACCGTGGCTTACCGGCGGATTGTGGTGACGCGCAAGGATATGTTGGGCCTGACCGTGGGAGAACTGGCGCTGGACTCGCGTTGCAGTGCCGTCGTGAGCCGCGTCACGCGCGCAGACATCGAAATGACGGCGGCGCCCGGGTTGCGTTTGCAGTTCGGCGACATGGTTCAAGTGGTGGGCGATGAGGAGAGCCTGAAGTGCGCGGAGAAGCTGTTGGGCAACTCCGTCAAGGAACTCAACGAAACTCATTTCATCCCTCTGTTCATCGGGATCTTGCTGGGGATCGTGGTCGGGACGATGCCGATTGTCTTCCCGGGACTGCCGCAGCCCGTGCGTCTGGGGCTGGCGGGCGGTCCTCTTCTCGTGGCGCTGGTGCTCGGGCGCTTTGGCCGTATCGGTCGGTCGGTGTGCCACATGCCGGTCACCGCAAACCTGGCGTTCCGCGAGTTTGGCATCGCGCTGTTCTTCGCGGCGGTCGGGCTCGCGGCCGGGCCAAAGTTTTTCGGCAGCGTCTTCAGTTCCACCGGCGCCGCCTGGCTGGGTGCGGGTCTGTGTGTGACGATCCTGCCGCTGCTGCTCGTGGGCCTGTTTGCCCGCGCGGTGCTGAAGATGAACTTCACCGTCTTGAGCGGCCTGCTCGCCGGCAGTGTGACGGACCCGCCCGCGCTGGCCTTCGCGAACAACCTGGCAAAGTCCAACACCCCCACCGTCGCCTACGCTACGGTGTATCCGCTGACGACTCTGCTGCGCATTCTGTCAGCCCAGATTCTGGCCCTGACTCTGATTCGATGAACCAGGTGCCAAGGCCGCATTGAAAAGAACCACAACCATGTCTCAAGAAAACCTGCTCGATCGCTACAACTGCGGCCCGGTGAAATTCTCCGGCGGCGGCAACGCGCTTTACGAACGTCACCTGACCTTCGACCAAGTCATCCCCGTCCGGGAAGCCACCACGCGCGACAAGTTCGAGGCCGTGGCGCGCTCGATTCGCGATGTGCTCTCGCAGCGCTGGCTCAAGACGGAGCAGACTTACCGTGAGCGCAACGCCAAGCGCGTCTATTACCTCTCGCTCGAATTCCTTATGGGTCGCGCGTTGGCGAACAACATCACCAACTTGATGCTCGACCCGGTGTGGGGCCCGTTCTGCAAAAGCCAAAAACTGGATCCGCTGGAAATCGTTGAGCAGGAGCCCGACGCGGGTCTCGGCAACGGTGGGCTGGGTCGGCTGGCCGCGTGTTTCCTCGATTCGATGGCGACCCTCGGCATTCCGGGAATGGGTTCGGGCCTGCGCTACGAGTACGGCATCTTCAAACAAACCGTACGCGACGGCTGGCAGTACGAGCAACCGGACCACTGGCTGGCCCGGCCTGACCCGTGGGAAGTCGCGCGACCCAATGAAGCGGTCGAAGTGCGATTGGCGTGCTCGTTCGACCTCCGGGGCGGCGCGCTGCGCGTGATTCCGGGCCGCCCCTCGACACTCATCGGCATTCCTTACGATCGCCCGGTGATCGGCTATGGTGGACGGACCGTCAACACGCTCCGACTCTGGTCCGCCGCCACGCCCGATTACTTCGACTTCCAGCAATTCAGCAGCGGCGATTTTGTCGGCGCCCTCGCCGAAACGCTCACCGCCGAAACGCTCACGCGGGTGCTCTATCCGGACGACTCGACCGCCGAAGGCAAAGGGCTTCGATTCCTGCAGCAATATTTCCTCGTGGCCTGCACGGTAGCCGACGCCATCCGCCGTTTCCGCGCCGCGGGCAATGACTGGCCTGCACTGCCGGACAAGGTGGCGATGCAGCTTAACGACACGCATCCGACGCTCGCCGTGCCCGAACTGATGCGCGTTCTGCTCGACGAGGCGAAGCTCGGATGGGATGAATCCTGGGATCTCACGCGACGCACGCTGGCCTATACGAACCACACGCTGTTGCCCGAAGCGCTGGAGAAATGGCCGTTGCCATGGTTCGAAATCATGCTGCCGCGCCCGCTCGAAATTATTTATGAAATCAACCGCCGCTTTCTGGACGATGTTCGCGCGAAGTTCCCCGGTGACGACGCCCGGCTGGCCCGCGTGAGCCTGATTGAAGAAGGAGAACCGAAGAAAATCCGCATGGCGCACGTCGCCATCGTCGGTTCGCACAGCACGAACGGAGTGGCGGCGATCCACACGGACCTGCTGAAGCGAACCGTCGTTCCAGATTTTGCGGCGTTGTTCCCGGAGCGGTTCAACAACAAAACCAACGGTGTCACCCAGCGGCGCTTTCTCCTGCTGGCGAACCCGCCGCTGGCCAAGGTCATTACCGACGCCATCGGCGATGGGTGGGTTGCCGACCTCAGCCAGCTTGAGAAACTCAAGCCTCTGGCGGCCGACCAAGCGTTCCGTTCGGCCGTGGGCAAAGCCAAGCGCGAGGCGAAGACCCGTTTCGCCGACTGGCTCAAGTTGACCACCGGGCAAGAGGTGGATCCCGACACGATTTTCGACACGCAGATCAAGCGCATTCACGAATACAAACGGCAGCTTCTGAACGCGCTTCACATCGTGGTGCTCTACCAGCGCCTGCGCGAGGATCCGAAACTCCAGGTGCCGTCGCGAACATTTTTCTTCGGCGGCAAGGCTGCGCCCGCCTATGCCTTCGCGAAGCTCGTCATCAAGTTCATCAATAGCCTCGGAGGGACGATCGATGGCGATCCGGCGGTCAAGGGTCGGCTCAAGGTCGTGTTCGTGCCCGACTATCGCGTCTCGGTGGCGGAACGACTGATCCCCGCCAGCGACGTGTCGGAGCAAATCTCGACGGCAGGATACGAAGCCAGCGGCACCAGCAACATGAAGTTCATGATGAACGGTGCCCTCACCATCGGCACGCGCGACGGCGCGACCATCGAAATGGCCGAGGCCGCGGGCGAAGAGAACTTTTTCCTCTTCGGCCTGAGCGCCGAAGAAGTCGCCTGCACGCGCGGCTTCTACAACCCGCAATGGCACTACGACAACGACCCAGAAACGCGCGCCGCGCTCGACCTCATTGCCGGCAACCATTTCAGCCGGCATGAGCCGGGCGTCTTCGCTCCGATTCTGGACGCGCTGCTGGTCCGAGGTGACCACTATCTGCATCTGGCCGACTTGAAAAGCTATAGCGAAGCCCACGCCCGTCTCGGCGAACTTTACGCCGACCAGCAAGCCTGGTCGCGCAAAGCAATTCTGAACATGGCGGCTTCCGGCAAGTTTTCCAGCGACCGCACCATTTCCGAATATACCAAAAGCATCTGGCAGACCGAACCATGCCCGGTGGAATAGTCAGAGCCCATAGAAAGTCTAGTTGATCGAGCCGAATGCGAACAACAACGATAGTGACGCTGTCGGAAGCCAGTACGGATTGTGGTAGCATCTAAAATAAAAGTCACTGCGTCCGTGACCGGGCCGCCCCTCGGCCCGAACACCTTGGGCCGGTTCGGCAGCCGCCTTGGAATCAGCCTCGTCGCCCGGTCCATGAATGGTCCGTTTGCGAGCGGTGTGGAGAGAAGCTCGCGGCGGTCAAAACCGTGCATCGACCCGGAACGACCCAAAAATGCGAGAGGTTTTCGCTCGCCTACGGCATCGTTTCGGGACCATTCTAGCTTGCCCATGATACGTCACGAAGTCAGCCGGTTAGTGGTCCTTGGCTTTGACCGGGAAAATGCCGCATTCGAACTTCGATCACTCCTCGAGGATCTCGAAGATGACGGCCTCATCGAACTTAGCGACGCCGTGGTCGTAACGCGTAACGAGAAGGGCAAAGTCCGCTTGCATCAGTCAACGAGCCTGGCCGCCTTCAGCGCGGCTGCCGGAAGCGTGGCGGGTTACGTAGTTGGCATGCTGTTTTTAAACCCGCTTTTCGGAAGCATTGCGGGAGCCGGAACCGGCGCCGTGATCGGCGCGCTCACGGATCGAGGAATTCTCGACACCTTTATGAAGGAGCTCGGAGCGACGCTGACGCCCGGCAGTTCGGCGCTGTTTGTGGCAATCAGGAAATCAGATCCTGACGAGATTCTCAAACGACTCACGGCTTTCTGCGGTAAGGCCAAATTGCTCCAGACTTCGATTCCCGAGCCGCTAGAGGCGGTGCTCCGCCAGTTCTTTGAAGGCCAGCCGCTTGCGCCTTCCCAATCTGAGTCCGCGGCTGGCTCCTCGATCCCACCGAACAATCCAAATTCATGAGTCCGCTTCGATCCCTCGGAAGCCCCGGTCGGACTGCGCAGCTCCATTCGCGGAGATACTCGGCCGCTGGAGGATGGCTGCTGGTCGTGACCTGCGGTCTGCTCGCACCCTCGTCGGCTCACGCCTCAATGTTTCACGGCGAAACGCTCGACAAGATGGCCAACGTACTGTCCTGGGTCGTCCTGATCGTGGCGCCGGTTATCGGCATTGCCGTCTTCTGGCTCGTTCATATTCTGCCCGAAAAGATCGCCGAGAAAAAACAACATCCGCAGGCCAAGGCCATCCAGACCTTGTGCCTGTTGTCGCTTTTGTTTGGCGGCCTGCTCTGGCCGCTCGCCTGGCTGTGGGCTTACTCCAAACCGGTCCTCTACAAAATGGCTTACGGCACGGACAAAGTGGAGCACGACCACGACGATGCCCGCGCGACACTAGATAAAGACGAAGCTGAGGAACTGAGGCAGTTGCGCCAGCGCCTCGCGGAACTGGAAAGCAAGCTGGCGGGCAAATCGGCCGCGGCTGGTCGTGAAAAAGACTGACGTATGGAAATCCTGCTGCTTGGCATCTACACGTTTTTTGTCTGGCTGATCTTCTTTAAGTTCAAATGGTTGCCTTGGAATATCATCAGCCAGGTTATTGTTATTACGCTCCCGATCATAGGAATCACGGCACTCATTCTGTTATTGAATATCGTTGCCCCCTCTTCGCATGACATTCGAGTCGTCAACTACGTGGTCCCGATTAATCCGCCCGTGCGGGGTCTCGTTACCAAGGTGCCCATTGAACCGAATCGTCCCATCAAGAAGGGCGATGTGCTGTTCCAGGTGGATCCCACGCCTTACGAGATCGCGGTGAAGAACGCCGAGGCGCAAATCGCCCAGCTCAAGGTGCAACTCGTCACTGCCGAGGCCAGCTCCCGCAATTTGCAGGAACAGTTGAAGGGCGCCGTCGGTCAGAAGGAAGCTCTTGATTCGAAATTGAAGTTGTCACGGATGCGTCTGCAACAATTCAGGGAACTCGCCGAAAGCGGCGCAGGGAACAAGTTCGACTATGAACAAGCTCAGGCGGACGTGGAGAACCTCGAAGGCCAACTGGTAGCGTTGGTCGCTTCCGAAGCACAGGCCCGTGAAAAGTTGGGCGCCAAGACGACCGAGGGCGAGCAGGATGAAGTAGCCAATGTCAAAGCCCAGATCGCCCGCGCCGAGGCACAACTGGCCGACGCGAAATGGGAACTGAGTCAGACGACCTATTACGCACCGGCCAATGGCACTGTGGTGGCGCTCACCTTGCGTCCGGGCGCCATGGCCGTTCCGTTGCCGATGACTCCCTCCATGAACTTCATCGAGGATGAGCAGTGGATTCTCGCCATTTATCATCAAAACGAGGTTCGCAAGATCAAGCCGGGCCAGGAAGCGGAGATCGCCTTTAAGATGTATCCAGGCCGGATTGTTAAAGCCAAAGTGGATTCGATCATGTGGGCCACCGCGCAGGGTCAACTACCCATTGGCAATGTGAACCCGACGGGCGGCGTAGCCCCTATTCCGCCTAACAGCCTCGCCGTTCGGTTGCTCCCGGACGCCCAGGACCAGGACCTCTTTCTGGCGGCAGGCGCGCACGGCGCGGGCGCGGTCTATACCGACAGCGGCCATGCGATTCAGATCCTCCGCAAGGTGATGGTCCGCATCGGTGCCAAGCTCGACTGGCTCATCCTCAAACTGCATTGAAGAGGAACCACTGATGGACACAAACGGACCCCCATGCGAACGGCGCTAAGTCTCGACCATTCGCCCCCGACGCGGCGAAAGATTCTCCCTCTACCCGGGGGTAAGGGCCAGCGTTTCACCAACTGCTCCTTGATTCTCAACGCTCTCTTGTTGGTCCTGATCACCGGTTGCGCCACGAAATCACCACCGACGCCGGCGGAGATTCGCGAGCAATCTGGCACCCTGACCAACTTTGCCCTGACAAATCCTTGGAAGGCTGGGGCGACCGCCGGCCCCATCGCGGACAACTGGCTCGCCACGTTCGACGACCCGCAACTCAGCGCCCTCGTCGCGGAAGCGATGACCAATAACCCCGACTTGCGTGCCTCCGCTACACGCGTTGACCAGGCGGAACAATACCTCCGGCTCGCCAAGGCGGCGCTACGTCCGACCATCAATCTGTTCGGCACCGGCGGCCTCAACATGGGCGGAGGCGACCTCAGCTCGGCCTTGCAAGGCGTTTCGCTCGGGGTTTCTTGGGAGCCCGACCTCTGGGGGCGGCTACGCTATGGACGCAATGCCTATCAGGCCACCTACGCGTCAGTGCAGGCGGACTTCGAGTTCGGCCGGCAGTCCCTGGCCGCCACCATGGCGAAGAGCTGGTTCACCGCTAGCGAGACCTGGCTTCAACTCCAGATTGCCGAGGACATGGTCAGAGCCGCGCAGGAGCTGTTGACACTCGCTGAGAAGCGCTGGCAAGTCGGTCCCGGAAGCGAACAGGACGTGGCCTTGGCCCGCGCCAATCGGGCTACCTACCAAGACATCGCCAAACAGGTGCAGTTCGCGCACGAGCAATCGCTACGCGCGTTGGAATTGTTGCTCGGCCGTTACCCCGCAGCGGAACTTCAGGCTCGACCCAACCTTCCGGCGCTTCCAGGTCCTGTCCCCGCGGGACTCCCATTGGAAATGCTAGAACGCCGCCCGGACATGATCGCCGCGGACCGCCGCGTTGCCGTCGCCTTCAATCGGGTTGGCGAAGCGAAAGCCGCGCGACTGCCCCGAATTATTCTTAATGCCAATGTCGCGGCGATTCAGAGCGACATTCTGGAATTGAAGAGTGATTTCGAAAACCCGACCGGCGGCGCCGGGGCAAAATTGATTGCACCGATTTACCAGGGTGGAGCGCTCAAGACGCAAGTGGACATCCGCACCCTCGAACAAAAGGAAGCCGTTGCTCAGTACGCTCGTCTGGCGTTGCGCGCGCTCGGTGACGTGGAAACCGCCCTAGCGGCGAGCAACACGCTAGCCGACCGAGATCAACTGCTCCAACGGACCGTGACCGACAACCAACGAGCCCTGGATTTGGTGCAGGCGAGCTATCGCATCGGCACCACCGATTTGCGGCCGGTGCAGCAACAACAGTTGAACCTCTATGCCGCCCGGCTGGCGTTGCTGCGCGTGCAGAGCGAGCAACTCGCTCAACGGGCGAATTTGCATCTCGCTCTGGGCGGAAGCTTTGAGAACCTCGCGCCAGATCCAGCTCAGGCGAACAACCAGTTAACCACGAATTGAACGAACAGAAAATCCATGAGTAATCTTAACTTACGCGGTATTACCAACAGCTTCCAAGATGTCCGACTCGCCAGTCTGGCCTCGTGGAAGCGAGCCAATGAATTTCAGCCGCGCGATCACGGGGGCCCTTATGTCGTGCTGCAGGAAGGCTATGACCCTATGGACCTCTTGGTCAGGCCGGATGAATTTATTCTGGGACGATCCGGGAAATGGTTGGCGCTGGGTCTCTTTTACCAAATGCCGGAAGCGGAACGGCGCGCCGAGTTTGTCTTCGGTACAGCCGCGGAAATCATGACCATGATGAGTGCTCTGCCTCCCAAGGTGGCGATTCTGCGCCCGGGAGAAACGACGGCGGCGCCGGAGGCTCCGGCCGAACCGGATGAAATGGCCTCCGCGATCCAAGCGGGAAAAGCCGTCTCCCCAGCGGCGAACCAGTCCGCGTGACGCATAAGCACTCACCGCACTATGAAAAATAAAGACAAGGAAAAAGCTGAGCCAGGCCAGCCGTTGAAACGCAAGCGTTACGATCAGGAGTTGCGTCGTCTTCAGGCCCAGTTGTGTCGGCTCCAGGATTGGGTGAAGCACAAGGGACTGCGCGTGATCGTCGTATTCGAGGGGCGCGATGGGGCCGGCAAAGGGGGCACCATCCGCGCGCTGACGGAGCGCGTCAGCCCGCGCGTGTTTCGGACGGTGGCTCTGCCAGCACCCTCTGATCGCGAAAAGACCCAGATGTATATTCAGCGGTACATGGCCCACTTCCCCGCCGCGGGCGAAGTCGTGATCTTCGACCGCAGTTGGTACAACCGTGCCGGCGTCGAGTATGTGATGGGCTTTTGCAGCAAGGAGCAACACCGCCTTTTCCTCGAGCGCTGCCCCGAGATTGAGAAGTATATGGTCGATGGCGGCATCATCCTTATCAAGTTCTGGCTGGAAGTAAGCGATGAGAACCAGCGGAAGCGATTCGAGGCCCGGATTTCCGATCCGCTTCGTCAGTGGAAGCTCAGTCCGATGGATCTACCCTCCCGCACCAAGTGGTACGAATACTCCCGCGCCCGTGACCTGATGCTGAAGGCGACCGACACGAAATGGGCGCCGTGGCACATCTTGCGTTCGGACGACAAGAAGCGCGCCCGCCTCAACTGTCTTGCTCACCTGCTCGAACTCATTCCCCATAACAAGGTACCTCGGGAGAAGATTAAATTACCGGAACGATCTAAAAAAGGCGCCTACGACGACCAGGCTTCACTGAAAAGCCGGCGATTTGTGCCCGAGAAATACTAACCGCGACCGTTTTGCTGTCATGGAGGGACTGGAGAACCAATCCCGAAGGCGGCAGAGACACCGATAGGACCATTGAAATAAGCATTATGAAAAAACATCTACTGAATCTGATTGGCTTCACTTTGCTCTGCGGAGCGGTGGCGCAAGCGAGTCAGGAACAATTGGCCCAAAGCATTCGCGACGCCCAAATCGAGACGGCGCGAACCGCCGACCAGCTCAAGTCCACCCTGAGCGCTCTCAACGCACTCACTCGACAGAAGGAGGGCGATCTTCGTCCGACGTACACCAATTTCACCGCCGAGGTCGCGAAAACCGGGGCGGCGGCCGCTTGGACCCGGACCCGGGTGGATTGGATGGCTGGCGACGGGCAGCAGTACTTTCAGGCCTGGCAACAAACCATCAATGAAATCTCCAATGCATCGCTGAAGAAGACTGCGCAGCGACGCCTGGATTCAGTCAAAATGAGCTACCAAAAAGTTGAGACCCAGTTGAAGAAGGCTAACGACAAATTCACCCCGTTCCTCTCGGACCTGACGGACATCCAGAAGGCGCTCGCCTCCGACATCACTCCGGGCGGCGTCCGCGCGCTGCGCAGCACAGTCGATACCGCCAATTGGAACTATAAGTTCTTGAATACCGCGGTGAACTCCGCTCTAAACGAAATGAGGAAAATGGAGAAGATGCTGTCGCCCGAAGTGAAGAAGTGAGCTAATCCCTGACTCCTCACGTCATGAAACCACCTGCGCAAAGGTCCGCCGGATGAACGACCCTTTGGTTGAGCTTGATCTTCCTGGTAGCGGCGGCAGCGCCGCTATGGGCTCAACCAACTCTACTCCCGCCACGGACGATGATTTCCGGCAGTCCGCGGCTGCCGGGCAAACTTGTCTGGGGAGATTTGGTGACTGACCGGGCTCAGGCGATCCGGCTGAGAGTTTGGCAGCGGTGGGCGACTGGATCTGGATTCAGCTATTGAGTCGGGACGCAAGGAAAGCGGCCGAGTTTGATCGGCCCATTGCCAACACGGCAGTTACTATGACGATCCGGATATCATCGTCACGCCCCCGACCCACCCGGACCGACCAGTGACGCCAATCCACCCAATTGCTCGTCCACCGGTAGCGCGCCCCATGCCTTCGACACCGCGGGTGTCGGCTCGCCGTTGATGCGC
Organism: uncultured Verrucomicrobiota bacterium; assembly: GCA_964474315.1. Taxonomy (GTDB): domain Bacteria; phylum Verrucomicrobiota; class Verrucomicrobiia; order Limisphaerales; family UBA9464; genus UBA9464. The sequence goes on along the minus strand of CAYYSX010000083.1, from coordinate 10,327 downwards.
TTCTGACTTTTTCGTGGCGCTTCGGTTGGGGGAGGCCTTTGCAGTGAGCGCGTCCGCCTCCGCCGATGCCAACCTTTCGACTTGGCCGAGTTGAGCGACTTCGATGAATGCGCCACCTGTAGGATCACCTCCGGCCGCGCGGTGGATTCCGGCGGCGGCTTGGCTGCGCGCTTATGACCCGAGTTGGCTGCGCGGCGATCTGGTGGCCGGCATCACCTTGGCGGCCTACCTGCTGCCCGCCGCGCTCGGCGACGCTTCTTTGGCCAATCTGCCTCCCGAAGCCGGGCTGTATGCCTGTTTGTTCGGCGGGTTGGTTTTCTGGTTGTTTTGCAGTTCCCGACACACTGCGATTTCGGTGACGTCCGCCATCTCTCTGCTCATCGGTTCGTCGCTGGGAGAGATCGCCGGCGGAGACACGACTCGCTTTGGCGCGCTGGCGGCTGGCACGGCTTTGATGGTCGCCGCCATCGCTTTCCTGGCTTGGCTGGCCAAGGCCGGCGGAGTTGTGAGCTTCATCTCCGAAAGCGTGATGACGGGATTCAAATGCGGCGTGGCCTTTTTTTTGGCGAGCACCCAACTGCCCAAGTTGTTCGGGTTCCACGGCGCGCACGGAAGTTTTTGGCAGAACGCCGGCCACTTCTTCCGGCATCTTCCCGAAACCAACGCCGCCTCACTCGGGGTGGGCTTGGCCACCTTGGCGGTTCTCATCGTCGGAAAAGTGTACCTGGGAAATAGACCCGTGGCCCTGTTCGTCGTGGTCGGTGGAATCCTGGCTTCGTCGATGCTCTCGCTCGACGCCCGCGGGGTCCAATTGCTTGGCGACGTTCCGCCAGGGCTGCCACCCATCGGACTCCCCGCGATTCGTTGGGAAGACTTGAACGACCTGTTGCCGTTGGCGCTCGCGTGTTTTCTACTGGGCGCGGTGGAGACGGCCGCGATCGGGAGAATGTTTGCCGCCCGACACGGCGTTCGATTCGAACCCAATCAAGAGTTCCTCGCTCTCGCGGCGGCCAATCTCGCCGCCAGCTTGGGCCGCGGATTTCCGGTGAGCGGCGGTATGTCTCAATCGCTCGTCAATGAAAGCGGAGGCGCCCGCACTCCGGTGTCCAACGCCGTCGCCGCCGTCGTGGTGCTGCTGGTGGTTCTCTTTTTCTCGCCCCTCTTGCGGGCCTTGCCGCAACCGGTGCTCGCCGCGGTGATCTTGGTGGCGGTCGCCGGCCTCTTTCAGACGTCCACCCTCCGTCATCTGTGGCATTCGGGACGATCCGAATTCGTCGTCGCGCTTGCCGCCTTGCTGGGTGTCATGACCTCCGGTTTGTTGCGCGGCGTTTTGATCGGCGCCGCGATCTCGTTGGTGCAACTGCTGCGCCGAGCTTCGCGGCCGCATGTGGCGATCTTGGGTCGGATCCCCGGAACTCGCCGATTTTCCGATCACGAACGACACCCGGACAACGAGCTGATCCCGGGCGCGCTCATTGTTCGCCCCGAATCGAGCCTCATTTATTTCAACATCGACCACATCCGGGACACGATCGTCGCCAACGTCACGGCGCAAGCCACGGAGCCGAAGCTGGTGGTCCTCGATCTTTCGGCGTCACCGTATATGGACTTGCAAAGCGCCCACGTCCTCGGGGGATTGGCGGCAGAACTCAAGTCGAGCGGGATCCAAACCCAAGTGGTCGAAGCCCGGTCGTCCATTCGAACTTTGTTGCGCAACGAGGGTCTCGATCGACGTTTGGGCGGGATCGACCGGTTTTCCTCGGTGGCCGATGTGGTGGACCACTTCCAAGGATCCTCAAAACGATGACGGTCCCATCCCGAAGAACAAATCCGGCCCGATGGGCTTCAATATCGCCCGCCTGTTCGGTCTCAGCACCGGCTCCTCCGCCGCGAGCGTCGCCGAATTTGCACTCGCTCTGGGAAGTCGAATCCCGGTGAAATCAATCCCTCCGCCGGGTTGTCGATTGCACGGAGACCCCCTGAACTCCATCGCCAAACCATGACCATCGCCAAACGGCTCATGATTCTGGCGGCGGCGCCGCTGGTCGCCCTGTTGGGACTCGGGATTTTCACGCGTCTTCAACTGGGAAAGATCGAAGAGCGGACGCGGTTTGTCGCCGAATCACGCGTTTTGGCTCTCGCAACCCTGGGGAACCTGTCCCGGAGCTTTTCGGAACTGCGAATCGCTGTGCGAAGCTACCTCCTCGCGGACGACGCCGGACAACACGCCGCCGCTCGCCGGGCGTTCCAAGAAGGAGAACGGGACGTGGAGCGTCTGCTAGCGAACTATGCCGATTCACTGTCCACCAGCGATCGCGGGCAGCGTTTGCTCGATGACTATCGCAACTTCAGTCGGGCGTGGATCGCCAATGCGCGGCAAGCCATCGCGTTGGTGGACCAAGGACGGCACGACCAAGCCGAGGGGCTGCTGAACACCAAGGGCGCAGAACTCGGCCACCATTTGAGCGAGACCTCCAAGGAATGGATTCGATACGAGGAGGATCTTGCGGCCGCGGCGGGCCGCGACGCGGTGTCGGCCATTGAAACCTCTCGCTGGCGCATGCTGTTTTGGAACACCGCGGCGCTGCTGCTGACCGCGTTGATAGGATTCTTCACCTTCCGGCGGATCGTACGTCCCATTCGCGCGCTGGAAGGTTCCGTGCAAAGCATCGCGGCGGGCGATTACACACGAACGGTTCCCTTTGCTCAAAGTTCCGACGAAACGGGACGCCTGGCTCGTTCGATTGAAATCCTGAAGCAAGGCGCCGCGGCAATGGATGGGCAGCGCTGGGTCAAAGCCCACACGGCGGCGCTCGCCGGCGCACTGCAAGGCGCCGCGACTCTCCCCGAGTTTGGACAAAGACTGCTCTCGGGGCTCGTTCCCTTGGTCGGAGGTGGAGTCGCGGCCTGGTACGTGGCCGACGAGAAGACCGGACGCCTCCGCCGAGTGGCCGCCTACGGAGTTTCCGAACGAGATCAATCGTTTGATCTCATCGAGCCGGGCGAGGGGTTGGTCGGACAATGCGCTCGCGAACTGAAGACGGTCACCTTGTCCAATCTTCCCGCGAACTACCTGATCGGTTCGGGACTCGGAAACGCCGCGCCCGTTCAGGCCATGGCCACCCCTTTGCAGTCGCAGAACGCGCTTCTGGGAGTCCTCGAATTGGCAACCTTCCGCAGTTTCACTTCGCTAGAACAGGCAGTGTTAGAAGAATTACTTCCGGTGGTGGCGCTCAGCTTGGAAGTGCTCCAACGCAACGTGCGCACCCAGGAATTGCTCGGCGAGACCCAGGCGCAAGCGCGGCAACTGGAGGATCAAACCGGCCGTTTGACTCGTTCCCAAGCCGAGCTCGTCGCGCAGCAAGCGGAGCTTCTGCAGCAACAAAGCGAGCTGACTGCGCAGCGCGAGGTGCTGTACGAAACCGAGCAATTCTATCGCAGCGTGCTGGAACTGGCGCCCGACGGTCTCATGGTGGTGGATGCGGAGGGGGTCATTCAATTGGCCAACGCTCAGTGCGAAAAACTCTTCGGCTATACGCGCGACGAATTGATCGGCCAGACCGTGGAAATGCTCGTACCGAAGGATATCCGGGAGCGGCATCCGGCATTGCGCGCCGGGTTTCATCGCGCTCCCTCGGTGCGCGCGATGCAATCAGGACGAGAACTGCGCGGCGAACGCAAAGACGGTTCGCTCGTGCCGGTGGAGATTGGGTTAAGCCCGCTGCCGACCCGTCAAGGGCACAGCCCTCAAGTGGCCGTGTCGATTCGCGACGTTACCGAGCGCCACCGCGCGCAGCAAGAGTTGGCCAACCGGCTCACCTTTCAGAGCGCCCTCATCGAGACCATTCCCTACCCCATGTTTGTGAAGGACGCGGATGGCCGGTTTATGCACTGCAACAAGGCCTACGAACGCGAGTTCGGCACGACGAGCGACTTCCTTAAAGGAAAGACCGTCCTCGACCTCCACTACTTGCCCGAAGCGGATCGGATCAAGTTCCACGACGAAGATTTATCGGTCATCCGCGAGGCGGGCCGGCGCAGCTACGAATTGCCCATCCGTTATTCCGACGGGAATACCCACGTGACGCTGTATTCGGTCGATGGCTTCCAGTTGTCCGACGGCCGGCCAGGCGGGGTGATTGGACTGTTGGTGGACATCAGCGACCAGAAGCGGGCGGAGAAAGAACTCAGCGAGGCGAAAGCCAAGGCCGAAGAGGCGACTCAGATGAAGTCCATGTTCTTGGCCAACATGAGTCATGAGATCCGCACGCCGATGAACGCCATCATCGGCCTGTCGCATCTGGCGTTGAAGACGCCGCTCAATTCTAAACAGCGCGACTATATTAGCAAAGTGCATAATGCTGGCACGTCGCTGCTGGCGGTTATCAATGATATTTTAGACTTCTCGAAAATCGAAGCCGGAAAGCTCGATCTGGAGGTGACCGATTTCAAGCTCGATGAAGTGATCGCTTCGGTATCGACACTGACGGCGCAGAAAGCCCACGAGAAAGGACTGGAATTCTTGGCGCGCGTGGCGCCGGGGATTCCGGAGCGCCTGCGGGGTGATCCGCTCCGGCTGGGACAGATCCTGACCAACTTCGTCAACAATGCGGTGAAGTTCACGGAACGCGGCGAAATCGACCTCAACATTCAGCTTCTGGAACGCACCGGCGACAAAGTGAAGCTCAAGTTTTCCGTGCGCGACACGGGCATTGGGATGTCGCGCGAACAGTCCGCCAGACTGTTCCAGCCCTTCACCCAGGCGGATATGTCCACCACGCGAAAACATGGCGGCACCGGATTGGGTCTCACGATTTGCCGCCGGCTCGCCGAACTCATGGGCGGACGCATTTGGTTGGAGAGCGAACCAGGCGTCGGCAGCACGTTTTTCTTCACGGTATGGTTGGAAGTTGACGAAGCCAAAAGCTCGAGCCCAGGGATGCCGAGTCGGTTGGCGCAACTCCGAGTTTTGGTGGTGGACGACAATGCCACCGCCCGTGAGATCTTACAGGAGCCGCTCCGCGCGCTTACCGCTCAGGTTGACACCGCCGTTTCGGGCCAGGAGGCGATCGCGGTGATTCACCAGCACGATGCCACCGCGCCCTATGACATTATATTTATGGATTGGCGCATGCCCGGAATGGATGGACTTCAAGCCAGTCACCTGATCAAGGACGACCCGACTCTCAGCCATCCGCCCGCGATCATTTTGGTGACCGCGTTTGGACGTGAAGAAGTGCGCGAGGAAGCCGAGCGCCTTAAACTCGACGGGTTTCTCCTCAAGCCGGTGACCAAGTCGATGATCGTGGATAGGCTCGTGAGTGTGTTCGCGGCGTCCACCGGTTCGGCGTCGGCCATCGATCGCCCGCCGGATATGCGATTGCGCGGCGCGAAAGTGCTCTTGACCGAAGACAACGAAATCAATCAGCAGATTGCCTCGGAATTGCTCGAAGGCGCTGGCGCGACGGTGCGCGTGGCGCATCACGGCCGAGAAGCCGTCGAACTCTTAAGCCACGGCCCGCAGCCGCCGCCGTTCGACGTGGTCCTAATGGATCTTCAGATGCCGGAGATGGACGGTTACCAAGCGACCGCCAAACTCCGCTCCGATTCACGCTTCGACGCGTTGCCGATCGTGGCGATGACGGCGCACGCCACCCTCGAAGAACGGCAGCGTTGTCTCGCTGCCGGAATGAACGAGCACATCTCCAAACCCATCGATCCGGAGGTGCTGTTGGACACGGTCAGCCGATTCCTCAAGGTCAAGCCGACGCCGGCCGCTAGGTCGTCACCGGTTGTTCTTTCGGCGAGCGGGTCAACGTCCGCGGCTGCTTCTGATTCGATTCCCCCTGTGCCGGGATTAGACGTCGCCGACGGACTTTCCCGGCTCGCGGGAAATCGAGAGCTGTATGGGAAACTCCTCAGTCAATTCGCAATCCAGTTCGATGGAACGATCGGCCAGATCGAATCCGCGCTGGCGGCCGGCGACTTCACCCTGATCGAACGGCTGGCCCACACGCTGAAAGGAGTCGCGGGAAATGTTGGCGCAAAGTCGGTCCAAGCGGCCGCCGCTGCGGTCGAGAAATTGGTCCGCGAACGCGGGGAAGCGGCCGCGATCCAACGGGCCACTCGAGAGCTCGACTCAGCGCTGGAGCCGCTCCTCCGCGATTTGCGCGCAACGTTGGCTTCTTCTCCCGACCCGCCGGCGACCGCAGCCCCTTCGACTGCGGTCACGCCCGAACAGGTGCGCGTCGTGGCGGCGCGATTCTCGGAGCTGCTGGCGCAGTTTGACCCGGAAGCAACCGACTTTCTGGAACAGCACGAGGTCAGCTTGCGGCCGTTGTTCGCCGAGGATCGCTGGCTCACCTTTCGGAATTTCGTGCGCAGCTACGCCTTTGCCAAAGCCCAGAGTCTTTGGGAGTCGGCCGCTAAAGCTTTAACTTCCTCCTGACCTCGTTTCGCCAACCGCCAAGCTGGCACAACACCATCACCACTACTCCCCGGAATGAATAGCCGCATCCTCGTGGCTGACGACTTCCCGACGCCTATCGGCGATTGGCCTTGAGGTGCAGACGGTCCCCAGCCGTCAGCGGCAAATCGGGGGGACACCGACGTTGATGCGGCCCAGCAACCGGTTCTGGATGGTGACGAACTTGCCGTCCACTTCCACCAGCACCCCGACGCTAACAATGCCCACCAGCTTGCCCTTGGTCCCGACCTCCATCTGCCGGACCTTCTGGTGGAACACCATGACGGCATTCGGCGGGCAGAACCGTTCGTCGGTATCCGTCTTGGGAAGTGCGTCTAGGCCGGGTGCGCAGGATGCGGTTAGGCTGGTGGGATGTCAGGAATGGCGGCCGGCGGGGCGATTCGCCGTGTGACGCGAGGGCTGTATGACGTGCCCCGGCAATATCCCATCGTGGGAACGACAGCACCCAGCATTGACGAAGTGGCCAAGGCTGTGGCCGGAAAGGGCGGAGCCCGTTGGCAGCCGACCGGGGCCTACGCGGCCAATCTGCTGCGTTTGTCGGACCAGGTGCCAGCCAAGGTGGTGTTTCTGACCGATGGCCGCAGGAAACGGATGCGTCTGGGAAACATGGACATCGTCTTCCGGCAGACTTCACCGCGAATCATGGCCACCGCAGGGACCGTCAGTGGACTGGTGATTCAAGCCCTGCGGTATCTGGGGAAGGCGCACGTCACCGACGACACCGTGAAGAAGCTCAGCCGCAGATTGTCGGCGGACGACCGGAAGCGGCTGTTGAACGATTTGGCGTTCGCTCCGGCATGGATTGCCGACATCATGCGAAAATTGGCCACTGGAGATTGAGACATGGATGACTACGCGAAGATGCAGCAAATGTTCTTCGGCGATCCGCCGGCCTTTGAGCCGATGCTCGATGGCCTGAGCGCATGGGAAGCTGAATTCAACCGCGAATAGACGCCCATGAACGCGAATCCCGAATCCAACAGTGACACCACCCCATTGGCGTGAATTCGCGTCCTTGCGTGGTTCAATTCAGGGCGCGCAATGACGGGTTGACCATTGGAGTACGTTTGGTTGACTGATGAGCATGCCGACGACACTGACCAAGGCAGGCAAAGGCGAGGTGGACGCGGGCGAGCTGGTGCAACTGCGCGACGCGTTGCTGGAGCAACAACAGCAGGCGGGCCGGTTGCTGGCGCAACTCGAGCAGGTTCTGGTCGGCCTGAAGGCGCCGACGGCCCCGGCACGGCCCAGCCCGCTGGACCAGATGAAAAGCGTCACGACGGCGACGGCGGACCTGCGCGAAGGGAACGGGAACCTTTCGGCGGTGCGGATGGCGAAGCTCTACGGCGTGAGCGTGAGCCGGCTGGCTGGCTGGCTGGGCCGCACCAAACAGGCGGTGAGCAAGACGCCGGATGCGGATTCGCTCCAGGACGCGCTGGGATATTTCGAGCGCGTGGCGCGGCTGAGGCTGATCACGAAGGACGACGGGGAGTTTCGCAAATGGCTGCGCACGCCGCACGAGCTGCTGGATGACGCTTCACCGCTGGAGGTGATGGCCAAGGGCGAGTGGCAGGCGATGGCGGACTACGTGGATGACATGCTGACGGGAGCGCCCACCTGATGACGGAACTCGAAACCATCAAGCAGGCGCTGAGGGCAGTGCCGGTGCGCCCGCTGCTGACCACGCTGGTCCGGTGCGTGGCGTTGCTGCCGCTGACGGCCAGCGGGACGCCGGATTACCTTTTCACATCCGGCCAGACCAACCGCTTCAATCCGGCCGGCGTGCGGTGCGTATATTTCTCGGAGGACGAGGCGACGGCCCGCCTGGAGTATGCGCGCCGCTTCGGAACGAGCCGGGGCGCACAACAGCCGTTGGGAACTTACTTTGCCGAGGTCAGCCTGACGAAGGTTGTGGATCTGGCGGACCCAGCGACGAGGGACGCGTTCAAACTCGGGCCGAAGGATCTGGCCGTGGCGTGGCATCGGGCGAAGACGCCCACCCGCACCCAATTGCTGGGGCAGGTGGCGAGCCAAGGCGCGGTCGCAGCGATCCGTTTTCCGTCTGACGCGGCCCGCGTGAAAGGCACGCCGGGATTCAATGTCGTCATCTTCCGCAAGGGGGTGCAGGCTCCTGATCGCGTTCACATCCTCGGCCCGACGAAGAAGCCGCTTCAGAAGTGGCCGGGATGATTTCAACCCGCTATGGCCCTCACCAACCACGAACGCATTGGCAAGGCGCTGGACCTCTTGAAGGAGGGCCTGCCCGCCTTCGTTGAGTGCGAACTCAAGAGCGCCCACGGCACGAAATGGTGGGCCACGGTCAAACAGATTACCGGTCCGGGCATGCAGGTTGGAGGAACGGACTCCGCGCCGGAATGGGACGCGGGGTCTGTGCTCAAGGTGCTGTGGGAATGTTGGAATGATGTCTTCGGCCGAACGCTGGGCCGGGCCGAGCGCAGTTTGACGAGTGAGCTGATTGAGGTGCGAAACAATTGGTCGAGGACTTCGCCAGCTACCTCTACCTGCAACGGCCCCGCGATGTCGATGCGCTGGCCAAGGAAGTTATCCAGCACCTAGTCCGCTTACCTGGAGCGCAGGTGACGGTGACGGTGGAAATTCAGGCGACCGTGCCAACCAGAGTTCCGGACCACACCGTGCGCACGGTCAGCGAGAACTACCGCACTTTGAAGTTCACGAACCACGGCTTTGAGAGGGAGTGACGGTGTTGAGATAGCCAAGCCATGGACGCCGAGAACTCTTTCAGGGCAGGTATGAATCCGGTGGCGAGCGGACAACCACAGTTCGCCGATCACCCCGCTCCCAGAACGAAAACTTTCAATTCGCTCATCGCCTTGTCTCACGCCGCCGCCAACACGATCTCCGGATGCGTTCCCGCAATCTTGAGCAAGACTTGGGCGGCGCCGCTGGGTTGGCGTGTGCCTTGTTCCCAATGATGCAGCGTGCGAAGGCTAATGCCCAGCAGGTTGGCGAACTTGGATTGTGATAGGCCGAGCTTTTGTCGTGTGGCGGCGACCGCCGTTTGCCAGTCGGCTTGCTGGCGCTTTTGGAAGGTCCGCGGATTTATCGGACGACGGAGGCGGCCGCCCTGGCCGTCCGATACGACTTCCCAAACCTGGGCCGGGACCGCTTCGCCGCGTTCAATCCGTTGCTTGCCGGCAATCATTTCGGGAAGGCTACGTGGTTTCATAGTTTTCACCTTGGCTGTCAGCTTCTTCAATTCGTCTCTTCCAGCAATTCCATCCGGCGGCGGTGGCCTCGCTCGGCGTCAGCGCAACTGGTTAGGACGCGTTTTCGTGCTGACGAGGGTATCGAGGACGGCTTGCCACGTCCGCGTCGCGACGCCGGAGTCACTCCCGGCAAGGTACGCCTTCGCGAAGCTCAGATTCAGAGCTGGCTGGCGGATCGCCTGGTTTTTGGCGAGGATAATCTGCTGAGCCTCGTCGCGAGTGATCCGCTCGAGACTGGATCTCTTTCCAGTAGCCGTATCCACGCAGTAGTAGATGTCGTCGCGAGAACCACGACGGATGACACGGAACCGGGTCTGCATACGCGTTTGCTTTCCGAGAACGCGGCGTAAGCCGACCGAAATCCGAACCGTGAGCGAGCCGTGGAAGGACTCGCCTCCGCCTGTTGAAGCAGTGACGGGGCGGTGTTTTTGGTGTCCGTTGAGGACCCAGCGGTCCAGAATCCACTGTAAACAGGACAGTTAGGACCTGGAGCCGGTGGTCGGGGTCGAACCGACGACCTACGGTTTACGAAACCGTTGCTCTACCACTGAGCTACACCGGCGTGAATCCCGTTCCGATCCTCTCGGGACGG
>CAYYSX010000082.1:0-21806 GCA_964474315.1 uncultured Verrucomicrobiota bacterium | reverse complement strand
AGGAAGTTGAAAACACCGGCCTTGACCTCGCGGAACACGGTGAGGAAGGTTATCATCATTCCTGAGTTTGAGTTTCGGACGATCCGGCCTACCAATAAGCCGCGGCCTGTGAGCCGGGTTTGGCAGGGTACGGATTGAGACTGAAGGCCGGCCGCGGGACCATCCTGCGGCCGGCTTTCGTTTCGGATCACAACTCCCGGAGGAACCCTTGGAAGCCGGCCGCTTCCTTCGATCTGCCCCTGGTCAGGACACTTCGATCACCAAGGCAGTGGTGTTGTCGCGGCCGTCCTGCACCAGGGACGCCTCGACCAACTCCTGGGCGGGATTGGCCGGCCCCTCACGGGATGAACCCGACCGCAGCCGTTCCAGGATCCGATGGTCATACAACCCCTCGGAGAGTCCGTCCGAACAAAGGAGGAAAATGTCTCCCGGCTCGTAGCCCACGGCGCCCACTTGGGGATCGACAAACTGGTTCGAACCGCCCAGGGCTTTCTGCAGCACATTACGCCGGGGATGGGTCCGGGCCTCGCGTTCATTGATCTGTCCCGTCCGATACAGCCAGCCCACGAACGTGTCATCCTGGCTGATTTGTTGGATCCCACCGCTCCGCGGAAGGTAGTAGATCCGGCTGTCCCCAATGTGGCCGAAGTACATCCATTGCGGGGTGAACCAGCACAGGCTCAGGGTGGTTTCCATGCCGGAGCACTCGGCATAGCTGTTCCCGACGTACACCAGGGCCCGGTGAATCTGGGTGAACAGTTCGGTCAGGACATCGGAAAACCCCGCCTCCAGGCCCACCACCGACTGGTGGAACGAGCGGGGGAGCAGGGTGGTAATCTGTTCCACGGCGACCCGACTGGCGAATTCTCCCGCCCGCGCGCCGCCCATGCCGTCGCACACGGCGAACGCCCGGTCCATCTTCTCCATCGACCCTTCCCCGATCCGTCCCAGGTGATGCACCTCCCGGGAATCGAACTGAAGCCCAAGAAAGGCATCTTCGTTGTTGGGACGGATTTTTCCCCGGTCGGTCCAACCGTGCCAGCGCAGGCGGGAGGGAGAGAAATCAGGCTCTTTCGGATCCATGTTCAGTGGCCGGCCCGTCGGTGAGGAGGGTGGCGAATTCAAAATCGATGATGCAAAATCGCCCGTCCGACTGGCGATAAGTGACATTGCGCATCTCCGGGTCGTCATGCCGAACTCCATACTGTTCCAGCTCGGCAAACAGGTCCCGCGCCCGCTCGGCGTCCAGATGCTCCACCCGGGTTCCGCAGTTGGTGGTGATGATACGGAGGCGGTTGGGATCGGCTTCCAGCAACCGCGGAACAAACCCGCAGCCTTGGGTTTCCAGATGGCGAAGCACCTTGACCTCGTTGGCGAACCTCGATTCCGCGTCGGGTCCATGGTAGGTCTTCACCACCCGACCATCGAAGCTGAGATGGACCGTAGCCCGTAGCGTATCCTTGACCTTGAGCATTGCCGTTCGAGTGGTGGTTTTGATTATTCTCGTTCCCGGCGCTTGGTGCCATCCCAATCTTGGATCTCGGGTGGTGGAGCACCGTTCTGAAAAGCTGCTGCTGTCGCTTTTCGCGGGCCTGGCGTTCGAGTTGGCGCCGGCGTTCCAGGCGGCTCGGCCGAATCCGGGCCTCACTCTGAAGGACGGGGCGCGTGGTGTTAGTCAACGACTCACGACAACGAACAAAGAATCTCAGAATCAGGTTTGCCACCGACCGCTTCGATTTCGCATCGTTCCATTGGTACCCGTTCCTGCTTATGAAAATGCTCAGCCGGTTCCTCGCCGCCCTTCTTGGCCTGGCTTCTGCAGTCGGCGCCGACCTCGCCTCCTTCAATGGTACTTGGGTCATTGCCGACGCCGTGTATGACGGCAATCCAGTCCCGCCCGCCGACTTGTCCGGCATCGTGCTGGTCATCGACAACGGGAAATATGAGTTCGAAAGCAATGAAACGCGGGCTCACGGTCGCTTCACGGTGGATTTCAGCCGCACCCCGGCGCGCATGACGGTGGTGGAAGAGGAAGGCCCGAATGCAGGACGGACAGTGGAAGCATTGACCGAACTGACCCCCACCGGCTGGAAGGCCGTCTATCGGTTCGCTGGTGGAAGCGCCCCAGAGTCGCTGGCGAGCCCCGCCGGCAGCGGCCTGTTCCTCGCCCGCTACGAACGGAAGCCGGGCGCCGCCAAGCCGCTCCGGGCCCTGTTAATCCTTGGCGGTTGCTGTCACGACTACGCCGCCCAAATGGAGATCCTCAAGAAGGGAATCGAATCCCGAGCCCATGTGCAGGTGGACATCATTTATTCTCCGGATGGGAGCACCAAGCCACCTCTGCCGATCCTCGGCCATCCCGATTACGCCACGGGCTATGATGTGGTGATTCATGACGAATGCGCGGCGGACATCAACGATCCGCAGGTCGTGGAAGGCGTCTTGAAACCGCACCGCGACGGTCTGCCCGGCGTGAACCTCCACTGCGCCATGCATTCCTATCGTACCGGCAACCCCGGCGTGCCCGCCACTCCAGGCACCCCGCCGGCCCTGTGGTTCGAATACCTTGGACTCCAATCGAGCGGACACGGTCCGCAAAGGCCCATTGTCATTTCCTTCCTGCCTGATTCCGGCCCGATCACGGCGGGCCTGACCAACTGGACCACGATCAACGAAGAATTATATAATAACATCAAGATCTGGGATTCCGCCCGTCTGCTCGCCCGGGGGAAGCAAGGCGCCGGCGACCGGCCGGGCCAGAACGACGCGGTCGTGGTCTGGACCCATGAATATGGCCCGCAAAAGGCCCGGGTATTTTCGACGACTCTCGGTCATAACAACGACACCGTGGCTGACCCGCGCTATCTGGATCTCGTCACCCGGGGTCTGCTTTGGAGCTGCGGCAAGTTGACCGAGGACGGGCAGGCCGCGGTGGGGTATGGAGCGCCAGCGAAGTAGCGAGTGCCTCCGGTTGGGAGTTGGGCATGGTCCCCTTGGGCCGCTGGGCGTACGGCATCAGGCGACAGCGTAACTGGCGATCACCTCGATCTCCACCGCCGATCCCCGGGGAAGCGCCGCCACCTGCACCGTGGAACGGGCCGGGTACGGCTTGGGAAAATACTCTGAGTACACCTCATTCATGCCGGAGAACTCCGCTAGGTTGGTCATGAAGACCGTTGTCTTTACCACCTGGCTGAAGCCCAGTCCCTCACTGGCCAGCAACAATTTGACGTTTTCCAACACCCGCCGGGTCTGCGTCCGGATGTCGGGCGGGACTCCCCCACCGGGGTTGGCCGGATCGATGGGCACCTGACCGGAACAGAACAGGAGGTCACCGGTCCGGATTCCGTGGGTGTACGGACCAAGGGCCGGGGGCAGACCGGCGGGGCTGACGGGATGTTTGGGCATGGTGGCTACTTCTTTTCCTCGTACCAGGCCATCTGGATGTTCTCCAGAATCTTCTCGTTGGAGGCGTTGGGATCGTCAGCAAAGTCCTCCAGCTCGCAGACCAGTTGGTGAAGCTTCGGAAAACTGAGCCGGAGCGGGTCCTGGTCGGGCAGTTTGTCAGCCAGCGCCCAGGCAATCTCTTCGGAGTCTTTCCACGTCAGTTTCATGCGCCCCTTCGTGGGGTGCGGACGTCACCCCGTCAAGCCCCACGCACCATCGGCTCGGTGGGGATGGCGCGTCCGCATCGGCTCGGTCTGTCGGTCGGCCTCTGACCGGGTCGGGCCGAGGAATTCTCGCCCTACCCGCCCCCGTCACGCCTCCGGAGGATCGGCACTGCACTGCCAATGGCCGCGTTCCTGCGCGGCCGCCCTCCACCAAGTGATCCGCCAAGCAACTCAGATGCACCCCCCGCGGAGATGGCCCGGACATCTCCGGCGGTGACGAGGGGACTCTTCTGATCCACGCTGGACCGATCATGCCATTCCGATTGCTGCTGGCCGTGCTGCTGGGGACGACACTGCTGCCGAATTCGCTGATCGTGAAGGCGGCTGAGGAAGCTTCGCGCACGGAGCTTCGCGCCCAACTGGAACAGGTCATGGGACCATTGCCGACGGGAACGAAGCGGGTCCCGCTGCAGGTGACGGTTGAATCGGTGGAGGACGTGGGTGAGTTCGAGCGGCGAAAGATCTCCTACCAGAGTGAACCGGGAAGCCGCGTGCCAGCGTACCTGCTGGTTCCCAAGGCGGCGCTGGGGCCGGGGAGTGAGCGGCGATTTCCCGCGGTCCTCGGATTGCACCAAACCCATCCGGCTGGAGCCAAAGTCGTGGTGGGATTGGGCCATTCGCCGGACGATGAATACGGCGTGGAGTTGGCCCGACGTGGATTCGTGGTTTTGGCGCCGCCGTATCCCTGGCTGGCAGGATACGAGCCCGATCTGGCCAAGTTGGGATATGCCAGTGGAACGATGAAGGCCATTTGGGACAATGTTCGCGGGCTCGACCTCCTCGCCGCGCTACCGATGGTGGCCACGAACCGCGGTTTCGGTTGCATCGGCCATTCGTTGGGCGGGCATAACGGCCTGTTCACGGCGGCGTTCGATCCGCGGATCACCGTGGTGGTGACGAGCTGCGGCTTCGACTCGTTTCGTGATTATTACGATGGCGATCCCGCCGTTTGGCAGGCGGAACGCGGGTGGTGTCAGATGCGGTACATGCCGCGCCTGGCAGAATACCGAGGTCGGCTGGCGACCATTCCGTTCGACTTTCCTGACGTTCTCGCCCTCATCGCCCCGCGGCGGGTGTATGTGTCCGCGCCTCAAGGGGACTCGAACTTCCGCTGGCGTAGCGTGGCCCGGGTAGTGGAGCAGACCAGGACTCAAGCCGCCCGGGCCGGCGTGACCACCGCCCTCACCGTGGAGCATCCCGACAGCGCGCACCGGTTTCCTCCGGCACAGCGGGAGCAGGCGTACCAGGTCATGGAAGAGACCCTCGGAAGCAGGAAGTGACGAAGGCAGAACGGCCGACAACGGGAACGGTCAAACTGCGGAAGGATTACCCGATGGATGAACAGACTCGGCCGCTCCAGTCGAGCTTGGAACATCCCTCCGCGTCCAAGGCGACTCGGAGATTTTCGATTTTCGATTTTTGGTTTGCGATTGGAGTTGAAGCGACGCCGTCACGTCTCACTGACCACCACGGACTCCAAGAGAGAGATACCCATCAATCCGTTGCAACCGCGCGGGTGGGCATCATTCATGTTTTCCTGGTTCGGGAATATTCAACGCACGACAGATTTTCCTGACCAGCACGTCAGGAATCTCGTTATGTCGGGGAATGGGTTCTCGACGGCCCGTGGCGGGATTCCAATAAATGGTGTGTGCGCCGTCCTCACGTTTGAAGGGACAGCCGTGCGCTTCTAGGTGGCGGATGAGTTCACGGCGTTTCAAGCGAGTTCGAGCACGCGGACATCGCCAGAAAGCTGACGCCGGGCATCTTTACGTCGATCTTCCATAAGTAACAACACCGCTTCCTTGAGGCTTTGCAGACATTCCTCCGAGGTGCGTCCCTGCCCGTTGGCTTCGGGCACTTCCTGGCAGAAGCCTACATACCATTCGCCTTCCCGATGAATTTCCGCCGTCAGTTTGAGATCCATACTGCAAGAATGCGTGGGAGAGCATCAGGTGTCGAGTGGTGCGGATCCATGGCTGCCTGAAGGGCCTGTTTGAGCTTGGAACATCCCCCCGCGTCAAATGCGACCGATACCTCTTTGGAGACACTCCAAGAGGGATTTTTGATTACGATTTGCGATTGGAGCTGAAGAGGCGCCGTCGGAGTGACCACGGACCAAAGCCCCTCCCCGAGCTTGGCCAAGCTGCTCCCCTGCGCTCTGATCCGTCACGCTGTTCATGAAATCCTTGGTCGCCCGCTTCCTCCTTCAGGCGTTTCTCGGACTGTTGGTGCTGCTCCTGGTGCTGCTCGCGCTGTTGTTCTTCCGGGCGGCCTGGGTGTTTCGCGACCGCTTCCCGGGCTACACGGTGGACATCCGAATCGATGGGAAGAAAGCCGAAGCCGAACCGCATCCGCTGCGCGTCGGTTTCGGTCGAGTGAACATCACCCCGGCCGTGGGCGGCACGAATCCACCGGTGTGGGTGGCGGGGTTTAGTCAGGGGCGCGCGGCGACTGGCGTCCATGACGACCTGTTCACCTTGGCCCTCATCCTGGATGACGGGCACACGCGGCTGGGCATTGTGGCGGTTGATTCCATCGGGATTTTTCACGATGACGTCGTCCGGATGCGTCAGCGGGTCGCTCCAGACTTGCGACTCGACTACGTGGTCGTCTGCGCGACGCACAACCATTCCACGCCGGACCTCATGGGCTTGTGGGGGCCCAGTCCGTTTCAGAGCGGGGTGAACCCGGAGTATCGCGAACGGGTGGTGCAGTCGGTGGCCGACGCCCTGGCGCAGGCAACGGCGGATATGCAGCCGGTGCGGATGGCGCTGCACGAGCTGAAGGTGGATCCGCAGGGATTAGTGGCGGACACGCGGCTGCCGGAGGTGTTCGACTCGGACTTGCGTTGGATGCTGTTCACCAACCCCACCAACGGCACGGTGTTGGGTTCGCTGGTCGGCTGGGGGAATCATCCGGAAACGCCCTGGTCGCGGAACACCGAATTGACCGCCGACTTCTGTGGCGTCATTCGCGACGCGCTGGAGAAGGGAATTATTTACGACGGCCAAGTGCGTCAATCGGGCTTGGGCGGACGGCATGTGTTTGTGAACGGCGCGGTGGGTGGTCTGATGACGACCCATCCCAGCACCACGGTGCGCGACGTGTTTCTCCAGGACGATTTCCAGACCCCGTCACATGAAAAGACGCGGGCGTTGGGAAACA
This sequence comes from uncultured Verrucomicrobiota bacterium, assembly GCA_964474315.1. Classification (GTDB taxonomy): domain Bacteria; phylum Verrucomicrobiota; class Verrucomicrobiia; order Limisphaerales; family UBA9464; genus UBA9464. The sequence continues at coordinate 14,967 of CAYYSX010000082.1, read as the reverse complement.
ATCTGGCCAAGCGTCTGCTGGACTCGGTGGCGTCCAATGCTCCGCCGACAGTGACCACGGCGCCGATCCAGATCCAGGCGCGTACCGTGGAGTTGCCGCTGGACAACAAGAACTTTCTGCTGGCGGGACTGTTGGGCCTGTTGGACCGCGGGCACAGCGGCTGGCAACGCCTCCGCACGGAAGTCGCCTTGCTCCAGGTGGGCGACGCCAGCATGGCCTGCATTCCGGGCGAGATTTACCCGGAAATCGTCAATGGCGGAATCGTGCGCGCGTCGGAGAGCGACTTCGATATGGAGCCTTTGGAGGTCCCACCGTTGCGCGAGCTCATGCCGGGAAAGGTGAAGTTTCTGTTCGGCCTCGCGAACGATGAGATCGGCTACATCATTCCCAAGTCCCAGTGGGATGTAGAACCACCGCACCTGTTCGGCGCCCCATCGGCTCCGTATGGTGAGATCAATTCGGTGGGTCCCGAGACGGCGTTCCGGCTGCACAGTGCGCTGCGTGAGATGATTGAGACGGCTCGGTAACCGACCATCGTGGTACCACAGGTGTCTCAGCCGGCTCATGCCTCCGTCCTCATTCCGCGCCCGCAGGCAGGTTGAAAACCTGCGCCACAGCCGGCCGGGAGGCCTGCGGTACAACCGTGTCCAGACTTGCGGCCCTAACCCGGCCTGCGTATCAAGCGGCGGTTCATGAAACACCTGATTCCCCTTGCCGCCGCTGCCGTTCTCGCCGGATGCGCCACCCGCCAGCCTAGCGAAGCTGGTTTCGTCAACACCCATGCCACGACCGCCGCGGTCAACCCAAGTGTGTCGCACGTGCCGGGGGCCTACCTGGGGAAGGTCGATGCCGACGGGTTTACCATCATTTTCGACGGCACTTGGGACGGCTGGCGCGTCAATGAAAACCCCCAGTCCTGGACCATCTCCAATGGCGCCTTCCGTGCCCAGGGCGATCGGAGCCACAATTTTTACGTCGGTCCCCTCCAGCCGTTCAAAGACTTCGAGCTCAAGCTGGACATCCTGACCGAACCGGGTTCGAACGGCGGCGTCTATATCCACACCAAATTTCTGGACACCGGTTGGCCTTGGGGAGGTTACGAAACCCAGGTCAACCAATCGCAGGGTGATTGGCGGAAATCGGGCAGCATCTATTCGGTGCAGGATGTGCGGGAGGACAAGATCAAGGAACTGGTGAAGGACAATGAATGGTACACCCACCATGTGGTGGTCAAAGGTGACACCATCAAGATCTACCTGAACGGCACCTTGGTGAACGAGTTCAAAGAGGAGGCTGGACGCAAGGCGGGCGAGGATTTCGAGCGGAAGCTCAATTCCGGCACGATCGCCCTTCAGGCGCACGACCCGAAAAGCGTGATTTATTACAAGAATATCCGGGTCAAACCCCTCCATTGAGTCGGGAGGGCGGGCATGAAGCATCCACCCTGAAGCCAGCGAGTTACTGTTGTTCCACGAAACCGAACCGAGGTTATGAAACGATTCCCTCCTCTCGTGTTCCTCTGGATCCTCAGCAGTCTCGCTGCCTGGGCAGCCAGCCCGGGCTGGCTGGTCAGCTACGATAAGGCGTTGGAATTCTCGAAGAAATCCGGACGCCCGGTGCTCATCAACTTCACGGGGTCGGACTGGTGTGGTTGGTGCAAGAAGATGAAAGCCGAGACGCTGGGGAAACCCGAGTTCATCCAGTTCGCCTCGTCGAACCTGATCCTGGTTGAGCTGGATTTTCCCCACAGCCTTCCGCAAACGCCGGAAATCAAAGCGGCCAACGAGGCGGTGAAGAAGAATTTCAAGGTCGGCGGTTTTCCGACCTTGGTCTTGGTGGATTCGAAGGGGGAAGAGTTGGGGCGGCAGCGTGGATACCTGGCGGGTGGGGTTCTGGCCTTCACCGCACAGATTAAGAATTGGATTGGTGCGGCGCGGGCCGCGGCGACGAAACCTTGACCCCACGGGTAGGTAAAAATCTGCGGTACGGGCTGTACCGCAGACATTCCGGTCGGCCGATCTGCCGTTCCGCAGGCTTTTCAGCCTGCCAGCGCCGGGGGGCAGGTTAAAAACCTGCGCTACAGCAGGTCGGAGACCTGCGGTACTTTTCAAGCGCTACTTCTTCTCCTCTTCCTTCGCCGCGGGTGGAGTGTTGGTGGCGAGTACGGCCAGTTCGGCACCCGTATTGACATATAGCCCCGGCAGGGTCTCGCGCAGTTTCGTGGCTCCTTCCGGCGTGACCTGGGTCTGCCACAGGTACACGGCCCGGAGGTGTTTCAGTCCCGTCAGGTGCTCCAATCCGGCATCGGTCACCTGGGTGCCGTACAGGTTCAAGGTGACGAGATTGGACAATCCCTTGAGTTGGGCGAGGCCAGCGTCGGAAATCGTGGTCAGCGGCGCTTGGAGGTTCTGCAAGTAGCCCAGCCCGACAAGGGCCGCGAGTCCGGCATCGGTGACCCGGGTGTTGCCGAGGTTGAGTTCGATCAGCGAGGGGAGGTTTTTCAATGGGGCCAGGGAAGCATCCGTAACGTTGGTGCCGGCCAGGCGGAAATTCGCCTCGTGCCACGGCACATTCTGGGCGACCGAGCGGACCTCAAGCCCGGATTGGGCGAGCTCGGCGATGGCGGCGGCTTCATTGGGACCCGGCTGGAAGTCCTTGGGCAGCTCCGGCAGCGGTGGGGGAGGAGGGCCAGCCTTGACCACCGGGCGGGGGGCCGCGGGTTCCGGCGCGGCGGACGGAGCGATGATGACGCCCTCAGGCCAGTTGGCGCCGGAGGCAATCCATTCTTTCAGCACCGTGATCTGGGCCTCGCTGAGGGGATCACCTTCAGGCGGCATGCGGTCGTCGTGGTCCGCCGGCAGCGACACGCGCTGGATCAGCACGCTGTTGGCGGCGTCACCCGCCTGGTAGGAGGGCCCGTCATTGCCGCCTTTGAGCGCCGCCTCGACAGTATCGAGACGCAGCTTGCCCTTCTGCTTGTCCGGACCATGACATTCGATGCAACGCTGCTGGAGGATCGGTAGAACCTCTTTTTGGAAGTCTGGAGCGGCGCTAACACCGAGCGTGGCGGTCAGCGCAGTGAGCACCGCCAGGTGTGGAGAGGTAAAGCGAGTCATAGGCGTGAGTATTGCGGGCAAGTTGTATTCCCAGACCGGACGCATTTCAAATTCTGGATGCACTCTTTCCGGTCATGGGTGCCGGCCCGCCCGCCCGAGGGATGAGGCGCACTCTTCTGGCCGCACCCACTTGTTCCAGCTTACCCCAGGTGACTCACCGGAGGGACGCGACGATCCTCGGGTATTTGAGCTTCCGCCCTGACTCCCTGTGGTGGCCATCACCACCAGGTGAAACTCATGTCCGGGCGACGATTGGCCCAAGAGGAATCGTAATTGGCAGGAAAGAGGAACACCTCTACGTGACCATCGCCGTACACCATGTTCCAACCGCGGCGCCCCTTGTTGTTGTGCCAGACGCTCTTGGATCGAGAGGCCATATTGACGCGCCCGTCGCCAGCGTCCCGCGAGCCATGCCAGGGCCAGTCACCCTGGATGATCTTGTTGGCCGCGCTCTTCGCGATCTCGCTGGTTTTGATCGGCTGCGACTCCGGAGCAGTGCGGGCTGCCTTGGAATCACCGGTTACGTGCTTCACTCCGAACCAGTCCACCGCCCACATGGGCAAGTAGCTGGTACCCCACGCCAGATAGCAATTCGGCCTCGATTCGGCGGCCCAGTAGCTGTCGCCCTTGTCCGAGGGACAGTGGAAGGTGGCCACTGCCGAAACATAGCGGTTCAACGGCCGGTTGGTTTCGATGTACTGGTCATGCACGATCGGGCGGCCATTGGTGCGAATCAGTCCACCGACGGTTCCCCAATCGCTATGCACCGGGAAATGGTCGCGGTTGTCATCAGCATACATGTGGTAGCCCAGATACTGCTGTTTCTGGTTGCTGATGCACTTGATGGCTTGGGCCTTGACCTTGGAACGGGCGAGGGCCGGCAGGAGCATGCCGGCCAGGATGGCGATGATGGCAATGACCACCAGCAGCTCGATCAGAGTGAAGGCACCACGGGCCAAGGAGGGCGGGCCGCTGCGGAAAACAGGAAGTGATGGCATGGGATTCCGAGGCTCACGGATGGGACTACCACCGGCCGTCGTTCCCGGCAATGGAAACACGCAAAAATTGCGGGGGGTGTCCGGGACGCCTCGTGAATTTGCCCTTCCGGCAGGATGAACAGGGCGGAGACAGGGGACGGGACATCGGTCGTGGGGTGAAAGCTCAAAGCTCAAAGAAAATCCCCAACGCGAAGCTCCCGGTTAGGACGGGAGCGGGTGGCTCCAGGGAAGCTCCAAAACCCAAGGTCCAAGCGCCCGGTTCCCCCTGAACCGTCAGCAACGTTGGGCGTTGAGGACAGGGGGGCACCGGGTTGCCGTCCATGCGGTGGTTTTGGATTGGCAACCGGTGCCGCTCCCCGCGGAATGGGCGGGACCAATGAAGTCGTACCGCCTCAACCGCTTGTTCAACGCCCGCTCCAATCGTTGTTTCGATGTCGCCATCGACCATGGCTTCTTCAACGAGCGGGGATTCCTTCAGGGTATCGAGAACCTCCAGGAAGCGGTCCGCACGGTCGTCACTGCCGATCCCGATGCGATCCAACTGACGGTAGGTCAGGCGCATTACCTGCAGTCCCTTCCCGGCAAGGCCAAGCCGGCTCTGGTGCTGCGAACTGATGTGGCCAATGTGTATGGCTCCCAACTTCCGCGCGCCCTGTTCAGCCGGATGATCGAGAAGCCGGTGGAGCAAGCGGTGTGTCTGGATGCCACCTGCGTGGTGGTGAATTTATTCCGCATCCCGGATGAGCCGGAGGTCACCGATCAGTGCATTCAGAACATTCTGGCGCTCAAGCCCGCCTGTGATCGCTTCGCGATGCCCCTGATGATCGAACCGCTGGTGTTCCAGCCCAACACCAAGGCGGGGGGGTATATGGTCGATGGTGATCCCGACAAGATCCTGCCGCTGGTCCGGCAGGCGTGTGAACTCGGGGCGGACATCATCAAGGCAGATCCGACGGACGAGGTTTCGGTCTATCACCAGGTGGTGGAGGTGGCAGGACGAATCCCCGTACTGGTCCGCGGCGGGGGCAAAGCATCGGACGAGGAAATCCTTTCGCGGACGGAAGCCCTGATGAAGCAGGGCGCGGCGGGCATCGTGTATGGTCGGAATATCATCCAGCACGCCGACCCCGCCGGGATGACCCGCGCTTTGATGGCGCTGGTGCATGAAGGGGCGACGGCGGCCCAAGCGGGGAAGCTGATTCGGCAATAGCGGGAGCAGGGTAAACGCGGAATCCGACGGGCAGGACAACGCTGGCGCAGATTTTTCCGCCTGCTTGGGGGTGTCTCCCTGTCTTCCGTGCTCGTTACCGCCCGTGGGCAGGTTAAAAACCTGCGGAACAGCAGGCTCAGAGGCCTGCGGTACGGTGGTGGTACTGCAGGCCTTTCCGCCTGCCCATGGACTTCACGTCCACCTTCTGTCCTCCGTCCTCGTTCCCCCCCTTCCGCCTTACCGTTCTGTAATTCCGGGGAAAGGTGCGGGCCATCTGCCAGCAGTCTGCTCGGGGGTACAAACCAAAGGCGAAAGGGTCGCCCGAGGAACACACAAACCAAACACAGCCGCACAAAGTAAAATGAACTCAGCCTACCAAAAACTCATTCCCCTCATTGTCGCCGGTGGCCTGCTGGGAGCCGCGACCGGGGCGTGGGCCGGTCCCAAGACCGAGAAAAACAAACCGGCGAGCGTTCCCGCCTTGAAGCTGACCGTGGATGATACCCCGGTTTCGCGGGATGGTCGCATCGCCGGCAGCTATGCCGATGTCATCAAGAAAGTCGCCCCCAGCGTGGTTCGCGTGAATGTGACGCAGAAGGCCAAGCTGGCCTCGGCGCCGATGCCGGATCTCCAGCAGCTCCCGCCTCAACTGCGCCGCTTCTTCGGCGAGCAAATGCCCTTCAACCTGCCGGACGGACCGTCCGTGGGTCCCCGTCAGCATGGTCTTGGCTCGGGCGTGATTGTGACTGAAGACGGTTACATCCTGACCAACAACCACGTGGTGGACGGCGCAGACCAAGTGAAGGTCGCGCTGCAGGACGGCCGGGAATTTGAAGCGAAGGTCGTCGGCCGCGATCCGAAAACGGATGTGGCCATCTTGAAGGTCGAAGCTAAAGCGCTTCCCGCCATGTCGTTTGGAGATAGCGAACAGATTGAAGTGGGGGATGTGGTTCTGGCTGTGGGCAACCCCTTCGGCATCGGACAAACTGTCACGATGGGCATCGTCAGCGCCACCGGCCGGGCCACGCTCGGACTTGACTACGAGGATTTCATCCAGACCGATGCGGCCATCAATCCGGGCAACTCGGGCGGCGCCTTGGTGGACGCCGGCGGCCGGCTGATCGGCATCAACACGGCGATCCTGAGCCGTTCAGGCGGCAATCAGGGAATCGGCTTCGCCATCCCGGTCAGTCTCGCCCGGGACGTCATGGAGTCGCTGGTGAAGGATGGCAAGGTGACCCGTGGTTACCTTGGGGTCATGATTCAGGATATCAATCCGTCGCTGGCCAAGAAGTTTGGCGTGGACGAAGCCAAGGGGGCGTTGGTGGGTGAGGTGACGCCGAAGGGTCCAGCGGAGAAGGCCGGACTGAAAAGCGGCGATGTCATCACCGAATTCAATGGCCGGGCGGTAAGAGACAGCCGACACCTGAAGCTAACCGTGGCTCGGGTAGCTCCCGGCGAGACCGCGCTGGTTACGGTGCTGCGGGAGGGCAAAGAGAAGACCCTCAAAGTGAAGGTGGATGAGTTGCCGGGCGACCCTGCCGTGGCCACTACGTCGAAAGCGGACGAAGGAACATTGAATGGCGTGGGCGTGGCCGATCTCGATGCCAAGAACCGCCGCCAGTTCAACATTCCCGAGAACGTTGACGGTGCGGTGATCACTCAAGTGGATCCGGGTTCAGCCGCAGCCGAAGCGGGATTGCAGCCGGGTGACGTGATTCTCGAAATCAACCGCTCCAGCGTGAACGACGCCGATGACGCGGTGAAATTGACCGAGAAGGCCGACGACAAGACCACGCTGCTGAAGATTTGGAGCCGGGGAGGCAGCCGGTTCGTAGTCGTGGACGAGTCGGATGATTCCCAAGGCTGAGCCTTGGTTTGTGGAGTAGTGGTTGGTGGGCCGTCTGGGCCGGTGGTCTGGACGGCCTTTCACAATTTTGGGGTCAAACTTTGGGGCCGTGGTGAGGGAGACCGCCCACCGGTGAGGGAGCCAACCCGGTGACGGTAGAAGATCATCACGGCCCCTATTTTTTGGGGATGGAGTCAACGGGAGGGGACAAATCCGCCGTGAGCAGCCAGTCCATGCCCAGGGATCGCCAGACCACCCGGCTTAGACGGGGTGCAACGGCCAACGAGGTGAATCCGGCTCCGCCCACTCCAGGCTTAGCATCACGACCGCCCAGGATCAGAGGAGCGTAGTAGAAGGCGAGCCGGTGGGCGAGATCCTCCATGAGGAAGCTGGCGTGGACCTCGCCTCCGCCTTCCACCAGAAGGCTGGTGATGTTCTGCCGGCCCAGCTCTTGAACCAGCCAGGACAAATTCACCCGGCTGTTTTGCTCGGGCGCGATCAGCACTGGAACGCGGGCTTGCAAGGCCCGGAGGCGTCGGGCCGGCGCCTGTTCGCCCACCACCACCAGCGTGTGCTGACGGAATGAGTCGGTCACCAAGCGGGAGGTCAGCGGGATCCGAGCCCGGGTATCGAGCACCACCCGCCATCGGGCCGCGACCGTTTTGCCCCGCCGTACCGTGAGTTGCGGATCATCGGCCCGCACCGTGTTCACGCCGACCAAGATGGCGTCGTGGGCCTGGCGCAACCGCATGGCATGTCGTCGGGCGGCTTCGCCGGTGATCCAGCGTGATTCACCGGTGGCGGTGGCAATCCGGCCATCCAGCGTGAGGGCGGCCTTGAGAGTGATCAACGGTGTTCGATGGACGATCCAGTGGTTGAAAGCGGCGTTAAGCTGGGCGGCGGTGTCGGCGAACAGGCCGGACCGAACTTTGACACCGGCCGAACGCAGGATCTCCAGCCCTTGGCCGGCATGGAGTGGATTGGGGTCGATGGCGGCCACGACCACTTCTCGAATTCCAGCGGCGATGACCGCCTGGGTGCAGGGTGGGGTGCGCCCCTGGGTCGAACAGGGTTCCAGGGTGACGTAAAGGGTGGCTCCGGCCGGATTCGCACCTCGCTGTCGGCAATCAGTCAGGGCTTCGATCTCGGCGTGCGGCGCGCCGGCCCGGTGATGCCAGCCTTCCCCGAGACAGCGTCCTTTTCGCACCAGCACGGCACCCACCAGAGGATTGGGCGAGGTATGACCGACGGCGCGCCGGGCGAGGCTTAAAGCGCGGCGCATCCAGCGGCGATCGGCGTCCGCGAAGGAGGACATCGTGGCCTAACGTGCTTCAAACAACGCGTCGGCGAATTCCCGGGCGTTGAACGGCTGCAGGTCGTCGGGTTGCTCGCCCACCCCGATGAACTTCACCGGCACTCCCAGTTCCTTCTGAATGGCAACGACGGCGCCGCCCTTGCTGGTCCCGTCCAACTTGGTGACGACCAGTCCGGTGAGGTTGACGGCCTTGTGGAATTCCCGCGCCTGGTTCAGCGCGTTTAATCCGGTTGAACCATCCAGCACCAGGAGCACCTCATGCGGCGCTCCGGGCATTTTTTTTCCGATGACTCGATGCACTTTTTGCAGCTCGGCCATGAGATTGTTCTTGGTGTGCAGACGCCCAGCGGTGTCCACGAAGAGCCAGCGGGCTTGCTTCGCCTGGGCAGCGGCAAGGGCGTCATGAGCGACGGACGCAGGGTCAGCCTGATACGCCCCGGCCACGACCGGCACTTCGAGGCGTTCGCCCCAGAGCTTCAGTTGCTCGATGGCCGCTGCTCGGAAGGTGTCGCAGGCGGCCAGCAGCGCCGGTTCACCCCGCTGCTGGACCCAGTGGGCGAGCTTGGCGCAGGTGGTGGTTTTGCCCGTGCCATTGACCCCAACCACCGACACCACGGTCAATCCCTCGGCTTGTTGCCGGAGCTCCGGGTCGGCATCAGCGAGGTTCTTTTCCACCTCCCGCGCCGCGATCTCGATGAAGTCGAGTCCTGCGCGGCCCTGGCCTTCGAACGCCGTGCGGGCCGCCTGGAGGATCTGTTGGGTGGTAGCCAGGCCAAGGTCCGCCCGCAGGAGCGCCGCCTCCAGATCCTCCAGGCTTTCGGCGGTCAGCCGAGGTGACCGGGTGACAATGCGGCGAATTTCATGCGAGAGGGATGAGGTCGTCTTGGTGAAAGCCGCCTTGAGCTGGTCGAAGAATCCCACAGTGGAAGGAAGTGTTGGTGCGGTCAGGGGACGGTGGGCACGGGCCGGCGAGCCTTGAGGGAGGTAACCTGCTGGTAAGGAACGCGAATGGTGCCAACCAGCGGTTCACCTTTGGAGAGACCATGGCAGTCGCTGCCGCCGGTCGCGACCAGGCCCAGTTCGCCGGCCAGCCGCTCGTAATAGGCGGGTGCCGCGCCGAAATGCTTGGTGTGCCAGCATTCCAGCCCGTCCAATCCTTCGGCCGCCAATTCCGGAATGATAAAATCGGCATGATACAACCCCGGATGGGCGAGTACCGCCACGCCCCCGGCGGCATGAATCAGGTCAATCGTGGTACGGACGTCCATCCGCGCCTTGGGAACCCAGGCCGGCCGCCCTTTCTTCAGGTAACGTGCAAACGCATCGTCATAGTCCCGGCAGAATCCTCGGGCGACCAGGGCCCGGGCAACATGGGGACGTCCAGGGGAATGGCAGTTGGCCAGGGAAAAGACTTCCTCGGCCTGCAAAGGGATTCCCCGTTGGTTCAGCCGGTGGACCATGTCTCGGATGCGGTTGGTCCGAACCGCCTGGAAACCCGCCAGCCGGGACAACAATGACGGGGAACGCGTGTCGAGCCAGTACCCCAGAATATGCACTTCCCGGTCGTGATGTTCAGCCGTGAGCTCGGCTCCCGGAACGAACTCCAGGCCGTTGGCGTCACAAGCCTCCCCCATCCGGGCACAGCCCTCCACCGTGTCATGATCGGTCAGGGCCACTGCCGACAAGTTCTCCGCCCGGGCGCGCGCAACGAGTTCCTCAGGCGAAAAGGTTCCGTCCGAGAAGTAGGTATGGAGGTGAAGGTCAGCGAACATGCTCCCCGGTGGAAGAAGCGGGAATCGGCGGCGAGGTCAAATCAGGCTTCATCCGGCGTCTTGGCCGTGCGAGCGGGCCGGAGGATGCTGTCCTTGACCTTGTCGAGGATGCCGTTGACGAATTTTCCGCTCTGGTCGGTGGAGAATTTCTTCGCGATGTCCACCGCTTCGTTGATGCTGACGACCGGGGGAATGTCGTCGCGGTGGCGCATCTCGTAAATGGCCAGGCGAAGCACATTGCGGTCCACCACGGCCAGTCGTCCCAATTCCCAGTTCCGGGTGAACTGGCGGATGATTTCGTCCGTTTCCGCCAGGTGCTGGATGACTCCGGTGATGAGGCTATCGGCAAACAGACGCAGGCTAAGGTCATCCGAGCTGGGGGGAGGGACCTCGATCCGTTCCCCCCAGGTCGCGCCGTCATGTCGTTCCAGGGCGGCGTTGGTCCGCTGCGAATCCCAGAAATGGTCCAGGGCCGCCTGAAGGTTCTCGGGCGGATTCAGGTCGTGTTGAAACAGGAACTGGACGGCGCGTTCGCGTGCCTCGCGGCGTTTGCGCATGGGAGCATCATGTGGCGGCGGTCCGATGACGGGAAGGGATTTGATGAGGCCGGAGCGGGGTGCGGGAGCGGGAGCGGGGTGCATCTTGAATTGTTCCTTGCTGGGAGCGCGGATGGGGACAGAGGGGTGAAAGTTCCAAAGGCCAAGATCCAAGCTCCAAAGAAGTTCCAAACTCCAAGCTCCCGGTTCCCGCTCGAACCGCCCTGGAAATGGGGTCGAGAGTGGAGAGCATTGGGCGGGCCTCGTCCTATTCGGGGCGACGTCACGGACCAGGGAACTTGGAGCTTGGGATTTCTTTGGAACTTGGAACTTGGAGTTTGGAGCTTCCCTTGGAGTTGTCCTGCGGGCGAGCCGCCCGCGCTCCTGCCGGTAAGCACCGATTCAAGAGGCGCCCCTGGAGCGTCGTGCCGAGATTTTTCGTTGGCACCCTGGCTCTGCTTGTCTATCTACACCGGGCCTTGGGCGAGGTTAGCTCAGTGGTAGAGCACTTGCTTCACACGCAAGGGGTCGCAGGTTCGAACCCTGCACCTCGCACCATTTCTCCCATTTCCCCGCCATGATTCGCTCTGCCGTGACGGTGTGCCTGGTTCCCGAGGCGCACCGGGGTCCGTTTGTCTTTCACGGAAATCTCGAGGCCGGATGCGCCCGTGCCGCCCGGGCCGGCTTTGACGCCATTGAAGTCTTTCCTCCGTATGCCGACGAGATCGACGCCAGGGAACTGCGCGGTTGGCTGCGGGAACATCGCCTGGAACTGGCGGCCCTGGGTACCGGTGCCGGCTGGCTGTTGCGGAAGCTGTCGCTGACCGATCCCGACGCGCATGTGCGGATGTGTGCCCGGGATTTCATCGGTGCGATGGTGGACCTGGCCGGCGGCTTTGGAGTGCCCGCCATCGTGGGTTCCATGCAGGGCCGGGTGGCCGACGGTGTGTCCCGCGAGGAGGCGCTGGCGTGGCTGAGGGAGGAATTGGATCAACTGGGTCCCCGGGCTCATGCCTTGGAGGTCCCCTTGCTGTTCGAACCGCTCAACCGCTACGAGACCGATCTGCTGAACACGGTGGCCGAGACGGTGGAGTTCCTGGGAACCTTACGGACGCGCAACGTGAAACTGCTCCTGGATCTGTTTCACGCGAATATCGAGGAGGCGGATATGGCCGCTGCGATCCGGCAGGCCGGCAATTATCTCGGACATGTGCATTTCGCCGACAGCAACCGGCGCGCGGTCGGTCTTGGACACACCGACTTCAGTCTGATCGTGGCGGCACTACGGGACGTCGGCTATGACGGCTACCTTTCCGCGGAGGTGTTTCCGTTGCCCGATTCGGAGGCCGCTGCCCAGCAGACGATCGCGAGTTTCCGCCGCTGGTTTCCGCGGGCTGCTTGATAGGGAACGAGGCGGTGAGGGACCGTGGACACGAATGAACTCGAATAAATACCGAATGGACACGAATCGAGGGAGTGAACGAGGGCCTCAACTTGGTCAGTGCCTACGGTTGTGGTGAAACGTTTTAGGGCGTGGATCCACATGGGTATCCATTCGTGGCGGGACTGAGCACGATCCTGCCCGCAAGGTGGGCGATCAGGCTGGGTTGGGTCGTCGCTTCAGGCACTCCGCCAGGCGCGCCGCGTTGCCGGCCAGGGTATAGTGTTGCTCGAACCATTCGCGTCCCGCGCGCGCTTGCTCCGCCATTCGTTCCGGCTGGGCCAGTACGGTGTCCAAGGCGGCCTTCAGCGCGTCCTCGGTCAGGGTTGGCAAAAGGGTGCCCAGCCGGGGCGTGGTTCCGGGTTGGCCGTCGAGGATTTCTCGAGCTGCTCCGGCGTCCGAGGTGATCACCGGTACTTCGAAGGCCAGTGCCTCCAACAGGACGATGCCGAACGTCTCCAGTCGCGACGGAAACACGAAGACATCGGCTTCCTGCCAGCGCTGTCGCCATGGGTCACTGCCGGCGGTTACGCCCCGATGGACGTGAAGGTTGGGACCCGATGGGATGTCGCTTTGGGTAACCACGTGCAGTTCGGCCTGGTTGGCGAAATGACGTTCGAACACAGCGCGCAGCAAAGGGCCGCCCTTGCGAAAAAAATCACCGCCCAGGAAAAGAATCTGCGGCCGAGGGTTCGGCGGGCGGGGCTCCCGCCGAGGTGGGGGCTCCAGGGAGGGTGGCAGACACCTGATGTGTTCCGCTGGCACCCCGTAGTCGCTCCGCAGCGAAGAGGCGGCCCGTTCGGACCACGGAAAAAACCCTGTGGCCTTCCGGAACAAAGACCGTTCGCGACGCAGCAATCCCGATAACGTCAGGGGCTGCAGCCAGCGGGAAGGGGCATTGGGTGCGAACCACGGGGAGTCAGCCAACTGGCGAAACGTGGCGTCCAGCGCCACCCACAAGGGAACGGGGTCCAGACCGCCCAGTTCCAGACCCGCGCTTTGGGTGTTGACCACCAGCGCGTCCACCGGTTCGCGGGCCTGGAGGGCATTCAACTGCTGCCGGAGGTGCCGGCTGATGGCGATCCGCCATCGCGTGCCATGGAAATCGAGCCCGAACTTGCGTAGTCCTCGAATCGAGGTGTCGCCGAGACGCCGGAGGGAGGCCGGCAACGGCAGAGCGTCCAACACCACCGGCTCGATCCCCAGCTCAGGTCTCCGGCTTAGTTCAGCGGCAAACCGGGGCAGATAGCTGGTATGCCCCAGAGTGTTCTCGTTGAGGAAGGCGACTTTCACGGTTCAGGGATGACGTTTGACCTGCCGTAGGGCGGCCACCAGGTCGGCACATACCAGCCGCGGCGCATAGCGCGATTCCGCCAGCTCTCTCGCGGTCCGGCTGAGGGCGGTCCGTTGCCCCAAATCCTGTTCCAGTTGACGAAATCGGGCGGCTGCATCCCCAGGCACGTCCATCGACACCGCGCAGCCTCCGCCCCCAGTTTGCCAGATCATCACGGCGTCGGCGTGATGCACCACGGGGAGTCCGCTCGCCAAGGCCTCGAGAATGGCGATGGAGAAGGGCTCCGCCAACGAACCCAGGGAATAGACATCCGCCGCCTGATAGAGTCGGCTGACGCGTTCCCGGGGAACCCGGCCCAGCAGGATGGCGCGCGACCCAAGCGATTCCTGTACCGACGTTCGCACGCCTTCGGCCCCTTCCTCCTCTCCGCCCCCGTGAAGCAGCACCGCGCGAGGACAGGCCGCGATTTCGCGGGCCAGATGTTCCAATCGTTTACCGCTCACCGTGCCCACCGGACCGACGGTCAGAACCGCAAAGGTTTGGTCCGGCACTCCGAATTCAGTCCGCGCGGCCGAACGTTCGCTGGCGGTGGGTGGGTGAAAACGGGCGACGTCGGCGAAATGGGGAACGGCGAAAAAACGGTCTGCCTCCTCCGGGGTGACCTCGGTCCGCGCCGCATCCAGGTAGGGCTGGGCCAACAGGTGGATGCCGTCCAGATGCCGGGCCCACTGCGGCGACAACCGCATGCCGTTCATGAACACCACCGCAGCCCCATGCAGACGCTGAAACCGCTTGAGATGCCACGCCACCACCGGATCACCGGTATAGGCCAGGGTGATGCCCCGACGTCGCAACGCGAGGATCAGCGTCGGCAACATCGAGAGCTGTTCCCAGGTGTATCGTTGGGACCACGGACGTCCCGCGAGACGACGATGGTCCCGGTTCAGACTCCAAATCCGGCGGGTCTTGCGCGGGACGGCGGGGGGCGGGCCGCCGGTCCATAGTTCTACCGGCAACTCGGGAGGCAGGTGAACGGCCAGTTCGTCCATCCAGATTTCGATGCCCCGCGTGGTGTAGCCGGCCCCCGACGAGATCAACGCGACGTTCGGCGCGGAAGAGGAGGCATTCATTCGGGGCAGGATGGGGGCTTCACGCGCGGCCCAGCAGACGCCGGTAGAACTCCAGGGCCACGTCGGCTACCCGGTCCCAGGTGAACTTGCGTTGGACATGCTCCCGCGCTTGGCGACCGAGCTCACGGCTCCGGTCTGGATGATGAACCAACTCGTCGATCCGTGCGCCGAGCGTGGCCAGATCGCGCGGCGCCACGATGAAGCCCGTGCGACCGTCTTCCACCAGCTCCGGCAGACTGGTGGTGCGGGTGACGATGACGGGTTTGCCTCCGGCCATTCCCTCCAAGGCCACCAATCCGAGGAGTT
>CAYYSX010000081.1:0-21825 GCA_964474315.1 uncultured Verrucomicrobiota bacterium | reverse complement strand
CGCGGAGACGGCCGGTCGCGTCGTACTGGTTGGTGATCACCGAGCCCGGACTGGTGGGGATCGAGATTCCCTGGACCAACTGGCTGGCATAGGCCCCGGTGACCGCCGGGGTGTAGGCGTAGTTGAAGGTCCCGGAACTACCGCTCACGGTCTTGAGACGCCGGGCGGCGTCGTAGGTGTAGGCGTGGGTCCAGTTGCCCAGACTGGGTTGCTGCAGCGCCAGACTGGTCCGCAGCCGGGAGGTGTAACCCAGCGTGACCTTGCTGCTGGCCCACTGGGGCGTGGTCTCGCTTTCGAGCTGCCCGCCCGCTTTGAAGGTATAGACGTTGGTGATGACCCCGACTTTGACGTCCTTGGTCACCCGGTTATGCCAGTCATAGACAAACTGCAGGGTCGGGCTGGCCGGATAGACCACGTTGGTCAGATTGCCGACCGCATCGTATTGATATCCGGTGGCTCCTTTCTGCTTGCTCCAACGATTGGTCAGGCGTCCGGTGGAACTGTACAGATACTGCAGGACGTTGGTCCCCAGGTGGTCGAATTTCCGGTACACCCGGCCATAGACATCGTACGACCAGGTGGTGTTCTGCCCCTTGCCATCCTTCAACCCGATCAGATCGTCGGCTCCATTGTAGGTGAACACGTTGGTGTAAACACCCGCCACGATCTCGTTGGTCTGGCGTTGGGCCGCATCGTATTTCCACTGGGTCGCGTTCGACACCTGGTTGGTGTAGGCGGTGGGTTCGGCAAACCCCTTGGTGTACCCCCACCGTTCCACCCCGCCATCGGGCTGGCTCCGCTGGGTCAGCCGGCCCACCGCGTCGTAGGCCAGGGTCAGTTTGACTCCATGGCGATTGGTCTCGGTCACCACCCGATCCAGGGTGTTGTACGCCCGGCCCAGATTGGTTCCGCCGCCGTCGCGGATCTCGAACAGACGGCTCAGCCCATCGTAGTAGTTGGTCTGTTTGCGGTACTGATCGAGGCTCACCACCCGTCGGCCCAGGGTATCGTAGCCGTTGGTGAGTTTGGCGCCGTCGGGAAAAGTGGTGACCAGGGGCAAGCCCCCGTAGTTGTAGCTGATGGTGGTGGTTTCCGGGCTGCCGGTATTGGCCGCCCGCACGACGGTGGTCGGGGAACCGCAGCCGCAGTAAGCCAGCGTGGTCTCGACTCCGCCCAGGCCGGTGGCTCGGGGCGGCTCCACCAGGCTGACGATCTGGCGCAATCGGTTGGGAATCGTGTACCAGTAGCGATTCTCGCGGTCTTTGAAGCCAATCGGATCCAGGAGCGGAAGCGGACTGCCGGAGCTATTGAACCCGGTGCCCGCCGGCAAACTATACAAATACTGGTCGGTCGTGCTATCCGGATAGGTGATACTCAGCAGGCGCCCCAAGCCGTCATGGGACAAGGTGCGCAGCAGGCCATAGGGATCGGTGTGAGTCAGCAGCCGGTCATGGGTCCAGGTGTAACTATTGGTCCGGAGCGCGACCCCGCCGATCGAATCCACCACGCGCTGCAAGCGGCCACTGCTTCCATGGTAGGTGTAGGCCGATTTCATTCCGGCGTGGTTGGTGATCGCGGTGATCCGCCGGTTGGAATCGTAATCGTATTGCGTTACTTCCTCCACGCCATTGGTCTTGAACTGGATCTGGTCCGGATAGGTCGGGTGGAGCTTGTAGCCGTACACCAATTTCCCTTGGGGATCGATTTCCCGGATGCGCAAGAGGTCGTCGATGGTGGGATTGCTCGTTCCCGTGGCGTAGGTATAAGTATTGGTGCGGAACTGGACGCCCAGATGGTCCTTCCAGCGCTCGATCTTTTTGGTCAACATCCGGCGGATGTTCCGTTCGAAATAGAGGTAATGCGTGTAATTGGTGGTGGCGGGCAGGAGACGTTGGGCCTGTACCGCGGGCAACGAATTGGTCCCGGTGAACCAATTGGCCAGGTTAGGATCCTTTCCGGCATAGTCATAGAAGATCGGTTGGCGTTCGGTGGTTCCGTCCAGCGACGGGGGCAGTTCCCAATTGAGCGGCCCCAGGTAATTGTACGTTCCCAGCGGGATCATGCTCCAGTGCCGGGTGCGGCTCTTGCGGAAGTCGGCCGCATTGAACGAATGCGGGTTCGAGTTGCTCAGGTCCGCGGCCTGTTGCCGGTTCCAATAGTGAGAGTTGCGGCTATAACGGACGGTGTCCAGGGTCTGCACCGGCGGATCGTTGGTTCCTCCATACACGGGCAACTGCGTGGCACCGAAGGCCGCCGGGATCTTCCCGCTCATTTCGTTGGTGGCGGTATGATACACCGGATTGTCGTAGAAAGCGAAGACCTGCTGGTCCCCCGTGGGCTCGGTGACGATGGTGTAGCGGTCGATGCCGGGACAGGCGAGCGGATTGTTCACACAGTCGCCCGCATCGTAGTGATCGAAGGCGGTGGTCCCGTACGGGGTGGTCATCTGGCTGATCCACCACGTCACCGCGTCGTATTGAAACGAGCTGGTAAGGGCGGTCATATCCTGAATACTCGTCAGTTTATACGTATCACCGCTGCCGTTGCCGTCGGTGTCATAGTACGTATAGCCGAAGACACATTCGAAGCCGCCCGGCCCCCGGATTTTGGTGATACGAAACTCAGTGGAACCCGGATAGAGGAACTCGAACACCGCCCCATCGGCCGTGGTCACTTCCCGCAACCGGCAGTCGCCGGAGCCGGAGCCCCCCGAATCATACAGGCTAAAGGTCAGTGACTTGCCGGTCGCGTCCGTTCGCGTGATGATTTTGTAATTATATCCGGGCCCGATCGCGTCGTACCGTTCGGTCGAACCATTGCGGAAATAAAGATCCAGCCGGCTGGTCTCCGTCCCGCCGCCGCCGGTGGTCCGCTTGGCCCAGATGCCGGTGACCAAGTCCGTCTGGCTGATGGCGGAGCCACTGCCAAATTTGATCTCCACCACCGTGCCATCGCCGCGATAGAGTTTGAAGGTGGCCGCTCCGGTGGGCGAGAATTTAGCGGACTGTCCATCAATATAGGACAACAGGTCGCAGCCCCACGAACTGTCAAATTGACTCCGGTTGTTCAGAGACCCAAAATCTCCCCGCTGGCGCCATTTCATCGCCACCACAAAATCCGGGCCGTACGCCGAACGATAGATATAAGGCGTATCCTCAAGCACCAAATTGAGAGTCGGTTCACTCATCTTCCAGCTCACCATACCGCACTCGTTGGTCCCGCTGCCGGTCCCGCTCCCACCGTCCCCCTCCTCGCAGCACTCCAGGCAGGGTTCCGGACAGAAATCACACGCGGTGTGCGGAGCGCCCCGTCCGTACACTTGCGCCGCTTCTCCGGTCGACACCCCCCGCCAACCCGGCGGCAACGGGCCGAAGGGAACCAGAAAGTAACCGCTGGCTTCGCTCTCCAAGACCTCGAAACGAACCCAGACTTCCTCCCCAAAGGTCGGATCCTGGACCAGGTATCTTCCTTCCTCTTCGGCCACAATCGCCGCATAGTGATTCTCCTTCCAATGGACCACTGAGGGAACAATGAGGCGGGCCCCTTCCGTGCGATAAGCTGCCTGAAGTCCGACCTGTTGAGCCTCGCCCAGAGCGATCAGTTCCGCCAAGCTGAAGCCGCCCGGCGGCGAAGCGACCTCCAGGAACGGCCCATATCCCTGACCGCCCAAGGTCCGCACCACGTTGTACATCGCGATGGGACCGCAGCGGTAAGAGGCGCCCGGACGTCGAACCATGGCGCTGTACGCTTCTTTGGTCCGCCGCCAAAGCTGGGCCAGATGGGGTTCGGAAAAAATACGCCATTCCTCCGCCAGGACCAGGGGTTGCAGTTCCTCCACCCGGCCGAGACTGGCCAGCAGAGTGCCCAGCATGGCCAGCGATTCGCCGCCGATCCGTTTTCCCTCCCCTTCGCTATAAGCCTGGGTCTCCTCCCACGCCGTCCGCCAATGGAACAAAGCCCGACTGATCCGGCCACTCACCCGATAGTATTTACCCATTTCCACCCGTAGCGCCGGGATATAGGGCGAATCGGGATGGGCCACGATATAGTCTTCCACCTCCTGCGCTTGCTGTTCGGCTTCTTCCGGACTCAAGTGCTCGCCGGCCCGGGCTTGCAGGCGTCGCTGCCGGAGGCGCTCGTTGAGCAGGTTGGCTTCCTGTTCGGCCTCGGCGCCGCGCGTGAGAGGGGCCACATAGGAGGAACCGGGCACCCGCAATTCCTGGCCTAGATCAATCAGATCGGGGCCGGCCAGACTGACCAAAGGTTCGGTGACCACGCTGGCCGCCTCAGCGAACAGACTGTGGCCAAGTAACTGAAAGTCCTCCCGTGGCGGGGAGGCCGGCTCGGGGAGGGTTTGGGCGGCGACGGGGAGGAGGAGAAACAGCAGGAGGGCAGAGAGAGTCGGGTTCATCGGAGACAGAGGTTAAGGGAGAGATGGGAGTCAAGGGGGTTGGCAATTCCGGGTGAAGGGGTTGGGGAAAAGAGAGGAATCCAGTGGTTGGTTTTCCTGCGGGTTAGACAGTCGTTAGTTGTGGGAGCGTCTCTTTCCTACCAACAGGGGCCTCGCGATCGCCAACAAAAAGTGACTCTTGGGCCGATTTTTTTTGAAGGTGCATCCGCCTCGAGTTCGCAGCATCGGCCGGGCGGGGTTTTCCGAGCCCGGTGGGGGGCTCCTGTGTCTCACGGCCTCAATAACTTAGAATCCTCAGGGTCCTTCCGGGCGGCGGGGATTAGGGTTAGGGACAATTCCAAACCCCAAGGTCCAAGTTCCAAAGAGGTTCCATGAGTCACGCTCCCGGTTCCGCTGAACCCCGGTGTCCAAGCCGGCCTAGCCTTGCACCTTGGGATTGGAGGTTTCTTTGGAGCTTGGGTTTTGGCCTTTGGAGTTTGGCCCACGGCCCCGGACGGCGTCGGAGCGCTCAGGAGCGATTTGGGTTTTGCTTGGCCCCATAAAGCGGCGGCGGACGAGCCGTCCGCGCTCCTTACTTTCGGGCCAGCCGCAATGCATTCCCAATCACGATCACGTCGCTCGCGGCCATGGCGACCGCCGAGAGCAGGGGACTGAGAAAGCCCAGCGCGGCCAGCGGCACGAACGCCGCGTTGTAGAAGAATGCCCAAAACAGGTTCTGCCGGATCACGCGCAGCGTGGCCTGCGCCAGTCCCAACGCCGCGGGAATGGCGGCCAGATCGGATTGGAGCAGGAGGATGTCGGCTGCCTCCTTGGCCACGTCGGTGGCACGGGTCACGGCAATGCCCAGGTCCGCTTGGGCCAGGGCCGGACCATCGTTCAATCCATCGCCCACGAAGGCCACCCGGCCGCCGGCCCGTTGCAGGTCGCGAATCACGTCGGCCTTCTGTTCCGGCCGGATGCCCGCCGAGATTTCTCCCGCCGGGATGCCCAGCTCGGCGCCGATGGTCTGGGCCGCCGCCAGTTGATCGCCGGTGAGCAGCCGGACGCGGTGGCCCGTTCCCCGGAGTCGTTCCACGATCTCTTTGGCCCCCGGCTTGAGTGCATCGCGCAGAGCAAAGACCGCCCACAACCGCTGGTCAGCGGCCAGATACAGGACCGAAGCGCCCCGCGCCGACCACGTCTCAACGAAGGCCGTGGCCGGGGTCAGATCCACCTCCTTCGCCTTCATCCACGTTTCAGAGCCCAACCGCAGCAGGCCGTCGCGACCGGTCGGATCCGTCCAGCGTCCCTCTACCCCACTGCCCCGGGTTTCCCGCCAGCCCGGAGGAATCGGCGGCGCGTCCCCTTCCCTTCCTGCCCAACTGGCAATCGCCCGGGACAACGGGTGTTGAGAACCCCGGGTCAACCCCGCCACCCGATTCGGAAGGGCGGGATCAGGCGGATCGGTTGGCCACACCTCGACCACTTCCGGCCGGCCGGCCGTGAGCGTGCCGGTTTTGTCGAACACCACCGTGTTTACCCGACCGGACTTCTCGAGGGCCTGGGCGTCACGGATCAGGATTCCGCGACGGGCGGCCGCGTTGACTCCGGCCATCAGCGCGGTCGGCGTGGCCAGTCCCATGGCGCACGGACACGCGACGATCAACACCGCCGCCAGCATGACGAACGCCGCCGCGACCGGAGTCTCCGGCACGTGCCCTTGCCACAACCAACCCGCCAGACTCGCGTGGACGGCCCGGGCGGAATCGTAGGCCAAGCCCCACCACAGCGCGGTCAGGACCGCAATCGTCACCACCACCGGAACAAAAATGCTGCTGACCCGGTCGGCGAGACGCTGGATGTCCGCCCGGCTGGATTGGGCGCGTTCCACCGCGGCGATGATGTGGGCCAGGGCCGTGGCTTCGCCCGTTGCCTGCACCTTCGCCACCAGCCGGCCCGACTGGTTGACCGTTCCGGCATACAACTGGGAGCCGGGATCCTTTTCCACCGGCAGCGGTTCGCCGGTCAGCATCGCTTCCTCCACGGTGGATCCCCCTTCCGTCACTTCGGCATCCACGGGAACCCGATCGCCCGGCTGGAGCACGATCTGGTCTCCGCGTTGAAGCTGCGCCACGGGAACCTCCCGTTCGACGCCGTCGGCGCCCCGTTGACGCGCCCGTTGCGGGGCCAGTCGGAGCAACGCCTTCAACGACGCACCGGCCTGGGCGGTCATCCGGGCTTCCAGCCAGTGTCCGATGCTGATCAAGGTAAGGATGCCGGCGGACTCCATGAAGTAGAGATGGCCGGGGAAGCGGGAGAAGAGTGCCCAGACGCTGAAGCCAAAGGCCGCGGTCGATCCCAGGGAGACCAGCGTGTCCATGTTGGAACGGCCGACCCGTAATTGTCGCCAGGCGCCCTGGTAGAACCGTCCGCCCACGATGACCTGCACCGGCAGCGTCAGCGCGAACGCCACCCAGTGATAGGTCCGGTTCATTCCCAGGCCGAAGATCCATTCCGCCACCGCGAGGATCAGCGTCACCGGGACGCCCAGCCAGACGGCGGTGCGCCAACCCGTATCGGGAGCACGAAGCGAGCGGGCGGGCGCCGTCGGGGAGCCCGCCGACTCCGGGAGTGCATCATAACCAGCCGCCCGAACGGCCTCGACCAGTTGCGCCGTCGGCAGGGTGCCGTTGGCGCTCATCCGCACCGTGGCTCGGGCGGTGGCGAGGTCCACCGTCGCGGCTTCCACCCCGGCCACTCCTTGCAAAGCGCGTTGCACGTGTTGGGCACAGTTCTGGCACGTCATGCCGGTGATGCGGAACTCGCCCGTGGAGGTAGCGGCGGGCGTCGGCCAATGCGCCTCATAGCCCGCGCCGGTCACCGCCGAAACCAACGGCTGGGCATCCGGAATGGCTCCCGATTTCCAGCGAACCGTGGCCTTCCCGGCCGCCAGATCGACCTGGGCGGCCGCCACTCCGGGAACGCCGATCAACGCCTGAGTGACGTGATGGGCACAGCTCGCGCAATCCATCCCCCCCACTTCCAGCGTCATCGACGTTCCCGCCTCCGCTGTCTCCGTCGCCCCCCCCGGAGTCAGGGTCGAACGGGGGCGGAACCCGATGGACGTCTGCGCCATATGGGCCAGCCTCGGCCCAGGGGTCTCAACACTCAACTGCTTCCTTTTCCGTTTCGCCTTCCCGCCTCACCTTATCGTCATGACACGCCAACAAGTCCTGGACCTCTATTTCCTCGATGCCCGCTGCAAGCTGATCGAACTGGCCGCCTTCCTCGACCGGGTGGATCGGGCGCCCGGCGATGGCGACTTCCGTCTGACGGCTTTCCGCGATGCCCTGCGGCATCTGGGCAACGGCGAGCCGCGTCGGGCCGAGACGGTCCTCCAGGCTTTCAGCGACCTGACCATCGAACCGGTGGCCACGGCTCCGGGAAAGGGCGCGGTCGGAGCGTGGGAGGGAGGGGAGGGAAGCTCCAAATCCGAAATCCCAAGTTCCAAATAAGTACCAAGTTCCAAACCCACGGAGGGGGAAACTGGGCGCTTGCGTTGGGGGCGGAGAGAAATTTCGACGTGGGGCATGGAAGGAAGCACCGCCGGGCGCATCTCAGTTTATTGTAGTCCCGGCAGGGACTTTTCGGGAATAGCCCAGCGTTTCAACGCTGGGTGGAGCGAAAGAGGTGTCGAGTCCCGGCAGGGACGGCAGAAAGACGGGCCTTTTTCTTTCGTCCCTGCCGGGACTGGCTTTCGCCGCTTCCGCCACCCACCGATCAATCGGTGGGCTATTTCCGGTCCGCCCTCCGGGACTGCACTAAACGGAGAGGCGCCCTGTACCGCCTCGACTTTCCACGTGAGGTGAAATAAAGCCCACGGTTCCCCCTGGTGATCGAGCGGACGAGCCGTCCGCGCTCCCGGTTGGGACCTTCTTAAGAGGCGGTCGCGGATGTTCCGGCCGCCTGGCGGACCTTGAACCATCGTTCGACGACCACGAAAAAGAGGGGAATCAGGAGAACCCCCAGCAGAGTGGCCGCGGCGGTACCGCCGATGACGCCGGTGCCGATGGCGTTCTGTCCTCCCGACCCCGCGCCGGTGGAGATCGCCAAAGGCACCACCCCGAGGCCGAAGGCCATGGAGGTCATGAGAATCGGACGCAACCGCTGCCGCGAGGCTTCCACCGCCGCTTGCACGAGTTCCATGCCGGATTCGACGTTCGCCTTGGCGAATTCCACGATCAGGATCGCATTCTTCGCCGAGAGTCCGACGATGGTCAGAATGCCGACCTGAAGGAAAACGTCGTCCGACAATCCCCGCGTCCAGGTGGCAAGCACGGCGCCGAAAACGCCCAGCGGCACCGCCAGCAGCACGGCGATCGGGATCGACCAGCTTTCGTAGAGCGCGGCGAGGCAGAGAAACACGACGACCAGCGAAACCAGGTAAAGTGACCCAGCCTGCGCACCGGCGGCTCGCTCCTCATAAGAAAGGCCGGTCCAGTCGAAGCTGATCCCCTGAGGCATTTGGGCGGAGATCTCCTCCATCGCTTGCATGGCATCGCCCGTGCTTAGGCCAGGCGCTGCGGATCCCTGAATCTGCATGGAGGGACGCCCATTGTAACGTTCTAGCCGGGGTGAACCATAGGTCCAGTGACCGGTGGCAAAAGCGGAGAAGGGAACCATCTGTCCGGAAGCATTACGGACATACCAGGATCCGAAATCATCGGGGTTCATGCGGGAGTCTGGCTGGCCCTGAATGAAAACGCGCTTCACCCGGCCCCGGTCCACGAAATCGTTTACATAAGCAGAGCCCCAAGCGGCCGAGAGCGTCGAATTGATGTCCGCGATGGTCAGCCCGAGCGCGCTGGCCTTTTCCCGGTCGATTTCGATCCGGTATTGCGGCTCGTCGTCGAGACCGTTGGGACGCACGCCGACGAGGGCGGAATGTTGCCCGGCCAACTCTAATAATTGATTGCGGGCGTTCATGAGGGTCTCGTGACCGACGTTACCCACGTCCATAAGTTGAAAATCAAACCCGCTGGCATTGCCGAGTTCCATCACGGCGGGCGGTGCGATGGCGAAGACCATGGCCGCCCGGATTTCCTGGAACCGCGCCGTGGCTCGCTGGGCGATCGCCGCCACCCGGTTGTCCTTACCCGGCCGCTCCTCCCAGGGCCGCAGTCGGACGAAGGCCAGGCCGACGTTTTGCCCGCGTCCCGCAAAACTGAAACCCGCCACCGTGAAGACCCCTTCGATGTTTCGTTCTTCGTCCTTCAGGAAAAAGTCGCGCACCTCGGCCAGCACCTCTTCCGTATTAGAGATCGTGCTGCCGGGTGGAAGGGTGACCAGAGCAAACATGCGGCCCTGGTCTTCCTCCGGAAGAAACGACTTCGGCAGCCGCTGCATCAACACGACCATCGCCGCCACGATGGCGAGATAGATGACGGCGTAGCGGACGGTCCGGTGCAAAATATGCCGCACCGTGCTTTCATAACGCTTGGTACCCTGGTCGAACAGGCGGTTGAACCAGCCGAAAAGTCCCCGTCGGCGTTCATGATGACCTCGTTCCACCGGCTGCAAAAGCGTGGCGCAGAGCGAGGGGGTCAACACGATGGCCACGACCACCGAAAGCATCATGGCCGACACAATCGTGATGGAAAACTGCCGGTAAATCACCCCGGTGGAGCCGCCAAAAAACGCCATCGGCACAAACACCGCGGAAAGCACCAGCCCGATCGCAATCAACGCGCCGGTGATCTGGTCCATCGACTTTCGGGTCGCTTCCAGAGGAGAGAGCCCTTCCTCGGCCATGAGGCGTTCGACGTTCTCCACGACCACGATCGCGTCGTCCACCAGCAGTCCGATCGCCAGGACCATGCCGAACATAGTCAGGGTGTTGATGGAAAAGCCGAAGACCGAGAGCATCCCGAAGGTGCCGAGCAGGACCACCGGCACGGCGATGGTCGGGATCAAGGTCGCGCGAAAGTTCTGCAGGAACAGATACATGACGCAGAAGACCAGGAGGACGGCTTCGAACAGCGTGTGGACGACCTCACGGATGGAAAGTTCGATGAACGGCGCGGTATCCAGCGGGTAAATGACCTCGAGTCCCGCGGGCATGGCAGGCCGCAGCCGTTCAATGGTCTCTTTCACGTTGGCCACGGCGTCCAGAGCATTGGCTCCGGTGGCCAGCCGGACCGCCATGGCGGAAGCAGGCATGCCGTTGTATTTGGCGGAAATGGTGTAGCTCTCGCCGCCCAGTCCGACCTCCGCCACGTCGCGCAGGCGTACCTGGCCGCCGTCGGGGTTGACCTTGAGCAGGATGTTGCCGAACTCCTCGGGGGTTTGCAGACGGGAGGGGCCGACGACGGTGGCATTCAGTTGCTGGTTTTCTACGGTGGGGAGCCCCCCCAGTTCACCCGCGGCAATCTGCACGTTCTGAGTCGCGATGGCTTGGCGCACATCGGCCGGCGTGAGGCCGTAGTTGTTCAATCGGGCCGGGTCGAGCCATACCCGCATCGCATATTGCGAACCGAAGATCTGAAAATCGCCGACGCCTGGAGTGCGGCTGACCGGATCCTGCACGGTGGCGACAATGAAATCGGCGAGGTCCTGATCCGACAGGCGGCCGTCGGTGGAAACAAAGCCCACGACGAGGAGAAAGTTTCGAGTGGATTTCGCCACGCGGATGCCCTGCTGCTGAACCTCCTGCGGCAGCAACGGGATGGCCAAGGCCAGCTTGTTCTGCACCTGCACCTGGGCCACGTCGGGATCCGTGCCCTGTTTGAAGGTGAGCGTGATGGTCATGTTGCCATCCTTGGTGCTCTCCGAACTGAAGTAGATGAGGTTGTCGATGCCGTTCATCTGCTGCTCGATGACCTGCACGACCGAACTCTGCACGGTATCCGCCGAGGCGCCGGGATAGTTGACGGAGATGGCGATGGCGGGCGGGGCGATGTTGGGATACTGGGCGACCGGCAGCGACCGGAGGGCCAACCCTCCCGCCAGCATGATGACAATGGCGATGACCCAGGCAAAAACCGGGCGATCGATGAAGTAGCGGGCCATGGAATGGTTATTCTCCTTTCAGGGATTCGGGGGCCATTTCCACGGGATTGACCGGCGCTCCGGGGCTGATCTTCTGCAAGCCCTCCACGATCACCCGATCCCCGGCCTTCAACCCCTCGCTGACCAACCATTTGTTCCCAATGACCCGGTCGGTCTTCAGCACGCGCAACTCGACCAGGTTATCCGGTCCCAGTACCAGCGCCGTGGGTTCTCCCTTGGCGTTGCGGGTCACCCCTTTCTGCGGGACCAGGATCGCCCGGTCGTTGACGCCCTCCTTGACCAGCGCCCGCACGAACATTCCCGGGAGCAGAGCTTGGTGCGGATTGGGAAAAACTGCCCGCAAGGTCACCGAGCCGGTGCTCGGATCCACATTGACTTCGGAAAACTGCAACTTGCCCGGTTCGGAATAAGTCGTGCCGTCCTCCAGGATCAGTTGGGCCGAGGCCTCCTGGTCGCTTATATCTTTGAGCTGCCCCGCCGCCAGTTCGCGTCGCAAGCGCAGAAGCTCCACACTGGACTGGGTCACATCCACGTAGATCGGATCCAACTGATGCACCCTTGCCAACAAGTCGGCCTGGCCGGGGATGACCAAGGCGCCTTCCGTGACCGACGAACGCCCGATTCTTCCCGAAATGGGGGCCAACACCCTGGTGTATTCCAGGTTGATCCGGGCCATCTCCAGGCTGGCCGAGGCCAAGGCCAGGTCGGCCTCGGCCTGCTTCAACGCCGCCGTCGCATCGTCCAGATCCTGCTTGCTGATCACGCTGGCCGCCACGAGTGCTTGCTGGCGTTCGGACAGCAGCCTCGCGATTTCCACCGACGCTTCCGCGCGGGCCACGGACGCCTTGGCGCTGTCGTAGTCCGCTTGATACCTCGCCGGATCGATCTGATAGAGCTGGTCTCCCTCGCGCACGTCGCCCCCTTCCTGATAGAGGCGCTTGAGAATGATTCCGCCGACCTGGGGCCGCACTTCCGCCACCCGAAACGAAGCCGTGCGCCCCGGCAGTTCAGTGACGATCTCCACCCGCTCGGGGGCCAGGGTGACGACGCCCACTTCCTGTGGAGGGCGCGCAGGAACCTCGGCCGGCCGCCCTTTTCCACAACCGCTCGCCACCAAGGACACCAGCACGACCCAGAGCGGGACCTGTTGAAAAATGATTTTAGTCTTCAATTTGTTATGCCGGTTATTAACGAGTGATGATTTTCGAAACACGTCACTTTCCGGGTAAAAAAATTTACTTTAGTGCTTTGCCGACGAAACGGAGCTGAGCCTGAACCCGGTCTTCACTTTCATTGTGGAGGTAGTCATGACGCAGGTGGGGATGAAGGGCCACGCTCAGGCAATCGAGCAGGGATTGGGCCGTTTCCCGGGCCTCGGTAGGGCGAAATTCACCGCTCTGCACCCCTTCGCTCACCAAGCGCGTCAGGGTATCCAGCATGAACTGGTCGTATTCCCGGATGCAGCTCCACCGCTCCTCGATGGCGGACATGACCAGTTTGAAAATCTGCCGCTCGTTGCGAAGCAGCTCGTTGTGGAAGCGAAAAACGGTCAGGATGCACTCCTTGATCCGGTCCATCGCCCCTGCCGGCGATTGGACGATGTTCGTCAACGCTTTCTGGATGGTGGCCAGATTGCGCTTCGCACAGGATTCGACGATGGCGTTTTTTGAAGGGAAGAATTTGTAAATGTTGGCGGTGGACATCTCGAGTTCCGCCGCGATGTCCGCCACCGTGGTCTTGCCAAAGCCATACTGGCGAAACAGCTCGTCCGCTTTTTGCATGATCCGGAGGCGAGTCTCTTCCCGAGTTGCGCGCGGATGTTTCAAGATGACGAATAACGTAACTTGTCACTTCGATTCTTTCAAGCAAAACCAGGATGGCCTGAAGATCACGGGTGCCGTTGAAGCCCTGTTCGAGCTTGGCGGCGACGAACGACTGAAAATGGAGATGCAGACCATCACCGCGACGCTGGAGGGCGCGGGAAACGGTCCGCGCCTTCTTCAAACCGTAGCCTGAGATTGCCTCCAACTGGGCCTGATCTGCAGGTTTGTTTCTGGCCAAACCCGCACCGCAGGCACTAGGCCTTCGTGGCATGAACCTCACTTCGGGTCATCCCTTTTGGTCGGTCAACAATGGCCTCCCGGCGAGCTATCCGTCGTTGCAGCGGGATGTTGCGTGTGATGCCGTCGTCGTTGGCGGTGGGATCACCGGGGCCTTGGTCGCGTTTCATCTCACCGAAGCCGGGGTGAAGACGCTGGTCATGGATAAGCGCGACATCGGGACCGGAAGCACCAGCGCGAGCACCGCTCTGCTCCAATACGAAATTGACGTTCCGTTGCGGGAGTTGATCAAAAAAGTCGGCCCGGTCGCGGCCACCCGGAGCTACGAGTTGTGTCGCGGCGCGATCGGCAAGTTGGAGCGACTCACCGTGCGCTTGAAGATTGATTGCGATTTTGAGCGAAAGCCCAGTTTGTTTCTCGCCCGATATCAGCGGGAAATTCCTGAACTGCGCGAGGAATTCCAACTGCGCCGGCGCATGGGCATTGAGCTGGAATTCTACGACGCGGCAGCGATTCAAGCCCGTTTTCCCTTCACCCGCCCCGCTGCGCTTTTCTCCCAAGACGGAGGTCAGGTTGATCCGCATCGCCTGACGCACGGCCTCCTCGCCGCGGGGAAGCGCGCGGGGCTGGAGGTCTGTGACCGCACGGAAATGGCGTGGATGGAGCACACCCGGCGCGGAGTCCGGATCACCACTCACCACGGTTTTCAGATCACCGCTCGTCGGGCCGTGATAGCAGCGGGGTTCGAATCGAAGGAACTTTTGCACGGCGAAGCGGGAACCTTGAAGAGCACCTACGCGCTCATCAGTGAACCGCTTCCGCCCATTTCGGATTGGCATAAACAGTGCCTCATTTGGGAAAGTGGCATGCCATATCTCTATTTGCGGACCACGACCGAAGGACGGGTCATCGTCGGTGGGGAGGACGAGGATTTCGTCAATGCGAAGCGCCGGGACGCGTTGATTTCGCAAAAGGCCCGGACCCTGGTGAGAAAGTTCGAGCGACTGTTCCCCCATGAGCGGTTGGAAGTTGCTTATGCCTGGGCGGGCACTTTCGGTGAAACGAAAGACGGGCTGGCTTACATCGGAGTCCACCCCCGCTTTCCGCACGCCTACTTCGCGTTGGGTTACGGGGGTAATGGCATCATTTTCAGCCTGATCGCCGCCGAGATCATCCGCGATGATTTTCTTGGTAAGCAGAATCGCTCCGCCTCCATTTTTCGCTTTGGTCGCTGAAGGTTTTTCCTTCGCATCCCGGCAGAATCTAAAAATGGGTGTCAGGTTAACACCCCATACCCAGGCAAGGGTTTTTCAGCCCAACATCATCAGATGAATCGAGCTCGCTCCGACCTTCCAGGAAAGCGTTTCACCCGCTCGACAACTCCCAACCATGAAACACAGTAAGCACCACGACACCCCCCGGCACATCGGTCCCGAGCCCCAGCTCGTGCGGTTTGAATTTTTCGATCCATTTGCCACCACCGTTTCCATTGCAGGCAGCTTCAACGACTGGCAGCCCGCCGCCAAGGCCATGTACCCGTTGGGCAGCGGCTACTGGTTGAAGGATACCGCACTGCCACCCGGCACCTACGAATACTGCCTCGTGGTGGACGGCCAATGGCGGCCCGACCCGAAGGCCCAAGACAGCGTGCCCAATCCGTATGGCGGACGGAACTCGCTCTTGAAAGTGGTCCGCACCGCGTAAGCCGCTCCTCTCGATGATGAGGAAAACTCACCCCTTAGAAGCGCCAGCCAACCAAACGCACCAACTCTATGAACAAAGAAATACCAGCAATCGGCAAGGACATGGGCTACTTCGCCGCTGATGCTCGTGAATTGATCGCCACCACCGTTGATCTGGCGGAAGACAAAATTGGCGAGGCCCGCAAAAGCCTCGTCGCCGCAGTGGACCACGGCAACGAATTCTATGAACACATACGCGAGCAGGCGGTTGCGGGCGCGAAATACACCGACGACGCCGTATATATGCACCCCTATCAAGTCATCGGTATGGCGGTCGGCCTGGGAGCATTGATTGGATTCCTGCTATCAGAAGTCTTCCAATGAATCCGTTGGAATTGCAGAAACACGTTCTGATCGCCGCCTGTGAACTTAATAGAATTCCTCACCGCCTCCACTCCCTCGCCGGCGGGAAGCTCCCAAACCCAGCATCTAAGCGATGCGGCCGGAAGGGTCAGGTCGTTGCCTGCACCAACGGACCGGATGAGAACTCACCCGACCCCGCAGGGAGCCGGACCGTAAATTCACTGCCCTGGCCCGGAGAACCGGTCACTCCCACGGTTCCGCCATGCGCCTCCACCACCGCCTTGACCAGGCTCAATCCCAGTCCCAGCCCGCGCTGGGAACGGCTGCGGTCTCCCCGATAGAGCCGCGTCCAGATCTTCGTCTGTTCTTCGGGGGAGACGCCAATACCCGTGTCGCGGATCCGGATCACCGCCTCGTGGTCTTCCGGCGCGGCCAGCAGCGTCACGATGCCCCCCTCCGGCGTGTACTTGAGGGCATTGTCCACCAGGTTCGCGAACACCTGGCGGATGCGGTTTGGATCCACCTCGGCTTCGCACCGGGTCGGGACTTCAAATCGCAAAGCGATCTTTCGTTCCTCAGCGACGAAAACATAGAGGTCGGCGACTTCCCGCAGCAGTTTCACCAGATCCGTCCGCTGGCGATGCAGCTTCATCATTCCGGCCTCGGCTTCGCTGACGTCCATGAGGATCCGCAGCATGCCCAGCACGCGTTCGGATTCCTCGACGCAGTCCGCCAACGCTTCGCGGGCCGCGGCTGGATCGTCCTCGCTACGCAGGGCGAGTTCGGCGGTTCCACGCAGCCGGGTCAGCGGAGTGCGCAAATCGTGCGCGACGTTGTCGAGTGATTCGCGCATGGCTACCAGGAGCGCTTCGTTCTTATCGAGCACGGTGTTGAAATGACGGGCCATCTCGGTGAGTTCGTCATGACCCGCCGGGACGGGCACCCGGGCCTGGTGTTGGCCCTGCTCGATGATTTGCCGTGCGGTACGGGTCACCTCGCGGATGGGCCGGGTGGCGCTCCAGGCAAAAACACCGCCGCCGATCAGGCCCAACAACACGGCTCCGCTCCCGACCCGCCAGAAGGACCGACGCAAGGGACCCAAGAGAACGGTCCGGCTGTCCGTGCTGCGTCCCACCTCCAGCATCACCCCATTGGGAAGCTGGCCTTCGGCGATGAGGAAGTCGCGTAGGGCGTCCAGGGGAATGCGCAGTTCCCGAACCTTCTCCACTTCATAAAGCCCACGGGCCGGCAACGGGACCCGCCGCATCTGCACTTCGAACCATTCCGGCGGCACTTCGGCGAACAGGACTTCCTGCCCGTTTTTGCTGAGACGCACAAACAGCGAGGTCACCCCGGGAAACACCGCCTGGCGCCGGACCGCCGCCTTGAGCGCGTCCGGACCCTGCCCCAGATAGACTCGGGCGAAGTGCTGAAAGAGGACCTCCAGCTCGGCCCCGGCCCGTTGCTCCATACGTTCGGCCAGCGAACGGTACAACCCAACGAACAACCCGCTCGCGGCCAGCAGAAACACCAGCGCGAACCACCCCGTCAGCCGGACCGCCAGCGACCGGTGCAGCCGCTCAACCCACGGGACGAAGAACATAGCCCACTCCGCGGATCGTGTGCAGCCGCTGTTTGTCCGGATCGATCTTACCGCGCAGCCGATGCACCAGGACATCGACCACGTTGGTCTGCGGATCGAAGCTGTAATCCCAGACGTGTTCCATGACCATGGTCTTGGTCACCGTTCGTCCGGGATGCCGCATCAGGTATTCCAGCAACGAGAATTCACGCGGCTGGAGGTCGATTCGCTGACCGGACCGGGTGACCTCCCGGCTCAACAAGTCGAGGGTCAGGTCGCCCACGGTCAGCCGGGTCGGCTCGGTCCCCGTCTGGGTGGCCCGGCGGATCAACGCCTGCACCCGCGCCAGCAGTTCGGAGAAGGCAAACGGTTTGGTCAGATAATCGTCCGCCCCGGCCTGCAAGCCCTTGACTCGATCTTCCACCGTGGCGCGGGCGCTGAGGAACAGCACCGGAACGCGGCTGCTCCGGGCCCGCAGCCGCTGCACCAACGAGAGCCCGTCGAGCTTCGGGAGCATGATGTCCACCACGGCGGTGTCGTAGTTGGTGGTTTCCGCCAGGGTGAGGCCGGCCTCACCGTCCGCGGCGTGGTCCACCGCGTACCCGCTCTGCTTCAATCCCTTCACCACGAAGGAAGCGATCTTGGGATCGTCTTCCACCACCAGGATGCGCATGGGCGGAACCGTACTGGACAGCTTGCGCCAAGTTCAAAGTACAAAGCTCAAAGAAGCGGAGTCGGGGTGGGGGTGAGACGCATCTTGAATGGGTCCTGACCGGGACCGAGAAGAAAGCTCCAAAGGCCAAGCTCCAAGTTCCAAAGAAGGCTGGACCTCCAAAATCCGGACGTGAATCGAGGCCCTGAACTCTCCCCTGTAGAGTCGTCTCTCCCGAGACGACTGTCGTCTGGGGACAGACGACTCTACAGGGTGGGAAGGGACGGTTCATGGAGTTCCAAGTTCCAAGCGCCAGGTTCCCGTCTGAACCGCCCTGGAAGTGGGGCGTTGGGAAGCTTCAGACTCGCCTCGTCCCACTCGAGGCGGCACCGCAGGTTCGTGAATTTGGGGCTTGGGAGCTTCTTTGGGATTTGGGATTTGGCCTTTGGAGCTTGGAAGCACCTCGCTTGAGGACCAACCCAAGATGCAGCCGATGGGAGTGTCCCCCGATCTTTTTACCTGAACGGGTTCGCAGATTGGTTCAGCATTTCGAAGCAATGTTGAAGCACCTGACCATCTCTGGCGTTGCCCCAATCCGGCACCAGTCGCTCGACTTCGGTGATCGACTGAACCTTATCACGGGTGACAACGGCGTGGGCAAGACGTTGGTCCTCGACTTCTGCTGGTTCGCCCTAACCCGCTCCTGGGTGGATGATTATGGGATCATGGTTCGTCCCGCCCAGGATGACATCGAACGGGGCGAGCCTCCCTGGCTGAAGTGGGTTGTTGTGGGACGGTCGGGGCTACCGACTGAATCAGGGGCCACCTACGAATTCCGCCGACAAAGCTGGGAATTTGGCGAATGGGTCCCAAGTGTCGGACGACCTCCGATGCCGGGCGTCGTGGTGTATGTTCGGGTGGACGGCGGATTCTCAGTTTGGGATCCGCTTCGTAACTACTGGCGGGAGGGGGAAAATGTGGGCGGAAAAGCCGGTCCCTATCACTTCTCGCGGGACAATGTCTGGCAAGGTCTGCGGGATCGAAACTCGAAGGACGGCCGTAATCTGTGCAACGGCCTCCTTCGTGATGTCGAGACTTGGCGTCTTAAGGGAAACGGGGCGTTTGAATCCCTCCGAACGGTCCTTCGCCGGCTTTCCTCCGACGACACCGAAGAGCTGACGATCGGTCCCGCAATCCAAGTCCGATTGGGAGACGAGGACTTGGTGCCCACACTGCACACGCGCTATGGATCGATTCCGGTGACCCAGGCTGCGGCCGGGGTGAAACGGGTGCTCGCTCTCGCCTATCTGCTGGTCTGGGCTCGCGAAGCTCACCTGCGTGCAGCGGAACTGCTCGGTGAATCTCCCGAGGACCGCATGGTCGTCCTCTATGACGAAGTCGAGGCGCATCTCCACCCCAAGTGGCAGCGGATTTTCCTTCCCGCTCTGACGGATGTCGTATCTTCCCTGCTGCACGAAGGCGGGATGAAAAGCGTCCAGCTCATCGCTACCACCCACGCGCCATTGGTGCTGGCGTCGGTGGAACCGTTGTTCGATGAAGAGCGAGACAAATTATGGAACTTCGAGCTCAGCACGGATCGCCAAGTTCACTTGGTTTCGCTGCCTTGGGCGATGCAGGGCGATGCGTCCAAGTGGCTTGTCTCCGAGGCGTTCGGACTCAAGCAGGCGAGGTCCAGAGAGGCCCAGGAGGTCATTGAGGCGGCCGAGGCCTGGATGCGGGGCGATTTACCGGCCCTTCCCGACGGTTTGCGAACCCCACAGGAAATCGACAAGCGCCTGCGACAGGTACTCGCCGGGCATGATCGCTTCTGGCCGCGTTGGATCGTCCGCTCTGGGCAACACGACGCGGAGGTTGTCGGGTGATCCCCGTCGCCGCAGTCAATGAGCCTCCGGAGTTTGCCGAAGTCCGCCAAAGGGGGCTTGAATGGCTCGCCGACCACCCCAATCACTGGGGCCGGCCCGCTCCCTACTGGCGTCCCTTTCGCAAGCTGCTTCGGGAAGGATTCCAACACCGCTGTGGCTACACGGCCATGTATGAACCGATGGGCACGGTGGATCATTTTACCTCGGTGAATAGCGAGCCAGCCGGCGCCTACGAATGGTCCAATTACCGGTTCTGCTCCGCGTGGATCAACAGTGCCAAGAAGCCGGCGGGGGATGGCAAATGGATGGATCCCTATCTGGTTCCGCGTGGGTGCTTCCAGGTTCAATTACCCGACATGCAGCTCCTGCCCGGCCCCAATGTTCCCTCCGACCTAGTCGTCCAAGTCGATTACACCCTCCGGCACCTTCCCATCCGTGACGACGAGCGCATCATCGACTTACGACGCGAGTGGTATGAGTTGTTCAAGGGTGCCGAGATCGAATTCGTTCTGCTCAGCCGGATGGCCCCATTGGTTGCCGACGCCGTACAACGATTCAATCTGAACCACGGATATCCGGAGGACTCACGAAAGAACCTGCCGTAATGATCCGAGACCAAAACCGCATGAGTGCGCTGGTCCGCGACCAATTGACCACCGACTACCACACCTTCGCCCACAGCACCTTCAAATAGCTCCCCTCCGGACAGTTCGACATCACCGGATGATCGGGGCCGGCTCCGGTGTGGTCGAGGAACTGGAGCTTGCGGTCCATCTTCTGGGCGGCCCGGACGACCAGGCGTTCGAATTCCTCCGCACTCAACTGGCCGGAACACGAACAGGTCACCAGCAAGCCCCCCGGTTCCGTGATGGAAATGCCCAGAATGTTGAGATCCTCATAGCGGCGAAACCCGTCCTCTTCTTCCCGGTCGAAGACCAGCTTGGGCGGGTCCAGCACCACGACGTCGAAGCGTTTTCCATCCTTGCGCATCTGGCGGGCAAAGCTGAAGGCGTCGCAGTGAACCCAGTTGACCCGCGCGTTGTTGAGATTGGCGTTGCGACGCGCCTGCTGGATGGCCTGTTCGTCGAGGTCCACCCCGGTGACCTCCGACGCTCCGCCGGACACCTTGGCCGCCAGAGAGAATCCGCCGGTGTAGCAACAAAGGTCCAGCACCCGGCGGTCCTTCACCCAGCCGGCCAGCTTCCGGCGATTGTCGCGCTGATCGCAGAAGAATCCGGTCTTGTGCCCAGTACCAAAATCCACCTCGAAGCGAACCCCGTCCTCGCGGATTTTCACGGCCCGGACGTCATCGGACTTCCGATCTCCTGGCCGGATCCCTTCGTTACGGGCCACTTCCGGATCTACCTCCACCACCGTCCGTTGGGTTCCCAAGCGCGCGTGCAGCCGTTCCAGCCAGGCGGGCAGCCGTTGCCAGACGCCGAGACTATGCACCTGGACGCTGAGAACATCCCCAAAGCGATCGACGATGAGACCGCTCAGCCCGTCGCCGTCGGAATGCACGGCCCGGAACGAATCGGTGCGTTCTGGCAGCCCCAGGAAGTTCAGCCGGAGGTCGAGGGCTCGATCCAATTGGGTGCCCAGGAAATCATCGTTCACCGGTTCGGCTCCCTGATGCAGCACGCGAAGCGGAACACGGGACCGGGGATTCCAGAGGCCGGCGCCGAAGACCCGTCCTTCTTTGTCATAAACCGTCGCCCACGCTCCCGGCGTGGCGTCGGGCGAGGCGGTCTGGATCATGGCCGGGAAGACGTGCGGGTGGGAGCGGTAATACTTGAGCTGCACCCAAGGCCGCCGCCAACCGGTTCGATCCAATTCCACCGGACCCGGCGTGTGGTGGCGTCCCCGGGCATATCCATCGTTCATCCCCGTTCGCTAACGGTTTCCGAGACCCGGGGGAAGCGGAGAATGAAAGGGGAGACGCGAAAGGGGGTAGATCTTGAATGGGTCCTTAAATCGAGAGCCGAACCCAAAGCTCCAAAGGCCAAATCCCAAATCCTCAAAAACTCCCAACTCCCAAATACCCCTGAGCCACCGAACCCCTCCTGATGGCACGTGGCGGCGCCTTGGAGCCCATGAACCGTCCCTTCCCACCTTGTAGAGTCGTCTGTCCCCAGACGACAGTCG
>CAYYSX010000080.1:0-21916 GCA_964474315.1 uncultured Verrucomicrobiota bacterium | reverse complement strand
TGCGACTCCAACGGAGCCATGGCTCCCACTTCCACCCGCTTGCGGTTCTCGATCAGCAGGCGTTCGGCGAGTTCGACTGCCTTTTCCTGCACCCGCACGTTCTCCCGGGAAGCCGCCATGCTGTAAAAGGCGAGCTGTACTTCGGTCGCGGTCTGGATGAGTTGGGCCCGCACGGTTTGTTCCTCCTGCAAGACCACCCGGGTGTTCAGCGCAATAGCCCAACGTACCTGGTCGATCCACAGGTCCTTGAGCAAGGGCTGGGTCACCTGGACCCCGGCCCGCCCATTGAACGTGCTCTGAAAGAGATACTCATCCTCGAAGGCAAACTTGGACCGCCGCGGATTCATGTTCCCAAAGAACTGATAATTCGCCCCCGTCGGCAGCACTCCCCCCAGCCCCATGTCAAAGCTCTGATTCCAGGCCGTGTTCTCTGGGGCGTTGACTTGGTCGATGCGAATCTGCCCGGGTGTCGTGCTCCGGCTGCCATCGTAGCCGAAGGAAAAGGAAGGATCGTAGGCGCCGTAGGTTCCGGTCAGGGATAATTCGGCCAGTTCGGGCAAATACCGGATGATCTTGATTTCGAGGTTGTTCTCAAACGCTTCCTGGAGGCATTCGTCGAGGGTGATGACACGGACCTTGGGTTCAGCCGCCAGCAAGGCGGGCATGGCGGCCAAGGAAACGGCCGTCAGCAGCGAACGAAACTTCATGATAGATTCAGACTGAGGAGTTTACCGAAAGGGGTCAAACGGACTTTCAGTTCCCGCTGAAGACACCCGGCTCTCGTCCCTGGTTTCAGGGAAATGGAGCGAACGCATCGACGTAGCGGGAAGGGGAAAGGCCGGGCTGAAGGGAAAAGATCCAAGGAAAAATGAGAACCGAATATACGGGACAGAGGGTGTCCGGTCAGCGGTTGGGGAACTTCCATGCGTTAGGAACCGGTTTCAGCGGCGCTAAACAGACGACAGAAACTTCACCATCTTCAGCCGTTGCTTCAATGCGTCGCCGGCTGTTCCTCCTCGGGCAGCGGTTGGTCCTTCGTTTCCGGCGCAAATGGCAACGCCGCCAGACCGATCAGATACACCAGGCACATCGTGATGCCCGCATACCGCAACGGCTCACTGGCCTCCCGATAGACGACTCCGGTCAGTATCCCCAGGGCTGCCGGGCCCGCCGCGGCCACAAAGCGCCCGACGTTGTAACAGAAGCTCGTGCCCGTGCTGCGCAGTCGCGTGGGGAATAGCTCGGGGAAATAAATCGCATACCCGCCGAACACCGAGAGCGTCGCAAACCCCATGATCGGCACGAAGATGAAGATGTCGCGGAAGTCCCGCAGGAACCAGAAGGTGGCCGCCGTGCAGAGCATGGCCGAAGTCAACGAGACCGCGAAAGCGGGTCGCCGCCCATACCGCTGCGCCATCAAGCCGTAGGCGTAGATCCCGAAAAATGCCCCCAGGTTCTGCACCATCGAGTTGATCCCGGTCCACTTGGTGAGCTGGCTGGGGATCAGCCGAGGATCCACACCGTCGGCCAGCAACTTCTTCTCCAGAACTCCGCGGACCAGGTCGGCACTGAAAAAGGCGATACCCCACACGCCGATCACTCCACTCAGAGCCAGGAGCAGTCCGACGACCGCCCGGCCTC
Source organism: uncultured Verrucomicrobiota bacterium (assembly GCA_964474315.1). Classification (GTDB taxonomy): domain Bacteria; phylum Verrucomicrobiota; class Verrucomicrobiia; order Limisphaerales; family UBA9464; genus UBA9464. The sequence continues at coordinate 20,275 of CAYYSX010000080.1, read as the reverse complement.
GATAGCGCGTGTCGCCACCGCCACCAAAAACCGTCCAGACGCCCGCCCCCAGCGCCAGCAGGGCGAACACCCCCACGACACCATGCTTAGCCAGCGTGGCGTTTTCGGTCAGTCCGAACGTGCGCTGAATCGTGGACAGGGGCGCCAGGAAGCCGATGAGGATGCCCATGACCAATAGCACCCCGGCCACCGCGGCGGGGGTACGCCAGTTGGGATTGCCAAACAACTCCCCATAATCACCCATCGTCCGGGCCAGGGCCGGATTCTTCTTCGCCTGAATCCAACGGTCGGGTTCTTTCAATCCGCGCCGGACAAAGATCACAATGAGGGCCGGAACGGCCCCCATAACGAACTTCCACCGCCACGGTGCCCAACCCCACAAACTCTCGCTTTGCTCCAGAAATCCGAGAGTAATGCCAATTCCGGCCGCGGTGACATTGCCTACCGTGGACAGCGCCTGCAGCAAGCTCAAGGCATATGGCCGGGCCTTCTCCGGCATGACTTCGGCCACCAACGCCACTCCCACCGCAAACTCGCCGCCGACGCCCAGTCCGGTCAGGAAGCGGAACAGCGCGAAATCCCAGAAACGCTGCGCGAAGGCGCTCAACCCGGTAAAGCCCGAGTAGAGAATGATAGTCAGCAACATCGTCTTCGCCCGTCCCCAGCGATCACCCAGCACCCCGAAAATCAATCCGCCCGTGGCCCATCCGAGGAGAAAGATGGACGTGGCATACGCCCCATGCTCTCCCACCTCAGCGGCCGTTGGGGCCCGACCAAATCCCGCCGTCAGCAGTTCCCTCATCGCCGGCGCCCGGGCCAACACGAATAACTGCTGGTCCATGCAGTCGAGCAACCAGCCGAGGGACGCAACGATCAGGACGAACCATTGGTAACGGTTCAGCAACCGCCACCATGCGAATCCAGGTGCCGCAGAGGAACTCATGGAATGATACGTGTGCGGAGCATGTCTCGGAGGCGCGGCGGGCGGGAAGGCAAATGCTCGGGAGATTTCGGCGTCGGTTCCCAAGCGCCCTAGAGACTCTGTCCCTGGGCGCCACAATTGCTTTGTCCCTGACCGGGAGAAACTTCAGAAAAGCTCCAAAACCCAAACCCCAAGCTCCAAAGAAGCTCCAAGCTCCCGGTTCCCGGTGAACCCCCCGTCAGAAACTGAACCGGTGCAGCCCCGCCAAGGTCGGGCCTTCCCATGAACCGTCCCTTCCCACCTTGTAGAGTCGTCTGTCCCCAGACGACAGTCGTCTCGGGAGAGACGACTCTACAGGGGAGAGTTCAGGGCCGATTCACGTCCGGATTTTGGAGGTCCAGCCTCCCGGAACCTTGGGATTTGTCGTTTCTTTGGAGCTTGGGTTTTGGTCTTTGGAACTTCGAACCATCCCTGCTCCTTCGGGGGAGACCCGGAAGTGGTTTACCTTCGTCTTCCTGGGTCCGCACGGGTGGAATCCACGCTATAATCGGCTATGGAAATTCGCGGGCTGGCGCCGGAGCATTCCGTCCGGCATCGGATGAATCCCCGGTTAAGGCACCGCGAGCTCCTGCTGTCGTTGAAATATGCGACTATCGAGGGGTGTTTCAGTGTGCCGATGCTCAACCTCACGATGCCGAGCTTTCCGTTCGTCATCGCCTTTGCCGTCACGGCATTGGGTTGGGGACCGGCCGCGGTCGGACTGATGGCGGCGTTGCCCCACTTGTGCAACCTGGTCCAGCCCCTGCTCGCCACCGGATTGCGCCGACGCCTGTCGTTGTTCGAGATCATGGCGTTCTCTTTCGTGCTGAGCGCAGCACCGTGGGGATTGGTGTCGGTGTTGCCCTGGATCGGTGACGCGTACCGCGGCCTCGTCTTTGCGCTGATCCTGACCGTTGCGACCCTAGCCAACAGCCTGGGCGCGGTGGCGTGGGCCGCGGCAATTGCCGAGCTGGTGCCGCCGCGGCTCAGCGGGGCTTACTTCGGGCGGCGCAACCTCATCTTCGGATTCTGGACGCTGCTGGCCGTTGTGGTGGCGAGCTGGTTGGCGGAACGGGGGCACAATTCCCTCCTCACCTTTGGCTGGCTCTTCGCCGTCGCCGGGTTGGGACGCCTGATCGGCTACCTGTTCCTGACCCGCATGAAATTCCCTCCGTCGGTGATGCTGCGGGAAGTGCAGCCGCCGGCGCTGGATGAAATCGGGCAACCCCTCCGCAATGTGAACTACCTGAAGCTGGTGGCCTTCATCGGCGTGTGGGGATTTCTGCTCAATCTGGGCCAGCCGTTCTATCCGGTTTTCCTGATCGAGGGCTTGAAACGACCGATCAGCGACGTCGGGTTGCTGACGGCGTTGGCGGGAATCGGCGGATTGCTGACGTTGAAGGGCTGGGGCCGGCTGTGCGACCATTTTGGCAGCAAACCAGTCCTGTATGTGGCCTCCCTGGTCTGGGCGCTGACGGGGTTGGCAGCGTGGTCGTTGGCGGGAGAGCGCTTCTTCTGGCACCTCGCCGTGGCGTATCTCGTGGTGGGAGCGACGACCGCTTGTTTCCAGCTCTGTCAGTTCAACCTGATGCTCAAGCTGGCCCCGGCCAACAAGGCGCCTTATGTGGCCGTCTTCCTGGCGCTCACCAGCCTGTTGACGGCGGCTGGTCCGTTGCTGGGTGGACAGATCCTCCAGTTGCTGCCCGATCAGCTCGGCACCTTTCTCGGCCAAACCATCCGTGATTATCACCTGCTCATTGCGGGTTCCATGATCGGATGCCTGCTCAGCGTCCATTTGCTCGACTTCGTCAAGGAAGAGGAAGCGCACGCGCCGGAGGCCGTATGGCGCACCCTGCGGCGGATGCGTCCGTTCAACCCCATGCTCACGCTCACCAGTGCCGCCCAGATGGTCCTGACCCCGGGCGGCCTGATTGGCCTGACGCGGCATTCCCTACGTCAGTTGCGTCGTCATGCGCGGATTCTCGGGGATGTAGGCGGAGAGATTGTGGAAAGCGGGCGAGGGGTGTTGAAGGCGCCGTTTGAGAAGGAATGAAAAGAAAGCTCCAAATCTCAAATCCCAAGTTCCAAAGAAGCTCCAATCGCCAAGTCGCTCGGGATGTACCCCAATCATCAAGTATCCCAGGTAGCCACTTCCTTGGAGCTTGGCGCTTGGGATTTGGGATTTGAGGACTGGGCCAATCCTTCCACTTGGCTTCCATCCCAAAAAGGAGGGGCACACAAAAAAAGGGCCCCCTACGGAGGCCCGGTTCGGACAAAAACAAAATCGAGTCAGCCCTTGGCGGCCTTGGACTTCAGTCCGCCCTGGGCCAGTTCCACCAGCTTGCCAAACGCGGCGGAATCGGTGGCGGCGAGGTCGGCGAGGACCTTGCGGTCCAGGCCGCACTGGGCCGCCTTGAGGCCTTCCATGAAGCGGCTGTAGGTGATGCCAGCGGCGCGAGCGGCAGCGTTGATGCGGATCTGCCAGAGGTAACGGAAGGTACGCTTCTTGGTCTTGCGGTCGCGATAGGCGTACTGGAGGCCGTGGTCCACGGCGTCGCTGGCGTACCGATAGAGCTTGCTGCGCTTCAGACGGTAACCCTTGGCCAGCTTGAGGATCCGTTTACGACGTTTGCGGGAAGCGGGGGCGTTGGTGACGCGCATGGAGGGAAATCAGGAAAGAAGTTGCGATGTTTCGGCAGCCGATCAGTGGGAGAAGGGAAGGCAGGCCTTGATTTTGTACACGTCGGACGGATGCACCTCCTTGTCCTCACCCAGACGACGACGACGTTTGGCGCTCTTGCCGGACAGCAAGTGGCGCAAGCCGGAATGGCGGGCGAAGACCTTCCCGCGGGCGCTGATTTTGAAGCGCTTGGCGACGGATTTCTTGGTTTTGATCCCCTTGGGGCGACGCATAAAAAGCCTCGGTTTCTGCTCGTTAAAGGCCGCGAAGCTTAGACAGGTCCGACTTCAGTGCAAGGGGATTCCCCGAGAAAAACGGGACCCGTGAGGCTGTTCCGGGATGGTCGCCGCGACGACGGGAGCGCCGTGGCTCGCCCGCACGAGTCTCCGTCGCGGCCTGGAAGGCACGAGGCGCACTCTTTCCCCCACGCCCGCTCGTTCCAGCTCACCCCGAACCCCATTGGAGCATCGATCGGAGGGAATTCCATCGCCTTCCAGGTAGCTACGTTGCTGCGGGTCACAGACCCGCGCTCCCGCCCGAGGCGATCCCACCCGCACCGCAAAGTCAGCGCGGCCGGCCGGCCGGGCTTTCTTTTCTTCTCGGTGGTTCCGCGTGCATTTGCGCCAGGGAAGCGGTACTCCATGGCCATGAAGTCCGCCTACGAACTGGCCATGGAACGTCTGGGGGCCGCGTCACCGTCGGTGAAGCTCTCCGCCAAACAAAAGGCCCGGCTGTCCGAATTGGAATCGCTTTACAAAGCGAAACTCGCTCAGGAGGACCTGTCCTGCCGGGAAGACATCGCCCGCCTCATGGAAAACTTGGACGGCAGTCAGGCCGCGGAGCGACGCGCCCAGTATTTGGAGGAGAAGCGCCGTCTCGAAACCGAGCTGGAGGAAAAGAAAGAGCAGATCCGGGCCGAATCCCGGAGCTAACTCCAATGGATGACCGGGGTCGTTCTCGCCACCATCGTCAAGTTGAAGCGCACATCCGAACCGACTTCATCACCTGCTAGTTGAACTTCCATCTGTCCGTTAGGCTCCGCCCATGTCGTTTTTGTTCCGTGGGATGATCGGGTTGCTCGCCCTCCTCGTCCCTCTCTCCGCCGCCACCGGATCCCGGCCCTCGCGACGCACGTCCCTGCCGAACGTGGTCTTGATCGTTGCCGATGGCCTGGGGGCGGCCGAGGTCGTCACCCACGGGCCAAGGACCGTTCCGACTCCTCACCTCAACCGGCTGGCAACGGAAGGTCTGCAGTTCACCGATGCCTATGCCGGGGCACCGATGGCCGCGGCCGCACGCGGCGCCCTCCTGACCGGCCAGCATGCCGGACACGGACGTGTCCGCAGTGGTATCCAGGAACCGCTCGCACCGGAGGATATCACCCTGGCCGAAGTCCTACATACGGTGGGTTATCGCAGCGGGATGCTCGGTCAGTGGGGTCTGGGTTGGGAACAAACCACTGGCCATCCCCTCCACCAGGGTTTCAATGAGTTCTTCGGGGCGTTGGAGCTTTTCCACGGAGCGGATCGACGGACCCCTTTTCTCTGGCGAAATGAGGTTGCCTTTCCGCTTCCCGCCCGGTCCGAAATGTCGGCCGGCGATCTCGCCCGGGACTGGATCCTGCGGGCGGCCACCAATTTCATTCGCATCAATGAGGACCTGCCCTTTTTCCTGCTGTTTTCCCCCAGCCTGCCCGGACGCACCTCGTCCGACCTGGACCGCGCCAGCCGATGGGCCCAGTTGGATCAGCAGGTGGGAGTGTTGTTGACGAACTTGACCACGCGCCATCTGGAAGCGGATACGCTGGTCATTTTGACGGCGGTGCCGAGCTTTGTACGACCGGGCGAGTCTTCCACCAACCTGCTGGGGGGGATGGGTCCTTGGCGCCGGGGCGGAGCGGGGCTTTACGAAGGGGATCTCCGGGTTCCGCTGATCGCTCGATGGCCGGGACGGATCAAACCCGCAACGAGCCGCCTTCCCGTGGCCGCGTGGGATGTCCTTCCCACCCTGGCAGCCCTGTCCACCTCACCGGTTCCACCCAACCTGGATGGACGTTCCTTGGCGCCGGTTTGGACAGAGAAGGCCACCATGACCAATCGGCCGGCCTTGTATTGGGAGAACCACGCGGGAATCCCGGCCCAAGCGGGCCGGATCGGGAACTGGAAGGGTATTCGGGCGGGAACCGATTCCTCCCTGGAACTGTACGATCTGGAAGCCGACCCGGGAGAAACCGCCAATGTCGCCCAAGAGCATCCTCAGGTGGTAGCGGAGTTTGAGAAACTGTTTGCCTCGCTGCACCGCTCTTGGAGTTCGCCGGCCGAGGGCGCTCTTCAGGCCGCCGGCCGGCCGGGAATTGCGGTCCCCACCAATGTTTTTCGGGCGCCGATGCGAACGAACTATTTCCCGACCACGGGCGGACGGTAGCCTCGGTCTTTCGGTGAACAGGCTGGTTCACCGCAAAATCCAGTCGTGCCAGACCGCGGATGAGGGAGGGGGGTTCAACGCCGCGTGCGCCCACTGCCTTCACCGGAGGGACGAGGACTCATTTCGGTCTCACTCGTTCGCCATCCGTGACATCCGCGGTTCCGTCTCGCGTTTTCAGGTTCAACGAGCCAACCGTGCCACCACCTCGGATCGACGCGTCCGGGCCACGGTGAGGTGGAGGCCGTGGCGAAGTTCCACGAGTTGATCGCCGTGCGATTTGGTTTGCATGGCAATGACGTGGGCCACGTTGACCACGGCAAATCGGCTCACTCGCACGAAACGGTCGGCCGGCAGACGGCCGTAGAGGGAACCCAAGGATTCGGTAACGAGCCAAGACTGACCCCCGGCCCAGACTTCGCTGCGGGCGTTGCGCGCCAACGCGTGACTGATTTCATCCAGCACCAACAACACCATCCGCCCGTCCACGGGCAGGGAGATCTTTTCGTGAACGATTGGGCGCGGAGTTCGATCACCGGTGATCGCCGTGGCGGACGCGTGATGTCGGGCGCGTTGGAGGGCCGTACGGAGACGCTGAGGCTCGAAGGGTTTCAATAGGTAATCGACCGCCCCCGCTTGAAAGGCCTCCAGCGCATGCTCGCCGAAGGCACTGACAAAAATCACCGCGGGCAGGGCGAACTGCGGCGAGGCTAACTTCTTGAGAGTGAACAACACCTCGAACCCGTTCAGACCGGGCATGCGAATGTCGAGCAAGGCAATGTCCGGCCGCCGGGCCCGCATCAACGCCACGGCTTCCGGTCCGGTGCGGGCTTCCCCGACGAGCTGGAAATCCCGCTCCAAGCGCAACAAGTGACGGAGGCGCGCCCGGCCCAACGACTCATCGTCGGCAACCACGACCCGGACCGACGGAAGGTTCATGGTCGTTCGCTGCCCAGAGACCGAACTCCCCTCTACCGAGTGCCGGAAGAATCAGGGCTTTGCCGGGCTCCCGTGGCTGTGCTCCGCATGCGGTCGGGTATCGAAGGCAAACGAGGCCAGCGTCTGGACCACCGCATTCGTCCGGTCCTCTCGGATGTGGTAGGCGCGGTTGGGTTCGAGATCGGTGAATCGTTGACGGATTCCCGAAGCCGGCCAGTAAACTTCCACCTGGGTGATGGCCGTGGCGTTTCCCAGCCCCAGCTCCTGGCGCAACGATGATGATCCGAAGCTCCCACCGCTGTTGACCGTCTTGTAGATCTCCCGCGCACCTTGGGGCGTGGCTAGGGTGACTTTGAGGCGGGCTCCAATGGCGGCCCGGTTGGAGCGGGTACCTTCCAGTTTGAACTTCACCCAACGGTTCGTCGTGCCGGGATTCAGGAACAGGGCATTGCGGTAGTTGTCGCCGGTGAAAGCACCGCCCATGACGGCATAGATGTCCTGGTCGCCGTCGTGATCCAGATCCACGAACGCGATGCCGTGCCCCTTCTGCAAATGTCCGAACCCTCCGGCGGTAGTGACTTCCTGGAAGAAGCGTCCTTCCGCATTACGGAACATGCGGTTGGGAATGAGGGTCGTCAGGTCCGGGTTCCCCGTGCCGACGTAGAAGTCCAGCCATCCGTCATTGTCGAGGTCGCCAAAGTTGCAGCCCATGGTGTGGCAAACTCGGTTGAGCCGCGCCGCCACGGTGACGTCGGAAAAGGTTCCATCACCGTTGTTGCGGTACAGCTTGGGCAGGGCGGCCTGATGCGGCAGCCCCAGATAGTCAGCCGCCACATCGGCTACGCCGCGGATGTTGTAGCCAGAAACAAAGAGGTCGTCCCATCCGTCATTGTCGTAGTCGAAGAACCAAGTCGGGAAACTGATGACGCGGTCTCCGACTCCGGCTTGACGGGAGACATCGGAAAACGCCCACCGCCCGTTGTCGGCGGGACCGTCGTTGCGGAGCAAAAGGTTCGGGCCGTCGAGGCAGGAGATGAACAGGTCGGGCCGGCCATCCTGGTTGTAGTCGCCGGAAGCCACTCCTTTGACAAAACGGCGAACACGAATCCCCGTAGTGTCGGCACATTCGGTGAAGGTTCCGTCACGGTTGTTGCGATAAAGCTGGGAAGGATCGGGATGGGAGGGATCACCCGACTCGTTTCCGACAAAGAGGTCGAGCCACCCATCGCCATCGAAGTCGAACCACACCGTGGCCTGAGTCGGATGCTCGCTGAGCAATCCGGCCTCCACGGTGACATCGGAAAACGTTCCGTCGCCGTTGTTGCGAAGGAGGGAGTTCGGAATGCGTCCGGCCGCCCCCAACCAGGCTCCACGCGGAACCCAGATGTCGAGCCATCCGTCGTTGTTGTAGTCGGTCTGCTGGATGTTGAGACCGGAGACGATTCCGGTCAGCCCGGCCGCGGCCGTTCGTTCGGTAAAGCGTCCGTTGCCGTCGTTGTGAAACAGACGAAGCTGACCCGTCAGGCTCCACGACGAGGCGACAATGTCGATGAACCCATCGTTGTCGAAGTCGTCGGTGATGGTTCCGCCGGCCAGGTCATCGACGTCCAATCCGACGTTCCCAGCGATATCGGTGAAGCGCGGCAGGTCGTATTCGGAGGCAAACACTTTTGGTGGGATGAGCCAGCGAGCCGGAACACGGTCCGGCCATTCCCCCAAGGTCATGTAGGCGATGTTCAGCAACCAACGAGCCCCGGGATCATCGGGGTAGGACTGCAGGTGCTCAGTGAACAGCGCCACTGCTCCGCGTGAGCCGCGTGGAAGCTGGTGATAACCAGCAGGTTCAATGGGGAACAGACAGGACTGCGCGGTGTGGTTCAGTTGGCAGTTCTCCTGTTCACCCAGACGAAGCAGGGCCATCGCCTTGTGAAGCCGGAGCTCGGCCACGCTTTGGGCCCCCAACTTGATGCCTTGCCGGCTGAGGATGTCCTCGGCGGTCCGCAACTGGGCAAAGGACTCTTCCGATTGACCGGCGTTGAGCATCTGAAGCCCCAACGTATAACGCAGCCGGGCTTCTTGCTGGGCATTGGTCGCCTTCGCTGCCTCCTGTTGCAGCATCTCCACCAGACGATCACTGAGATAGGCCATTGAACGAGGATCAGCCGATTCCCGAATGCGGGCGATCCGCTCGATCATGGCGCGGGTTTCCTCCGACTGGACGGGCGCTTGGGATGCGGGCGGGCTGGAATCAGCCGCCACCATCGGCAGGAACGCGGCCGCCAGCAGGAGTCTGCAACCCCATCTCCGCCAGCCGGTCGCCATTCTCGTGGAGACTCGATCCAGAGCACGAATGTTGACACCCATACGAATTAAGAGAGTCGCCGGTTGAACGGAATGCACAAAGTCTTCCGGGGTGAATGGCTCCGGGAGCGGGTGAACCGGTTCCAATCCGGGGCCAACAGACCCCGAAGGGCCTGCCCAAGCCGCCGCGCCGGTCTTCCCGAGCATGGGTCTGCGCTTTTGTAGCAACGTCCTGTCTTCCAAGGCTCCGGCTTAATTTCCCGGGATTACCGGGCCGGCATCAAGGTGAGATCGACATGGTCGCTCGGGCCGCCGCGCGTCAGCACCAGGTAGCCGTTGCTCTTCATGAGGACGCGACCGTCGCCCGTGGTGACGCGGGCCACCAGGGTATAGCGGTTTTCTGGTTCGACCTCCGACGGGTTGTAAGCAAGTGAGAACGGAGCGGGGGATCCGCCCGCGAAACTGAGCGTCACATTACCCAGCACCTCGACGGTATTGCCGAGGTCGGTGTTCTCCACCAGGAACACCGACAGCCGGGCGTTGGAGGGAATCGCTTGATTGAAAATGACGTTGCCATGCATGACCGCTTCACCGGCGGAAGCGCTATGGTCATGCGAGCTGCTGCGCGAGGCGCACCCCAACGGCAGGGCGGTGGCCAGGATGACAGTCGTCAGGGCGAGCAAGGAAGTCTTTAGTCTCATAGGTCGGCGGAGGAAAGCGCACCTCCTTCTCCGCCGCAATCGCGAAGTCGGTTGTCGCCCAGCAGGCGGGCGCATCTCAGTTTCTGGGCGGAACCACCGCGCCGCGTGACGGCCTACCCGTAGGAATGGCGCGCGGCGCCGTCTCCGCCCGTCGGGCGGCCGTTGGCAGCGCCACGTCGAAGAACGCTCGCCTCACCCGCCCTGGTCGCGCCGCCGGAGGATCGACGCGGCACTGCCAACGGCCGCGTTGTCCCGACGCCTGGAGCCTCGACGCGGTGGATCCACTCCGACTGGATCACACCACAGACGTTGGAAAACCGCGATCAGCGCGCCCCGCTCGTGTCGTTTCAGGATCTGGACGCGCGGCAGTCCGCGCCGATCCCTCCACGATTCACGACCAAGAACGCATACCCCAACGACAAAAAGAGACCAAACCCCAGGGTGACACCCCAGGTCCGGGGATGACCGGCCGGGTCGATCACCCGCTCGAAGATATCGCTCAGCAGCGGCCGGGGATTCCGCACGGCATCGATGCTGTGCCACCGGAGGAAGCGGCCCAAATAAATGCCAAACCCGCTCAAGAACAACGCCGCGAACGCCACCAACCAGCCCAGCACCGGTTTTCCCGCCGCCGCCAGGGCGCGGTGGACCTGCATCAGCGAAAAGTACCCCAGCGCCAGTCCCGTAGCCGCACACGAAAACACCAGGAGCACGTCGAGCCAGGCGGGACCGGGACGCATGGAGCGGAGATGCATCAGGTCCGTGATGAGGTAGGGCGAGTTGGGAAGGAAAAGCAACCAGAGCAGCGCCGCCATCAGCCGGAGAGAGGCCGCAGGGACGCAGACATAGAGAATGCTGAAACCCACCGGCAGCGAAGCGAGGAACAGGTTGAAGAGGAGAAATCCATAATGAAGCGTTCCGGTCCAGGCCGCCTGCAGTACCACCAGTCCGGCGCAGGCCGCTAGCGACAGGCACAGAAGGGTCAACGATCCGAGGTCGGGAGAAAGACGTTTGATCATAGCCAAGTCACCGGTGAGAGAGAGTACCGGGCAACTCCGTTCAACCTGGCGCTGTTCTCCTACTCAATCCGCCTCGCCATCTCGTCCAAACTAAGATGCACCCCAGTTGTGGAAACGGAACAGGACTTCCTTGATTGCTTCGGCAGGCATTTGCGCGTTGGGGGGGCGGCGCGGCTTCACACGCGCGCTCGCCCTGACCGCCATCGCCGGGGATACCCGGCCAACCGCGTGCCTTGAAATTGGGCCACCGGTCGAGCCGGGAGAGGTGAACGGATTCTCCGGCCTGCGGGAATCGCCGCGGCCTTCCGATTCGTCCTCGGCTTAACTTCGGCTCAATTGTGCAGCCGGTAGTACCTCGCTTCCCCTGGACTGACCGTGACGCTGTTGTTGACGACGCCTTCAACGGCGGTCCAAGTGCTGGAGGAAAGGCTGCCCGCCTCTTCGAGTGTGAAGCCGGTGGCGGTTGTCGGCCAACTGATGGTGACGCCCGCTGGTCCCGACGAAATCGAAAGAGCGACCGGCTGATTGGCTCCTTCCGCATGGACCTGAAGTTCCCAGACTGAGAACAGCCCCAGGGCGGAGCTTTGGCCATCCAGCATGAGATACCGCACCTTGGGCGCGCTGCTGATGATCGTTGTGAACGGTTCTTCCGCCGTGTTGCCTTGCAGCACAACGGCACCGTTCACGAAATCGAAAACGACGTCCGCGCCATCGATTCCATGGGAGGCCTGCGCGTAGCCGGACACCAGAGCCAGTTCTGTCCAGTCGGTGGCGATATCAGTCGGTCCTTCGGCTTCGGTCCGACCCCGCAGCGTATAGTCCGTCCCATAGGCCGCCTCCCAGTCGAGCAGCACATGCTGGATCGTCATATCCTCCCCCAAGTCCACGTAGAACCAATGCGGCAAGGCGTCGGACGGACTGGCCCAACGGGACGTGTTGGGTCCGTTCGATAGCCGCAAGCCATCGAACGCCTTCGGGGCGGTAAAATCAGTATTGTAATCCGCGGAGGACACCGTCGGGGCGCCAGCCAAATCCAGGGTGGGAAGGACCGTGACGCTGGCCGGTGTGCTTTCCGCCTGCCCCAGGGAGTTCGTGACCACCGCTACGTAATTCCCGCTATCCGCTGCCGTCACCGAGGGAATCACCAGCGTCGCCGACGTCGCGCCGAGAAGGTCGGCCCCGCCTTTCTTCCACTGATAGCTGAGCTCGCTGCCATCCGCGACCACGCTCAAGGTCACGTTGATGCCTTCCGGAGCGATCAGGTCCTTCGGAGAGCTGGCGATCTGGGGAGGCGTCGCGGGAGCGAGCGCATGAAGCGCGGCAATATCCTTTCCGGTTAGCTTCCGATTATAGACCCGCAAATCGTCAATGGCGCCCGCAAAAGCGTCGGCCACGGAGTCAACGTTTTCGGCGTGTCCAACCACCCAGTACGACTCGTCGGGTTCCGTCCGAGTCCTGCCCTCCACTTCCAGTCCGGTGCGCTGGCCATCGACGAAAAGCTGATAGACTCCCGTGGCGCGATCATACACGACGGCGAAATGGCGCCACACATCGATGAGCGGCTCGGGGCTTGCCGCCGGAGTGTAAAAGCCCACCCCCGTACCCGGGGTCCAGAGGACCCAATGGCCGGTGGTCGGGGTAATGATGCGCGGGTTCACCCCGCTGCCGGGCGCGAGCTTCACCCAAAATGAGAAAGTGAATTGGTCCTGATTCTCCAACGTGAGCAGATTGTCCGTAATCACATAATCGTCATTGCCACCGTCCGGCGGATTCATCAGGAGAGCGCCTCCAATTCGGCCCGGAACCCATTCCGACCCATCGCCCGTGGAATAATAGAGCGTGCCATGGTTGCCCTTCCCGGAAGAATCCGTTACCGCATACCCCGACGTTTCATCAAAGGCATAATGAAGAACGAGGCCCGTGGTGATATCGAGCGGCGGATCGGTGATCTCGACCTGGGCGGTGGAACTTTGGATCGAACCAACGGAATTGGAGATGGAGACAGAATACAGTCCGGAGTCGGTAACCTGCGCGTCAGTGATCACCAGGGCGGCATTCGTCGCCCCCGCCACCACCACGTCGCCCTTGGACCACTGATACTGCAGCGGGGCCGTTCCTTCGGCCACGACGGAAAGCACCACGGTGTCTCCCACAAATCGGGAGATCGGCTGGGGTTGGATGACGATACCGGGCGCCACGGCGGCCGCGACCGCGTACAATTCCTGCACATCCGACTCGGTGAGCACGCGGTTGTACATCCGCAGGTCATCCAGGAAACCGCGCCAAGGATCACGATGATCCTCCAATAGTTCCTTGTGTCCGATCACCCACTGGGTCTCGCCTGCTTCGGGACGGGCGGCGTTGACGTTATTCACCACCAAGGCGCCATCCACATAAACGCTGTAGAGGCTCGCCGCCCGGTCATACAGAACCACATAATGACGCCACGCTCCTTCCGGCGGATCGGGGGTGGGAGACGGCACGTAGAAGCCCACGCCGGTTCCCGGTGTCCACAGCACCCAGTGCTGGTCGCTGACCGGCGTTATAAACCGAGGATTGAAGGGATTGGCCCCGGGAAGCCGCCGCGCCCAGAAGGCAAACGTGAAGGAATCCTGGTTATCGAGGACGACGGGAAAGTCCGTCACGACTTGATCGTCATCGCCGTCATCCGGAATATTGAATTGCAGCGCCCCGCCAATTCGTCCGGCCACCCACATCGAGTCGTCCCAGGGAAAATTGATCAAACTCGCATGGTTATTGCGTCCAGACGAATCGCTCGCGATAACTCCGCTGCTTTCGTCGAATTTCCAGTGAGCAATCAGGTCGCTGACGATGTCACCCCGTGCGCTCAAAACCATCAGCGGCAAGGCCAGCCCGGCAATAAGTTGGCTCCATCGCTTCCAATAGTAGTTCATAAAACGTGGCTGTCTTTTGGATTTCCAGACCAATTCGATGACCCGGAGAAAATAGTTCACATAGTTCGCCGACATTTCTGGCAGTTGGCAATGAAATTCGCCCGCCGCGGCGGTCAATCGCCTCCTGTTTCTCCCCCCAGATATGCCGCCGAAGCCGAATGGAACTTCGAGGCTCCGGCCGACCGGTCCGCGCTGCGGGAGTGTCGTGATCCGCGGCGTCGAAATGAGAGCAGCCAGACCGAACTGGAGGTGCGCCTGGATCCCTTCGACCAGAGCGCTGCCCTCGGGCGATGGGCTGAACCCCTTTCTGGAAAGATCTGAAACCTCGGCCATGGACCACGACCGGTAACGGGAGAGAAGTTCCGCCTATCGCCACCATTGATACTTTCCACGGCCACCGCCAAGTTGCCTTCCGCCATGCCACCCTCTCGATTTCTATCCGTCCTCGTTCCTATCTTCGGAGCGCTCATCCTCCAATCTTCCGCCTTCGCTGCCGAGGACTCGCGCACCGCCGAAACCGCCCACCGGATCCGCTCCGCGGCGGAAGCGTTCCTCCATTCGCTTTCCCCGGATCAGCGGAAGCAGGCCGTCTTTCCCGTCCATGATCCGGAGCGCAAGGATTGGAGCAATCTTCCGCACACCTCCCATCCTCGAAAGGGAATTAGCATCGGAGAATTAACACCGGCGCAACGGATTCTGGCTCACCTCCTCCTCCAATCCGGACTCAGCAGTCAAGGTTACCTGAAAACCAGCGGCATTATGCAGTTGGATGAAGTTCTCCTCTATCTCTCCGGCCAGGACCAAGCCGAAAGGCCCATGTTTGGGTTGCGGTACTATTGGTTGTCGTTCCTGGGTGAACCATCGGAGCGGCAGCCGTGGGGTTGGCAACTCGATGGCCATCATCTGGCACTGAACTTTAGCTTGGTCGGCAACCAGGTTGCCCTAACCCCGACGTTCATGGGGGCCGATCCGCATGAAGTTCGCGACGGTCTGCACGCGGGTTGGCGCGTTCTGGGCGCCGAGGACGACCAAGGCCTCGCCTTGATGAATTCTCTTCGGCCGGAACAGCGCACGAAGGCTTTGCTGAGCTCGGACGCCCCCGGCGACATCCTCACCGGGCCGGGCCGGGATAAGGCGCTGCAGAAAATTGAAGGACTTCCGTTTAGCGAACTGGACGACACCCAGAAAATCCGCCTGATGTCCTTGGTGGACGAATATGTTCGCAATTACCGCGGGGATCTCGCGACCCAGCAACTCGACCGTATTAACCGTTCCGGCTGGAGTCAGGTGCATTTCGCTTGGGCCGGACCGACCGGTCCGACGGCGCCTTACTACTATCGCATCCACGGTCCGACCGTTCTCATCGAATTCGACAACAATTATCCGCCCGGGCGGCGAGACGGTCCGGTCAATCATATCCATTCGGTCTTCCGCGATCCTCAAAACGACTACGGCGAAGATTTGCTTCGCCGGCACCTTGAGGAAAGTCATGCACCGCCCCAGCCGTAGCCGGCTCTAGCCAAGGGTGCCCTTAACGCTCTCGCTTGAAGCGGGCGATTTCAGACTCCAGCCGCGCGAGCGTTTCCCGCGTGTAGCCGGCGTAGTCAAACTCCAACGTGGGATGCAATTCGCTCACCATACTCCAAAAGGTCTCCCGGAGCAGCGAAGCCACTCGCATCACGCGAAAATCATGGGCGATTGCCGGCGAGGGACGAGCGCCGAAATAGGCGGTCAGCAGGGCCGCCGCGGCTTCCCCCTCGATTCCGTTGTTCGTGGCCAGATTCGCGAGATCAAACAGCGGCGTGGCCAATGCGGCGTAGTCCCAATCGATGAGCCAGAGTCGATGGCTGTCCTCCAGCACGTTGCCGGCCAGGAGATCATTGTGCCCGAAGGCCACGAGTTCGGACTCCACGGAAGCCGCCAGTCGCTCATTGAGCGCGGTGAGTTCCTCGATCCGATCGGCCCGCGGGCTCCGGGCAGCTTGGAGCTCTTGGGCATAACGCCTCACGGTTTGGAACGGGCAAAAGCTCGGCGCCGGCTGGGGCAGAAACCGCAGGAGATCCTGGTGGCAAGACCGGAGCAGCGCAGTGATAGCTCCAAAGCGCGCCGGGTCGCGAATTTCTGCGGGGGTCAGCGGCCGGCCTTCGACAAAGCGCATCACCAAGATGCCAGTTTCGGCGTACTCGACCTCCGGGGACAATCCCGCCGCGTGAGCCGCGCGCGAAACCGCCAGTTCGTGGGCGCGCGAGACGGCATGATGGGGAATGTCCTCTCCGAAGCGCACGACGTGCCGCCCCGCCAGATCCTCGACCAAGTAATTTCGGTTCGTCATGCCGCCGGTCAGCGGGGAGGCATTCGGTCGCCCCCGCCAGCAGGGAAGGTTCAGAATCCGCGCGAGATCCGCAGTCATGTCGGCCGTCGTCGGCATGGGCTTCATACTAATGAGACCTGGTCACCAGACACGCGCAAACCTGTCCGGTTACTGAAGGCACTCCACTGCGTCTGCCTCTGCTGTAAGCTTGCGACAAATCCGCCGCCGCCTGTCCCGGCAGAACCGGCCAGGACCTTTGTAGCTGACTCTATGGGTCCAGCGTTTGTACCCGGTAAACGACACTTCCCGGGTTATCATTCGCCGGAAGGTAGAGGCGATAAGGGTCCATCGGAATGTCGTAACTGTCAATCGGGCGCCAATCGGCATCGGACCAGCCGGTCTCAGCGTTCTGATAATCGACGCGAACTCGCCGGCCTAGCTGACCCGTAATGTCGAAATACTGGCGTCTTCCGAGCTTAAGCCCAGCGGGTTCGTCCGTCCGGAAGAACAACGCCGGCTCATTCTGCCAGTCTTCCGGAATCTCCCACAGATTGCCGCCCGCGGCGAGGTCCAAGGTTTTTCGAGATTGCCAATCCTCGCCGTTGATCGAGTCGCGAGTCAGGAGCCTTGTGACCGTCGGCTGAGGAACCTCCAGTTCCAAAAGCAGGATGGTTACCGGATGGTGTTCAGCGAAATACAGTCGCACTTCCGCGGTATCCACACTCCCGACTGTTGCAGTGGCGGCGGTGGTGGTGGTGGTGGCGGTGGGAATGGAGGTCCCGGATCCAGCGGCAATGGTAGGCCGCACGGCAGCTCCACCGACGAACCCGACTCGGATTGTGCGGACTGTAACAACGAGGGGGGAGCGATGCCCACCTGGTGGGTGGACGAACCCTGGTTGAGTCTGTGGCTTTATGATCGCCCGTACATTTACAAACCCAAGTATGGCCCGGCCGTGCGGTTGGAAGTGATATATAAGAGTCGCCAAGCCAGCTTTGTCAGCGGTTACAGCCGGCTGGGCAGAATGGATGAACCGTTGTGGCGCTGCCCCTGGTTCGCGCGGGTGGGCCAAGACCCTTACGACAATTGGCAGGTGTTGCTCATGGGGACCGATGGTCGGGAATTGGGTTATACCGTTTCGGATCTCCAAAATGGTAACGCCTACCCCATCGGCGCCACCGACCCGGGCGGCGCCAGCGCCTGGGGTAAACCCATTCCGGTGCGGATGGATATGATGTACGACTCGGCGGAAAACTCGATTGGCTACCAAGCCACCCGGCCCAACGGCTGGCGCGAGCAGTACACCAATGCCCTGCCCACCTCGCCGGTGCCCACTTTTGCCTTGAGTGCCCTGATCTCTCCCCGCAATGAAACGATCCGTTTTGTCATGACCTGGACGGTGGTGACCAACGGCTATGGGCAGCCGGAGAACAAGTATCATCGCCTGCACAAGGTGATCGCCTCGGATGGGGCCGAAACCACGCTCCATTACGATAATGGTTCCTACCCCCAGACCGTCACCCGGGTGGTGGGACCCCAGGGACAAACCACCACCTTCACCTACGACGACAATCAGAGCGCCGGCAACCTGGCCACCATCCGGGACGTGGCCGGCATCCTCTCGCGCATCAACTACGATGCCAATGATCGGCCCTCCCAATTGGTGACGCCCTACGGCACGACCTCCTTCGCGGTCGAAGACAACACCGGGGACTACGGCCACACCTACTCCAACCAGATCGATCGGGCCGTCACCATCACCGAACCCGGCGCGGTGAAACAGATCTACGCCCTGATCAACATCGACACCACCGGCAAGGTGCCCACCTCCCCGCCCCCGATCCCCAGCGCCTCCGGCGGCGAAGTGGGTTGGATTGGCACGCTGGACACCGCTTTGCCCCATCATCGCAACACCTTCTACTGGAGCCGGGCGGCCAGTCCCTACGTCACCCACAGTCTGTCCTCCTTGACGGCCGCCGAGTTCAAATACGCTCGCATCCGGCATTGGAGCAGCTATGGCGACGACGGAACCACCAGCAGCTTCTTGGGCAACGTGCTGCACTGGGAACGCCAGGGCAGTCCGGACGGCGTGAACGACGGCCCAGCCATCTGGTACGATTACGCCGGCAAGCCCACGACCGGCGGTGGCACCGTCCTCAAGAACTATGGCGGCACCAATAGCGTGCCCAGCGTGGTGGCCTGGGTCCTGCCGGACGCGTCCACCCGCTATGTCGCCACCAGTTGGAACCCGCGCCAACGCCCCCTGCAGCGGATCGACCGCTGGCGCGATAACAGCGTCACCCGCTACCGGACCAACACCTACACCTACGCCACCAACCACCTGGACCTCCTGGTCCACCGCGGGCCGACCAATATCTTTCAGGCCGGCTACGCCTATGACAGCAACAGCCGGGTGCTGCGCATCACCAATGCGGTGAACTCGGAAGTCACCAAATACACCTACGACAACGTGGGACGGATCACCTCGATCCTCACCCCCTCGGGCAATCTCACCAGCAACGTCTTCAGCGGCGACGGACTGACCCGCACCACCCGCGTCTTCGACGGCGGGGTGGCCTACCGGACCAACAGCCGCACCCGCACCCTGGGCGTGAGCTACAGCCGGCCCGGTCTCAACAGCACCACCCTGACCAATGTGACCACCTGGGTGGTCCAGACCACGCCCTACGGCCTAGCCGTGACCAACATCTACGACGGTCTGGGACGTCTATGGGAACGGCGGGAACCCAACCGGCGGGAATGGTTCCACTACGAACTCTTTCCCAGCCAAAGCTATGCGGGCAGTACCGGCGGCAAGCTCATTGTGGACCTGACCGCTCAGGTCAACGTCCTCAGCGGCACCAACTACAACTCGACCACCTACACCTACGACGCCTTGCGACGGAAGAGTTTCGTCGGCGAACCCAATGGCACCCTGACCCAGTACCAATACTGCGACTGCGGCCAGGTCTCGCAGATCACCCGCGGTCACGGATTGGGTCTGGCCGAAACAACCTTGCTGAACCACGACCGGCTGGGCCGGCTGATTTACCTGACCCACCCCGGCGGGACGGTGACCACCAACACCTACGACAACCGGGGCCGGTTGATCGGCACCGCCGACGCCGTGGGCAGCCAGACCCTGGTCTATGACAATCTGAGCCGGGTGAAGGAAAAGTGGACGCCGCACGGCAAGACCGAAACGCGGCTGTACGACACGTTCGACCGGCTCATTTCGCTGACCGATGCCAACGGAGTGATCACCACCAACCGCTACGACGCCAGTGGCCGGCTGACCTCCCGGGCCTTGGTGGGCGGGGGGACGGAGACTTGGTCTTACACGGCCAATGTGCGTGGCCCGACCAGCTACACCGATCCCGTCAGTAAGGTCACTCAGTACACTTACCATTCGTCCGGCTGGAAGACCAACGAGGTCCTCGTGGGACTGATGACCAACCGCTTCGTGTACAACGGCAATGGGGATCTGGTCCGGCTCCAAGACGGACGGCAGGTCGGAACGAGCCAGGGCACCCAGTGGGCGTATGACAGCCACGGGCGAATCAGCGGGAAATACTACACCAACGGCGTGGTGAACTTGAGCTACTGGTACGACGCCCTGGGGCGGCTGACCAATCGTTGGAGCCAGGCCAAAGGACACACCCGATACCTGTACGACCCGCAGTCGAATCTCACCAAGATCGACTACTCGAACAGCACTCCCGACATCACCTATACCTATGACGCCCTCAGTCGGGTGACCAACATGGTGGACGCGGTGGGGACCACGAGGTACACCTATGCCCATGGACTCTTGACCAGCGAAGACGGCCCCTGGAGCGGCGACACGGTGAGCTACACCTTCAACAACGCCCGGTTGCGCCACCGGCTGATCCTCAGCCAGCCGACCGGCAACGCCTGGACCAATACCTACGCTTGGGACAGCGGTCACCGGCTGTCCAGCGTCACCAGTCCGGCCGGAACGCATACCTACCAGTACAACACGCAGGGCAACCTGGTGCGGAAGCTG